>JAJCXQ010000327.1 GCA_029263355.1 Acidobacteriota bacterium | reverse complement strand
CCGCCCGACGCCAAGAGTGGAGATGGCAATGCCAAGGCTCCGGCCCTGCCGAATCTAGGTCTCTACTTTTGGTACCTCCCGCCTTGGTACGACGACGACCAGTTACCTCACAAGGAAGACGAAGCCTATTTCGTAGTTGATGGTCGAGGTCGTTTGTGCGTGTCGGGGAAGACGAAGGATGTGTCGCGAGGGGATCTTATCTTCGTGCCGCGCTGTGCGCCCCACAGGTTCTTCACTCCATGCGGGGAAGGGCTCACACTGCTGATCAGCTTTAGCCCAGCATACACCGGGGCCGTCAAACCGCAAGAACCGGAGAATTCTGTCAAGGCCGTGGCATCTAGAAGCGAGCCATGTGATGACGAACAGTGCACGGACAAGGCCTACAGAGACAAGTCCCGGGCTTTCGTGAAGCAACTGGTCAAGAAATACGAGGCAATAACTGGCCAGCCTTGTTCCTAGTTGAATTGGCACCGAGTAAGGGATATATTTTTTTGGTGACCTTAAATGAACACCCTCGTCAGCTTCGATACGGCTCGCGATCCCTTGGAGTTCAGAAAAACTGGAAGGAGAATATGTGTCAACCCAAAGTCAATCTACTGTCTCGGAGATAACCCTCTACATCGAAGAAGAACAGGTTGCACGGGATGCTAATCCGGCGTTTTACTATGGTCATCTCAAACGTCGAGAAAAGGTGAAATTTTCTCGGGGCGATGATGTGAGCGGCGGATTTATAGATCTCGGTGACCCTTCGCCTTTTGATAGAAGTGGCAGACAAGATCTTCCTGACGAGGGTCTTGAGCTACACATTCAAGAAACTCTTGGTGAATTCGACCTCAGTTTCACACAAGGTTTGGAAGATAATAGACTCTATCGAGTGGTAGTTACCCACGATTCTGCAGTGTCTCAACATGAATCCATCGAATTCACTTTTCATAAAAAACACACTGTGCTGAAGCCAACCTTCGAGAACGATTCTTTGATTGTCAATGTCGAGAATAGATCCGTAGAGACCGTCGAATTTGAAGTCGACACTACTAACGAAGCGTCGAATCTCAACGCAAAGTTTGTACTGGAGCACGGTAAGTCTATTCCACTTATTTTCCAAAAGAAGACAACGGAGACAACGGCGCGGTTCCGCAATCTGGAGAAGATCACACAGACACGTAACCCGACAACACCAAATCCTTCAAATGCAACTCGATCGAGCGTTGATGACGTTGGCCAGTCGGGTGGCACCGCGCATGTAGAGGTCGTCATCGAAGCCGATGAAACTAGATCGGACGTGTAGTGATCATCGCTTCGAAGTCAACTTCAAGGCGAGATACTTCGATGGATCCGTCGGCCTGGTCCAGAGCTTCGGCCAGGCTGCGACGCCCCTCTGCAATCACTTCAGCGAAGTCGCGGCGAGCGGCGCGGAGCCACTGGGCCTGCTCTAGATACCAGCGCGCATCGGCAAGGTAGAAGTCGATAAGCGAAACTTCCAGCTCGAGCGCTCGATCGATAAGTTCACGGGCCTGGGTCAGCATCGCCGTAGGATCTTCCCCCACTCGCCGCAGCCTCCTTGCTTCGAGAGTCATCAACCGACCAAGAGACCGGTGGGCTTCAGCGTGGGTCGAGTCGAGGTCGAGCACTTCTCTCAAAATAGCTTCCGCTTCGGAGATGTGCGAGGCGGCTAGGTCGAGCTCGTTCCGGTTGATGTGGTGCTCAGCCTCCATGCGCCACACGCTACCCAGGCAAAGCAGTGACCTGGGGCGGCGGCGGCCTGCCAACGAACGCCGACAAAGCTCTCCGGCTTCGGCCAGTTGACCCGTTGGATCGCTCCCCTCTCGTAGGGCGAATTTACCTTCGAAGTAGGCCGTCCAGGCCAGGTTGAGCAATGCTGTCGGTTCGTCCGGAGCCAGCTCCAGCGCACGATGATGGGCTTGGCGAGCGCCTACAAAAAAAGGCGCGGGATCTTGGCCTCGGGTGTAGGCAGCGATGGCGCGCAAATGTAAGAGCTGTCCCAACCCCACCCAGGCTGGGAAACGTTCTGGTGCTAGCTCAATCGCCCTCTCGAAATCGGCCTGAGCGAGCTCGGCCATACCATCATCCAGGATCGTTCGGGAGAGATCACCTTCCTGTGCCAGGCGCAGCCGACAGTGGCCCGAATAGTAAAGGGCTCCATCCGTTCAGGACGCAGCTGGCGAGCCTGCTCGAGGATCTCGATCCCCTGAGTGAGCAGGTCCCGCGGATTCGTACCACCTTGACCAGCAGCATTGAACAAGGCGATCCCCAGGTTGGCCAAGGCGGCGAAGGGCGCCGAGTGGATTTCTGCCGCCGAGCGGTAGGCTGCAATTGCGGCTTGATAGAAGCTAGCGGTTTCGAGACCATGCTCGGCACGTTGTGAGGCGATGAAGATCCGCAGAATGCCCACCTGGATGTAGTAGAAATAGTCCCGGTCCTTTGGCGCCATCCGATCAAACGCCACAACCGCCTGCTCGAAGTGTGCCGTGGGGTCCTCACCCCGGAGGTGCTGCCAACGGGCCAGTTTCTCGTGAGTCTGAGCAAGCTCGAGCCAGGCAGAAGAGGCCAAATCATCGATCTTCAGTGCCTGTTGCGCGGCGTCGAGAGCGTTTGCCAGTTGGAAACTAGGATCCTTGGCCAGCTTGAGGCGATGGTTGGCCACGGCCAACTCGAGTCGGGCCGTCCACAGCCAGGTTTGCAGATCTTCGGAGTGGATCACGCGAGCCTTGCGGAGGTTCTCACGCGCTTCATCGATCAGCGGCTCGACCTCCTGCGAGGGCACCAGGCCCATCTTGACGAGCAAAGCCACCGTTTGGGCGTCGTCCCGCAGCAGGGCAACGTGACTCTCGGCCACCTCCAGGGCCTGCTGATAAACATGACGCGCTTTCTCCAGCTGGCGTCTCGCTTCCCCTTCCGCGTCGCCACTGGCGGCCAGGCTCGCCCCCCAGCTTCGGCGAATATCCCCTTCGAGTCGAAGCCGCTCATAGGCCCAAGAGGGAGCTGCCGGCGAGGCCTCGAGCAGGTCGAGGGCGGCTTCGGGATCCCCTTCATGGAAAAGAATCAAGGCGTCGAGCTCAACGGCGCCTGAAGCTTTGGGCGTTCGGCCATCGGCCAAGAGGTCACGGGCCGGATCCTCCAGAGTCCGCTGGAATTGTTTTTGCTGTTCGCTGGTTTTGCGGAAGGTACCTGCAAGCCGATCGGACAATTGCTCGCGAAGGGATGCGTGACCGCCGCTGTCTCGGGTTCTTTCCAGGCTGGCCAAACGATCACGATAAAGCTCCGAAAGGACGCGCCCAAGATCGGCCGCGATTTCGGGATGGTTCGGATCGAGCTCGTACGCTGTCTCCAAGAAACTCCGTGCGGTTTCCAACTCGTCGAGGGCCAGATGCCCGCGGCCGAGAGCATGGGCCGCAAGGGCACGGACCACGCGGTCGCGGTCGTCGAGGCTCGGGCGTATGGCGTCCAGGCGGATCTGAAGCTGCGCTCGGTCGGCCCGCGCATCGTGCAGCGGCACGAGATGGGAGTAGCGGATCAAAGCTTCGATTTCCTCCACCTGGGCTCCGAAACGCCGCGCCACCTCCTGACGTTCCTCGGAGCGCCAGGTAGACCAACCGCCCCAGGCCAGAGCTGCGACCGCCACCAACATCGCGGCCGACGTCACCCTCACCGCCACGCGATGACGCCGCATCCACTTGCAAAAGCGGATCCACCGGGTGACGGGCCGAGCTTGCACCGGCTCCCCTGCCAAATATCGCTGTAGGTCCTCGGCCAGCAGGCGGGCCGAATCGTATCGCTTGGCCTGCTCTTTTTCGAGGCATTTGAAGACGATCGCCTCGACCTCGGCTGGAATGTCTCCTGGTGGCAACCGGGCCGGTTCCTCGTGGGCGATGCTGAGCAACAGCGGAGTGCCCTCGCCGGAGTGCGGCGGCTGTCCGGTCAACAGCCGGTACAGAGTGGCGCCGAGGGCATAAACATCGGTCCGCCGATCGAGTTGAAGACGGCCTCCTTCCACCTGCTCGGGAGCCATGTAGGCCGGTGTTCCGATGATCTCACCCGACGCGGTCAAGCCTTCTCCACCCACCGGCCTGGCGATGCCAAAGTCCAACACCACCGGTCGCGGCGGTGTGTCGGGAGGACTCTCCACCAGAATGTTGGCGGGCTTCAGGTCGCGGTGGATCAGCCCATGTTGATGGGCGGCATGGACGGCCTCGGCCACTTGGCGCATAAGCTCCAGCTTGTATTCGAGTGGCGCTCCGTCGACCGCCTGATCGAGGGATGATCCGTCGAGAGATGGCATGACAAGGTAAGGCTCGCCGGAGGCTTGGCCCACTTCGAAGACCGGACAAATCCCGGGATGAGCGATAGCCGCCTGCAAGCGAGCTTCCCGCAAGAAGCGGCGGCGGGCCGCGGGATCGGCCTTGAGCAAGCGTTTGATCGCGACGTGGCGTTCGAGCTGAGGATCCCAGGCCTCCCAGACCTGGCCCATACCACCTTGACCGAGCGGGCGCTCGAGACGAAATCGATCGAGCTTCTCCGATGGCGGCGCCGCGCTCTGGGGAGGTTTGGCGGCTCCGGAGTCGAGGGTCCGGTCTCGGTCGTAGAGGGTCGTTTTCTCGAGGGTGGTCGGGTTCTCAAGGCTCATGTTCGCCCTTCAGGCCGAGTTGGGTGAGACGACGATGGAGCGCTCGCTTCGACACGGTGAGAACCTGTGCAGCGTCGGCGACCTCTCCGCCGACCTCTTCCAACACCGTGGCGAGCTCCTCAGGGGGAATGTCCGAGGCGAAACGCAAGGTCGGATGTCGACGCACGAGCTTGTACAGGGAAGGGCGACGGATCCCAAGATGGCGGGCGGCGGCCGCGGGCTCGAAACCACAGGCTACCATCGCTTCCTCGATCTCCTCGTCATCGAGCTCGGAAGGGCGCCGGTGGCAGACAGGAAGGCCTGAGGACTCTTGGGGCTCTTCCTCGTCGCAGAGCTCGGGCGCTGGCGCCACCGTGCTTTCCGGCGAGCCCGAAGGATCGGAATCGAGGCGAGCCCAAAGCTGTGACTGGGCTCGTAAACGCCCTTCGTCGCGGCTGTCGATCACCAGTTGGCGGACCACATTGGCCATTTGCCGCACATTTCCCGTCCAGGTTTCCCGTGCCATCCCAGCGATCAATTCGGCCGGCAACCAGGGCGCCCCGTCGGCAGGATGATCGAGGCGCTCCTCCTCCCCCAGCTCGCGCAGCACCGGTCGGGCCAGGTGGACAAACGATCGACCAAAATCTTCCCGTCGCTCACGTAACGGAGGCAGTTCGATGACGTAGGCGGCCAGGCGGTGTAACAGAGGCTCTTTGAAATCGCCGCGGCGAACCCGGGCCTCCAGATTAGAGTCCGTCGCCGCGATCAGGCGCACGTCAACCGAAATCGGCTGGTGGCAGCCCACCGGGACAACCTGACGAGCCTCGAGCACCCGCAGCAGCATGGCCTGAACCTCGGCTGTGGCCTCGCCAACTTCGTCAAGAAAGAGGGTGCCTCCGTTAGCGGCCCGAAAAAAACCCTCCCGGGCTGTGCTGGCGCCGGTAAAAGCGCCCTTGACATGTCCGAAGAGCTCAGCCGCAGCGAGGGACGGCGACAGGACACCCATATCCACCGCCACGAAGGGCGCGGAAGCGCGCCGGCTCTGCCGGTGAACGGCCCGGGCCACGAGCTCTTTGCCTGTGCCCGACTCACCGCGGATGAGCACTGGAACCTTGAGGTCCGTCACCCGATAGATGGCATTCCGAGCTCGCATGAGGCCTGCGCTGGCCCCGATCATCTCGCCGTCCGGCCGCCGGGCTTCCGCGGCTTGGAACAGCGTGGTTGGGACGCGATGGAGCAAGAGCGCCACGCGGCCCGAGAGCTCCAAGGTGACACCAAGCTCCAGGCTCTCTTCGGAAACTACAGCGGTCTCGTCGACGATCGCGCCGTCGAGCCGCAGCTCCGTCGGGCTCTCGCTTCGGCGAAGCTGCAAACCCTGTTCACCAGGAAAGAGATGCCAGGGCTTGCGGCTGAGGTAGGAATCGTCGAGGGGGCGGTCGTTCCAGGGCGTGCCGAGGGGAGAAAAGCGTGGCGAATGGCGGCCCAACTCCACCGCTCCTCTTCCCTGGTCGAGCTCCACCAAGCCGGCTCGCTCTCCGATTCGGCGCGGGTCCGGATGGGAAAGCACCGTCAGCAGAGTCACCGTCGAAACATCGCAGCTCGTCTCTTCTTCTCGGTTGGGTCTCCGGGTCGTCTCATTGTTCTGTGAGGCTCGATGCGTCATGTTCCCCTAAATCCCGCACGTTAGCTTGAAATCAGATCCCCCCTATAATGATAGATGACCCAGTCAACCCCTTGATGTCGACCAGCGCGGACTGTCGCAGGGGCATCGAGTCGTCCTGCCGCTTGACGATCCCGGGACAGGCTGCCCATTTCTTCACCGTGAGCTCTCCTTCCACGGAGTTCCTTGGTGTCGCCGGTCAGGGTTTGCTGTTAAAGCCTAAAGCCTCCTCGACCACCGGCTTTAGCGACGTCAAACCGTTGTCGAGCCCCAGTTGGAGAGCCGCCGAAGCGTCCACACCGTCAACATGAAACGCCTTCAGAGCCAGAAGCGCCCCAACCCGATTGCCGCTCCCGCAGTGAAGCATCATCGGGCGGCTACCCTCGCTATCGAGCGCGGCTGCAAGTTTCTTGGCGTTCTCGAGGTTGATGCCAGCCTTGCCAGAGATCGGGATCGAGATGTATTGCAAGCCCGCCGCGTTCGCCACCTCTTCCTCGTCCCACTCCGTGAGCTCTCCTGGAGCCCGAAGATTGACGATCGTCTTGTAGCCAGCGTCCACCGCCTGTTGCAGGTTCTCCTGACTCGGCTGCCCTCCGAGCAGCACATTACCGTCGAAAGTTTTGGCGTTAGGAATAGGGATCTCTTCGATGACCGGCGCCAACGGCTCTTCGGCAGGGGCCGAGAGAGCGATCGCAAGACAGCCGATGATCAGGCTCGGAGCGAATCGATGATGCTTTTTCATAAATCTAAGTCCTATGGGTGAAAGCTACCTGCCGGGCGTGGGCTAGGCTCGTGAGTGTCGAAAGGATCGCGACCGAGCTTCGAGAACGCCCGAAAAGGTGACCATTGAGAGTGAACAAACGGACCAAACTCCTGGGTTCCTTACAGTTTATTCTGCGTAAAACGTCAATACCTTGGCCGAGACGGCTATTAAAGAACCACAAACAGTCAAAACATCGGATGTTCTGACCCTTTGAAAATTTCTAATTGTATTGAAGCCGCACATTCTGACGCTTTAAATCGCTCAAATAGTGCGAACACCCGATGACATCACCGTTTGAGTTCGGCAAAGAGTCATCTCATCAGCCGATATAACTTTTAGACCTCGACAAACCGTCAGAGTAGTGGGTGTTTTGGACTCTCATCAGCTGCTCTTCGCCAACCCGTTACTCAGCGAGTTCCGAATCTGACCTCGGCTTGAAGATTCGGGCCTCCATCTCTCGTCGCACCTGTTTTGCCCTCTTGGCATGCTTCAACCGTGCCGGCTTGACGGTTCGGTGATAGAAGGTTGTCGCCTTAGCGCGATTGCGACACTTCGGACCACACCAACGGCGGCGGCGGCCGGGATTCTTTGCCACGAAGAGGAGGTTGCAGCCTTCAGTGTCGCAGGTGCCGACGCGATACCTGCGCACCTGCACCATTACACTGCTCGCCGACATCAAAATCGGCCACAACAACCGTTCCAGATTGTCACCGGAGTCTCCCCAGGCCCAACGATAGCCACCCGAAACAGCCACCAGGCAACGGTTGGCAAGAGCGACGCCAATATCGACGTTGAGCGCGTCGAAATCCTCAGCGGCCGGCGAAAGGCCTTCGGACAGGGCGATGAAAAGGCGTCGCAGTCGCTGGTGGAGAGCCAACGCGCGTTGGGCCAAGGCCTTGGCCGCCTTCGGGTCCGCGGCGGCGATGCGCTGCATGGCCGCCGCCTGGTCGGCGCTCAACGCTTCCGCCCCGACGCACCACGCCAACACGGCGTCAAAAGATTCTAATTCCGGCCGGCCGCCGTAGCCGACGTTGGC
Organism: Acidobacteriota bacterium; assembly: GCA_029263355.1. Classification (GTDB taxonomy): domain Bacteria; phylum Acidobacteriota; class Thermoanaerobaculia; order Multivoradales; family J023; genus JAAELT01. Next base: position 8,403 of record JAJCXQ010000327.1, on the reverse strand, counting down.
GAAGGTTACGGCAAGGGCGCCGTCATTGCGCACCATCGCCGACACCGGGGGTAGTCTGATCTTGCGTCGAGCCATGATCCTCCTCACTCTGGATCCGCTGGAGCAGCTCCAGAACGCTAGCCTGAGCAGGGTATCACGCGCCTACGACCCTGCTGGAGGCGAAACATCTGGCTGGCATGGTGCCAGTCACCGCCCAAGTCATGGCTTGAGAGAGCCCCAAACTGTCACTCGAACTGCCGCCACAACTGCGCTATCCTTCAAGTTCCGACCCGCCTATCAAGACCAAGGAGATACATTCCATGAGCGAAGCAACGGCTTCCCATAGCAGCACTCAGCAAATTCTCGACGAGCTCGGCATCAAGGCCGAAAATTCAGGCGCCTTCAACGGCGACTGGATCGATACCAAGGGTGAGCTTGTCCATTCCGTCAATCCCGCCACTGGCGAGGTGATCGCGTCGGTGCGTCAAGCCACCGCCGACGACTACGAGCAGGTGATGGCAGCCAGTGAAACAGCGTTCCGTGAGTGGCGCACCTGGCCGGCTCCCAAGCGCGGCGAGGTGGTCCGTCTGCTGGCCGAGGAGTTGCGCAAGCACAAAGCCGCCCTCAGCGCCTTGGTGACCCTCGAGATGGGTAAGGTCCTCAACGAGGGAGAGGGCGAAGTCCAAGAGATGATCGACATGGCCGACCTCGCCGTCGGCATGTCGCGGCAGCTTTACGGTTTGTCGATGCACTCCGAGCGTCCGCAGCATCGGATGTACGAACAATGGCATCCGCTTGGCCCGGTGGGCATCATCACCGCCTTCAACTTCCCGGTTGCGGTGTGGGCCTGGAACTCGACGGTGGCTGCAATCTGTGGCGATTCGATGGTCTGGAAACCGTCGTCGCAAACTCCGCTGACCGCGGTGGCAGTCACCCACATTGCTGCCCGCGTGTTGGAGCGCGAGAACGCACCGGCCATCTTCAATTTGGCGGTTGGCGATCGCCACGCTGTCGGTGGACCGCTGGTCGCCGATCGTCGGGTACCTCTGATCTCGGCCACCGGTTCGGTGACGATGGGCCGCAAGATCGGCACCGTGGTCGCTGAACGCCTCGGCAACTCGCTGCTCGAGCTCGGCGGCAACAACGGGATCGTGGTCACCGACGACGCCGATCTCGACTTGGTCTTACGGGCAGTGTTGTTCGCCGCCGTTGGCACCGCTGGTCAACGCTGTACCTCGACCCGACGCCTGTTCCTCCAAAAAGGCATTGCCGAGGACATGAAGAACCGCCTGATCCAGGCTTACGGCTCGGTGCGGATCGGCGATCCGATGGACCCGTCAACCCTCATGGGGCCATTGGTCAATCAGAAGGCCGTCGACGACATGATGAACGCCATCGAAGTCGCCAAAGAGCAAGGTGGTGAGGTGCTCTACGGCGGCGGCACGCTCGACCGTCCAGGCTTCTTCGTCGAGCCGACGTTGATCGCCGCCAAGGCCCACATGCCGATCACTTGTGAGGAGACCTTCGCGCCAATCCTCTACATCTTCGAGTTCGAGGATCTGGACGAGGCGATTGAGGTCCACAACAGTGTGCCGCAGGGCCTATCGTCGGCCATCTTCACCCTCAACATGCGCTCCGCTGAGCGTTTCCTGGCCGCCACCGGCTCGGACTGCGGCATCGCCAACGTCAACATCGGCACCTCCGGCGCTGAAATCGGCGGCGCCTTTGGTGGCGAAAAGGAGACCGGCGGCGGCCGTGAAGCCGGCTCGGACTCGTGGAAGATCTACATGCGTCGCCAAACCTGCACTCTCAACTGGGGCACCGAGCTACCGCTCGCGCAGGGCGTCGAGTTCGACCTCTAGCGGTGCGTCCGTCACGATGATGCCGCCGTTGCCAGGGACAGAACGGCGGCATCATTGGACGAAGGTGTATACCAGCGAGGACGGTGAGGGTCCACGATCTGAGACGGAAATCCTCTTGTCCTCGCTGAATTCGCCCCCGCGAGACCTCAGGTACCGCAAAGAGCGTCATAGCAGGCATGGCATCGGTCTTGCTAGGAAGACCGTGCATGAGACGCACAACCTTCCAAGCCCTGACGCTAGATCTGGAACTGCTGTTGTCCTCTTTTGAGCCGAGTTTGGCGACCGTCCGCTTGGCCTTTGCTGGAATCGGCGCGATGGCGCTGATCTGGTTCCTCTAGCCTTCGCGACCACCCTGCCCCGCCGCTGAGCTGGGCCGAGCCTGTAGAGCATAACGGCGTTGGATTGACGCTGATGTTAGCCGGCGCCTGAGTGCCGCTTTCGACTCTCTTGAGGGTTTCCTTCGCGAACTTCATTAAACAACATAAGTGCTTGAAGGATCTAGCAACCTTTTACGGCACCGACGGCTGCCGCGACTTGTTGGTCCAAGACAGCGATGATTTATAGTGCCGAAGACTGCTTCGGTTTTATTTTGGGAGCTCGATTTCTTTGTATCCTGTGGATTGGGTTGAATTGTCATCAAGCGACGAAGATTCGACGAGCAATATTGACCATCTGCTGCGGGCTTGGAACGAAGGCCAAGAGGGGGCCCAAGAAAGCCTAGTCGCAGCAATCTACCCATCCTTACGCCGGTTGGCGGGTGCCCGCTTGGCTGATTGGCCACATGTGTCGATTCAGGCGACGGAGCTCGCGCACGAAGCCTATTTCAAGCTACTCGACCAGACCCAGACCAACTGGCGGAATCGATCACAACTGTTCGCTGTCCTGTCTCGGCTGATTCGACGCCACTTAGTGGATCATGTCCGTCACCGGACCCGGCAGAAGCGGGGAGGTGAATCAAAACCGGTGACCCTCGACGCCTCGATGTTGGCGATCGAAAACCGAGAGGTTGATGTCCTCGCTCTCGACGATGCCCTAACCGAATTGGCCGCCATCGACGAAATGGCAGTACGTGTCGTCGAAGCGCTATTTTTTTCCGGCCTGACCCATGACGAGGCGAGCACCGCGCTCGGCCTGGGACGAGCGACCATCGGTCGGAAATGGCGATTTGCTCGCGCCTGGCTTCAGAAGAAGTTGGCCGTATGAAAACAACCGAGGCCGTTCCCGAGGAAGGTAAACGCTGGTCCGAGGCCCAACAGCTGTTCGATCGAGTGTTGGAGCAGCCGACGTCGGAACGTTGTGAATATGTTCGGGCGGCAGCCGGGGGAGATGCCTGGCTCCGCGACTCGGTACTCGACCTGCTGGCGCTCGACAACGGATCGTCTCCATTGGATCACCCTTTGGATCCCTTGGCGGTTTCTCCGTGGATCGAGACGAGGGTGAGCCTCGGCGACCATCTCGGCAACTACCGTTTGCTCGAGCGCCTCGGCATCGGAGGCATGGGGTACGTGTATCGGGCCGAACATGTGGATGGCTCGGTTCGCCAAGAGGTTGCAGTCAAAGTCTTGCGTGCGGATTTGAGTGACGGGGCGCGTCAACGATTTGCCCAAGAACAGCGGATTCTGGCCGGCTTGCAGCATCCCAAGATTATTGGACTGCAAGATTTTGGCTCGACTTCGTCCGGTGTGACCTACTTGGTGATGAACCTGGTGAAAGGTAAGTCGATTACCGAGCATGCCGACGCCGAAGAGCTCTCCATCATCGAGCGGATCCGACTCTTCGTCCAGGTCTGTGATGCGGTGCGTTATGCCCATCGACGGTTGGTGGTCCATCGCGACTTGAAGCCAGCGAATATCCTGGTCAATTCGGACGGGGATGTTCAATTGCTGGACTTCGGCATCGCAAAAGTGCTCGATCCGGAGGTCCATCTGGAAGGGTCGGCGACCCGGACCGAGTTGCGGGTAATGACGCCGAGTTATGCCAGCCCGGAACAATTGTTCGGCCGGCAGGTCACTACTGAAACGGACGTTTGGGCCTTGGGTGTGTTGTTATTTGAGCTGTTGACGGGCCGGCGTCCCTTTGATTGGTCAGGCAAAAGTCTGATCGAGATCGAGCGCCACCTGAAGCTCGAAGCTCGTCCTAAGGCCAGTGCTACGTTCTTGGCTCCGGACGGCCACGGAAATCGACTGGCCCACCTCCGCGGCCTAGAGCCGGGTCGCTTACGTCGACAACTGCGGGGGGATCTCGATCTGATCATCGGCCGGGCCCTCGCCTACCAGCCCGAGGATCGTTATCACTCGGTGGGAGCTTTGGCCCAAGATCTTGAGCGATTCCTGAGCAACACACCCATTCTTGCCCGGCCCCCGAGTTTGATCTACCGGGCAAGCAAATTCGTTCGTCGTCACGGGATAGCGGTTGCCGGCCTGATCACTATGCTGGTGTGTTTGACCGGGTTTGCTATCTTGCAAGCTGTTCAATCTCAGCAGCTGATGACCGAACGGGATTTCGCTCGCCAGCAGGCAAATAAGGCCGAGTTGATGAGCGATCTCCTTACAGATGTGCTCGACCTCGCCAATCCTGTCAACCAGAAACTCAACCACGCCACGCAGACTTTGCTCGACCAAAGCAAACAGCGGATCCTGACGGATTTCGACAAACAGCCAGCTGCTCAAGCGGATATGTTGACCCGAGTCGGGATTCTCTTTCGACGCCTCGGCGACTATGACGAGGCTGAAGTGGTTTTGACTCGTGCTTCCGAAACCTGGGAACAACGCGGGTATGTCGATGTCCTCGAAGCCGCGCAAACGCTTGACGCTCTCGGATTTGTCTATTTCCAGAAGAGAGATCCCCGAGCCACTGCGACCTTGCTCCAAGCCGCGAAGATGTTTTGGCAGGCGCACGGTGGTGAGCATTCCGACATTGCCCGATCGCTCATGCACCTTGCTTCGGTGATGCGCTTTGGCGGTGAGCACAGAAGATCGGAAGCGCTATTGCGCCGTGCGATCGCGATGGATCAGCGCCTAGGAAACGAAACAACCGCGGAGGCAGGGGCTCGCCTCGCAGACCTCGCTACCCTTGTCACCAACCGCGGTGATCGGCAACAGGCTTTGATGCTTTTCGATCGGGCGCTCGAGACTCAGCGGAACAGCTGGGGACCACAGAGTGTCTCGGTTGGATTGACGATGAACAGAAAAGCTCGCCTGTATCAGGAACGTCCATGGGCCGGCAAAGCCGCCGAGTTGCTGCAAGCCGCGACGGAGATCTTTCGCGATCGGCTCGGAGAGGATCACCCGCTAGTGGCCACGGGACTCAATAATCTTGCCCAGACCTATGCGCTGCTCAACGAGTATGAAAAAGCTGAGAGTTTGCAGCGCCAGGCTTGGGACCGCGATCTTCGACGTTTGGGTGAGGAGCACCCTTCGACATTGGACGACCGCCGCGGGTTGGCCATGATCCTACGTGAATCTGGACGCTTGGCAGAGGCTGAGGAGCATCTCAGGCAAGCGGTCACAATATTAGCTCGCGTCACTGAATCCAATCATCCAGCCTTGATCTCACAGCGAAATGACTTTGCTCGGATCCTCCTGGAGCGGGGCCACAAGGACCAGGCGGCGCAGCAACTCGAACTGGCTTTCGAGACCGCGATGCATCGATTGGGGCCTGATCATTGGCTGACGGGCAGCGCGTCTGTCGGTCTCGCCGAGTTAGCCTTGCAGGAGGGCAATCTCGAAGAGGCCTCTGCGCGGGCGTCTGACGCGGTACGCATCTTCGAGGGCAAGCAAGTTGGGCCGGAGCGCTGGCGTTTGGGAGAAGCGCAGAGTGCACTCGGAGCAACTCTCCTCAGACAGGGCCGATGGCAAGATGCAACGTGTTATCTCAAGGTGGCGGTGGAGGGTCTGGAGGGGTTGCGTGGTTCGGCGGTGGCAACGCGGCTGGCGGCAGCCCGGCTCCAAGAGCTCGAAGCATCCCCTCATGCCCGAGAGCCGGGCCAGCCTCCAGGCATTGCTTGCGACAACACTCGAGGCGACCCGGCACTTGGGGCCGATCGTCATCGTCTACCAGAGCCGTTGGATTAGGCGTGAATTAGCAACTAAAGGTGCGTGAGTAGATGGCGATTTTGTAGCAATAGCTGGGGAGACCATTACCGCTAACTTCCACTAGCCCCCAAGCTTCGCCAGTGCAGCTGAACGTGGGGTATGTGCCACCCGCGATGGCGGTGGCGGTCAACAAAACAGAGTTGCCGCTGGCGTCAGCGCTGTCATCATCGAAGTAGCTGCCGGCGCTAAATGATGCCTCGGCATAAGCCAAGGCGGTTCCAACATTCCACCATCTGTTGAAAGTCGATTTGGCTTGGACGAATGGGTAGGCAAAATTCGGGCGAACGAGGGCATGGTCGAAAGTTGCGGTACCGGTACATAGGCCACAGGAGGGCCCAACGCAGAGCCCTCGAGACAGAGGTTTTACCTGTTCGAGCTTCTCACGGTGCAGCAAGAGCTCAATCAGCTGCAACTCCTGCGCGTCGTCGCGGTGCTCCCAGCAGGTGGCTTTTTCGATTCCCGTTAGGCGGAGACGAAGCTGCAAGGACTCTTCGCTGGACGAGGGGTTCTTCAACCCCTCGCGGGGATGACCCCTTCCTAGGCTAGCAAGCGCCAACAGAGCCAAGGCTGGATCCTAGGTTTGGCGCATATTTTTCCTTTGATACCTGATTGTTGCTTAATTCGGGTATCGAGACCGCAGTTTCTACGTCTCAAAAGGAAGGCCCCGCCAAGCGGTCGACCTGCCCGCTGCAAAAAAGTAGGAATTCTCTGACGGTTTTACATAGAATCCCACGCATTAGCTAAGTGAATATGTAAAGCGGTTAGCACCAGACCACAAGACTGATCATCAGTCAACGGCGTCGGAGGATTCCCCATGTCCCGTTTGCCTTTGATCCTTAAGGGATGTTTGGTTCTGCTGACGATCAGTGCCCTACGGGTCGCGTCAGCCGGTGTTGCGATGGCAGATACGACCGCTGCCCCATCGAAGCCTCAACACCTAGAGCTCGCCGATGTTGGGCTGCGCCTCGTGCTGCCGGCGACGTGGACTCTCGACCAGCCGGAGTCCGGCCCCTTCGTGGCGGTAGCTCAGCTGCCCCCGAGACAGGCGCTGGCGATGTTGACCCGTACTCCGGTTAGCCCGGCGGATTCGAAAACCCAAGGTGTGGACGACCTGCTCGCCGAGCTACCGCGATCATTTGACGATTACGAGGTCATCGCCAGCGAGCGGCGACCCGTCACTCCAACCTACGATGGTGACGTTTTGGAGGTCCGCGGCACAGCGCGCGGCCGGACCCTGCGGCACACCACCTATCTGGTTGAAGGTTTCGGCGAACGGTTTGCCCTCACCTTCGCAACTGAAGATCAGCGACATGCCGAGCTCGCCTCGCAGTTCGAGAGCATCGTCGCCAGCCTCGAGCTCAACGGCCCCAACCCCCACAGCGCGCGTTTCCTCGAGCTCGTCAAGTCCGCGCCGGACGAGGTTGCGCAGCTGCGTCAAACACTCGACGCTGGTGCGGTGATCGACGCCACCGACAGCGACGGCATGACCGCCCTCGCCATTGCTGTCTTCAGCAACAACGGCAGGCTCGCCAAGTGGCTGCTGGAACAAGGAGCCGACCCGGGTCAGCCCGAGAAGCTGGCCACAATGCTGCCGCTCATCGCCAGCCCACCGATTTACGAGCTGCTGCGGCTGAGAGATCCCACCGTTGCAGCCGAGCCTCAATCCAGCGATCCAGTTGGCCTCGAGATCCAGTGGACCTCCCCCGAGGCGCAATTGTTTGCCGGCATCAAGAACGCCCGCCTGGCCGACGTCGAGGCGGCGCTCGCGGCAGGCGCCGATCTCACAGCGCTCGAGCCTAGGTATCAGCTTTCGGCGCTGGAATTGACCCGCAAGCTGATCGTCGAATTCGAGCAACTAGAGCTCGACCCGAGCCGTTTTAGCTCGATCGAAACCACCCTGATTCGAGCTTCGAGTTTGGCTCCGTCGGGAGCCTGAGAACCCGGTCTCATCGAGGCCGGGATGACACCCCATGTCTGTTTGTCAGAGGAGAAGATCCATGAAGCAGCTCAGACCAACGTTCTCGCGTCTTTCGCTGGTGCTTTGCGCCCTACTACTCGCGATGTCGGCGACGGCGACCTTCGCAGGTGATGGAATCAGTGACGACGCCAAAGTCCGCTATCTCGCGGATGGAGCGATCGAATATGACACCACGGATCCCTTCGGCAACGAGGTGACGGTCGTCATTGATCCGCCGGCCAAAAACCCGATCGAGAACCCCTGGGACGACCCCGCGAATCCCCTATTCCGCGGCCTCGAGATTGACGAGTTCGAGAAGTTTCCGGATGCGGCGGCCCGCGCCGTCACGGTGGACGTTTATGCCGTAGCCGACGAAGAGTACCGCGCCAAGTACTCAAACTGGACCAGCCGACTCAACAACATCATCGAGACCGCGGACAACGCTTATTGGCGCGACTTCTCGATCAACTGGGTCATCCAAGGCTACTACTCGTGGACCTCGAACGGCTCG
>JAJCXQ010000326.1 GCA_029263355.1 Acidobacteriota bacterium | reverse complement strand
TGCGACTGGCGAAGGCACTCTCACAGCGAGGCTTGAAAGTGGTCTACTACATCAGCCCGCAGGTCTGGGCCTGGCGCAAGGGTCGGGTGAAGACGATCGAACAGGTCGTCGACAAGATGTTGGTGGTGCTGCCGTTCGAAGTCGACTTTTATCGCCAACATGCGGTGGATGCGGTTTTTGTCGGGCATCCGTTGGTCGACGAGGTGCCGCGGCTGCCGCATATTTGGGAACGGGATCTACCCGCCTCCGGTCCTTTCGAAATTGCGCTGTTGCCGGGTTCGCGCAACAGCGAGGTTGAGCGCCTCCTGCCGATTTTGCTGGGCGCGGCGCGCCTCTTGGCGGCGGTGCTACCGGTGCGCTTCACTCTGATCCGGGCGCCAACGATTCGGCACGACGAAATGGCGGCAAGATTGGCCGCGGCGGACGTTGAGATCAACATGGTCTCGGAGGATCGTTATCGGGTCATCGCGGAGTCCCATCTGGCGCTTTGCGCGTCTGGCACAGCGTCTCTCGAAGTTGGGCTGGTCGGGACGCCGCAGATCGTCATCTACCGGGTGACCGGTCTGACCTATATGATCGGAAAAATGCTGGCCGACTTTCGTTTTGCCAGTCTGGTCAACCTGTTGTTGGATCGCGAGGTTGTCCCGGAGTTGATCCAAAAGCGTGCCGAGCCCGAAATCATCTGTCAGCAGGCTGTCGAACTACTCACCGACCGTGAGCGAATCCGTGAGATGCGTCTGTCTTTGGCGGAGCTCGTCGGCCATCTGGGGGAATCAGGCGCTAGCCGTCGGGCGGCGCAGGAGGTCGAGAGCATGATGGCGAAACCCATCATTGCCACCGGGGATCGATGATCGGGGGCACGAGATCCCTGATTGGGCCTAAGTTGCAAACCGGGTAGAATCTTGGATGCGGCGGGCTTTGTCGTCGCTTCCAGCCAGCAATTTCTGCCCGATCCGGAGAATCGATATGTCCGCTGCTGACACCTACCGACCTATTCATCCGATCCGAATCGTGACTGCGACGGCGTTGTTCGACGGCCACGATGCGTCGATCAACATCATGCGTCGTATCTTGCAGGCGACGGGCGCCGAGGTGATTCATCTTGGACATAACCGCAGCGTTGACGAGATTGTCGATGCCGCGTTGCAGGAGGACGCCCAAGGTGTCGCTGTGACCAGCTATCAGGGCGGTCACATGGAGTTCTTCAAGTATCTACGCGAGCGGCTCGACGAGAAGGGGCTCCAGCACGTCAAGATTTATGGCGGTGGTGGTGGCACGATCGTGCCAGCGGAGATCGAGCAGTTACATGCCGAAAGAATCGACCGTATCTTTTCGCCGGAGGATGGACGCAACCTGGGGTTGCAGGGGATGATCAACGAAGTCATCCGCGGTTGCGATTTCCCGGTGTCGCAGATCGAGGTCACCACCAACGGTTTCAATCAGCCCTTGGCGCGTCGTATTTCGCAGGTCGAGTTGGGGCATGCACCTAGCGATGGCCAGCCATCAGGTGATGCACAACCGGCGAGTGCTACCGCCTCGAGTACCACCGCGTCGAGCACCGGTGAGACGATCCGGGGCGCTGCCGTGGTGGGCATCACCGGCACGGGTGGGGCAGGTAAGTCGAGCTTGACCGATGAGCTGGTGCGACGTTTCTTGCACGATTTTGATGACAAGCAGGTCGCTGTGGTCTGCGCCGACCCGACCCGTCGACGCACCGGCGGTGCGCTGCTGGGCGACCGGATCCGATTCAACAGTCTCAAGGATCCGCGAGTGTTCATGCGCTCGGTGGCGACCCGAGGAGCGAAAGGTGAACTGTCGGAGTCGGTTGGTGAGGTTCTGCAGCTGCTCGCTGGCAGCTTCGACTTGGTGTTCGTCGAGACAGCGGGAATCGGCCAGGGCGACAGCGCAATCTCCGAGATCTGCGATCTGGCGATTTACGTCATGACCAGCGAGTACGGCGCGCCGAGTCAGCTCGAGAAAATCGACATGCTCGACTATGCCGACTTGGTGGTGATCAACAAATTCACCCGGCGCGGCTCTGAGGATGCATTGCGCGACGTCCGCAAGCAGTATCAGCGTAATCACGAACTTTTTGGCGCCAACGTCGAAGAGTTACCGATCTTCGGCACCAGTGCCGCCCAATTCAACGATGAGGGCGTCAACGCTCTGTACGCTCACCTCATCGCCAAGCTCGACCAACGCCTCGACCTGGGGTGGGAGAGCCACCATTCGGCCGACGAGCGGCGGGTGACCACCACCGCCCGGACGATTATTCCGCCGGGTCGGGAACGTTACCTGGCTGACGTCGCGACCATCTGTCGCGAGTATCGGGCGTGGGCTCGCGAGCAGTCCGAGATCGCCCGCGACATCGAGGCCCTACGCATATCATTGCGCCGGCTGGGAGCCAACATCTCCGGTCATTGGGAGCCGGTTTCGGAGGATGACGAGCACGACGCACCGCACGCTCTGGCCAGTGAACACAACCGTCTCCTCGAGCGCCTTGATCCGCAGTGTCGGGCAATGGTCGAGAGCTGGGACAATTGGGACGCGAGCTATCGCGGCGAGCAGTTCTCGTACCAGGTCCGGGATCGTGAAATTTCGGTCGCGAATTACCGTGAAACCCTCTCTGGGACTTTGGTGCCCAAGGTGGTGCGGCCGAGTTTCCGGGCAGCTGGGGATCGCCTCTATTGGCGCCTGACGGAAAACGTTCCCGGAGAATTTCCCTACACCTCCGGTGTGTTCCCATTCAAGCGTCAGGCCGAAGATCCAACCCGGATGTTCGCGGGGGAAGGCACCTCCGAGCGCACTAACAAGCGCTTCCATTACCTGGCTGCGGGGCAAGAAGCGAAGCGGCTGTCGACCGCCTTCGATTCGCTGACGCTATATGGTGAGGACCCCGATTGGCGACCGGACATCTATGGGAAAATTGGCGAAAGTGGCGTCGCGATTTTCACCGTCGAAGAAGCGGAACAACTCTACGCTGGCTTCGATCTCTGTGATCCTCGGACCTCGGTGTCGATGACCATCAATGGACCGGCGCCGACAATCCTCGCTTTCTTCTTCAACGCTGCTATCCGCCAACAGTGTCGGCGTTTTTTGCGACTCGAAGGCCGACTCGATATCAGCGAAGAGCAGGAGTTGCAGCCCGATCGCTTGCGTGACGCCAGCTGGCGCGAGGTCAGGGATTTGTTGAACGAGGACGAGTACGCTGAGATCAGTCGAGTCGCCTTGACCAAAGTCCGTGGCACGGTGCAGGCAGATATCTTGAAAGAGGATCAAGGGCAGAACACCTGCATCTTTTCGACCGAGTTTGCTCTCCGCATGATGGGGGATGTGCAGGAGTACTTCAGTGACCACGGCGTGCGCAATTTCTACAGCGTGTCGATCTCGGGGTACCACATTGCCGAGGCCGGTGCTAATCCGATCCACCAGTTGGCGTTCACGCTGGCCAATGGTCTGACCTATGTCGAGTATTACCTGTCGCGGGGTATGAAAATCGACGATTTTGCTCCCAATCTCAGCTATTTTTTCTCCAACGGGATGGATTCGGAATACAGCGTCATTGGCCGGGTCGCTCGACGCATCTGGGCAGTGGCCTTGCGCGATCGTTACGGTGCCAAGGCACGCTCTCAGATGCTCAAATACCACATCCAGACCAGCGGTCGCAGTCTCCACGCCATGGAGATCCAATTCAATGACATCCGCACGACCCTGCAAGCCTTGCTCGCGACTTACGACAACGCCCAAAGCCTTCACACCAACGCCTACGACGAAGCGATCACGACCCCCACCGA
>JAJCXQ010000325.1 GCA_029263355.1 Acidobacteriota bacterium | reverse complement strand
CCCTCAGAGAGTCCTCGAAGAGCTGGAGGTTGGGGCGGAACGCGATGAAGCTTTCAGCGCAGTGAAGACCACTGTAGGTTTGGAAATCGTCCCAGACGTAGAGGTTCCAGAACAAATCAGGCTTTGGGATTTGGGTCCTGGAGAGTCGCAGGTGCTAGCGCATGCCCTGACGAGTGTAGGACTGGAGGCAGTTCTGGACGACCGAGCTGCCCGACGGTGTGCCCGGGCGTTTGCGGTACCGTATACAGGAACTCTCGGAGTTGTGATTGCCTGTCGAAGTCGAGGTGTGATTCCTGCTGCGCGACCGCTGGTCGAGGTGTTACAGGAGCAAGGCATTCGATTGGCACAATCACTGATCGAAGCAGCGCTCGCCGAGGTAGGCGAATAGCTCAACTCAGAAGATAGCGCGGACAGCCTTTATTCGATCGCGTAGGGTGCAAAAACTAAGCCGAACTCTCACGCGGCCTCTCGGTAGTAGTAGTTTAGTAGTCCACCGATGCGTTCCCGGCGCTGAACTTCGGCGCTTGCATTCCCAAGTGGTGGCGCCCGACTCAGCAGCTGGTTATCGAGTCCTTGGTGGTTTCTCTCTTCATGGTAGTGCTCGACATACTCATGAACGAGCAGCTTCAGGTGGCTCTCACCGAGCACGACGACTCGACTGAGGCATTCCTCCTTGATGGACCGCACAAACCGTTCGGCGTACGCATTCAGATTTGGGCTTCTCGGTGGCAGCTTGATCGGCTGAACACCGCTGCTCTTCAGGATGTCGCAGAAAGAATGAGTGAAGAGTGGATCTCGATCATGAATCAAGTACCTAGCACTTCTAAGAAAGCCATCGACGACATCCGTGAGATTCCGGGCGATCTGCTCTATCCATCCCGTAGTGTGCAAAAACTCAGCCGAACTCTCATGCGGCCTCACGATGGTAGTAGTTCAGTAGACCACCAATGCGCTCACGCCGCTGAACCCCGGCACTCGGGCTCGACGAAGGCGGTGCCCGGCTCAGCAACTGGTTGTCGAGTCCTTGATGGCTTCTTTCGTTGTGGTAATGCTCGACGTATTGCCGAACGAGGAAGCGCAGGTGTCCCTCACCGAGAATGACGACTCGGTCGAGACACTCCTTTTTGATGGACCGCACGAAGCGGTCTGCATAGGCATTCACGCTGGGGCTCCGCGGCGGCAGCCGGATCGGCCCAATGCCGCTGCTCTTCAGAATCTCGCGGAAGACTTGAGTGAAGAGAGGATCCCGGTCGTGAATCAAATACTGAGCTCTGTGGAGAAAGCCATCGACAGAATCCGTAAGGTTCCGGGCCATTTGCTCCATCCATTCACCATGCGGCTGGGGATGGATGCCTGCGTTCTCTACCCGACGGGTCTTCAGCTCGACAACAAACAGGACGAAGATGCGCTCGAGTCCGCGGAAAGTCAATACTTCCACGGTGAACAGATCGGTGGCTGCCAGCCCCTGCCAGTGAGCCCGCAGGAACACCTTCCAGGGCGTCCGTTGGCTTCGCTCGGGAGCCGGGTCGATGCCGCGCTCCTTTAGGATCCTCTTGATCGTATTGCGGGCAATCTCGTGACCGAGGTTGGCGAGAGCACCACGGATCCGTGTGTAGCCCCATTTCGGATTCTCGGTGGCCATCCTCGATACCAGATCCGCGATCCGCTGAGGTGTCATGGGTCGTCCTGGACTTCTACGAGCACTGCCATCGTACTTCTTGGCGATCAATTCTCGGTACCAGCGCAGGATAGTGTCAGGCGTGACAAAACTCGCCAGTTGAGACAAGGCTCGCCGTCCGACTCTCTTGCCGCGCACAGCGAGTCGGCGGCGTTGAGCGTCGCTCAGCCGTAAAGGCTGCCTTCCAAGTAGTTCGCGGAGGACCCGATTCTCTTCCCGTAGATAGTCGACTCGATCTTCTTGGTGGCGGTTCAGCCACCCAGCCAAGGTGAGGATCAAGAACCGCAGTACAGTGGGCATGATCCAAGACTACGTCAAACGAATCGAGGCAGAGCCAACTGTCTCCTGACTTCAGCTGACGCCCCGATGGAGACAGAGGTCGCCTGCTTCGGAGACCTCACCTGCAAGGCCGGCCTCGGCGGCTTTAGCACAGCGCCCGTCAGCTGCGAAGCTTCCAGACTCGAGGATCTCGTGCTTGGTGGACGACGGCAAGGATGTAGGGAGTGTCACTCCTCAAGTGGTAGAAAACGGCGTACGGGAATCGATTCAGGATCGCCCGGCGAACGTCCTTGTAGACAATAGAATAGCCGGCAGGGATTCTCTCTATCTGTTGAAAGACCTTGTCCAGTTCTAGCTGGAAGCGAAGGTCGAGGTCAGGGGTAGACTTCTCTGCGTACCACTCCTTCACCGCCGCAATATCCCGTTGGGCAGCAGCGCTGAGGCGAAGGCGGCTCGTCATGAATGAGTAGGCCAGATTTCAGCCTTGACCTGCTTCCACGGCTTTCCCGGATCGTCCTTTGTCTCTTCCAAGCGCTTGTTGAGCAAGTCTTTCTGCCATTGTGGCAGAGGAAGATCCTCGGGATAGGCGTTCGGATCGGCGATACTGGCCCAGAGTTCCTGAGCGAGTTGGAGGCGCTCTCGCTCCGGCAGTTGCAAAGCCTGACGCTGGACTTCAGTCTTAGTCATCAATCAGGATCTCCTCGCGAGGGTCATGGCTCGTCCTCCAAGGCCCATCTTATCCCAGCCCACAGCGGGGGGCTGTCCTCTCTACGCCGGATTACTCCACATTACTCTCCCACTTGGTTGCTCAAGGGTTGCTCAACTCAGGCAGCCAGGCAAAACATCGGCCATAAACCACTTACAATCAATAGCTTAGAGATAAGACAAACTTTCCGCTCAGCTCATAGTCCCGGAACCAACGGTCCTTACGCTGGTCTGCTCCCGTTCTCGCCAGACTACGCTAAATGGTTGACCATCAACCACTTACCCTCATAGGGTGGGTGCATGGTCAACGCTGCATTACCCTGGTTTACTCCCTCAGTCCGTTACTTGTGGGTTACTCAAGGCCCAAGTAACCGGCCCGAGGCCCCCTCCCCCACAGCCAGTCCTGGGGGTCGATCCCATGAAGGTCCGGCTCAACAAGCGGACCATCGACGAGGCGGTCTATGAGGGGCCAGGCAGCTGCTATCTGTGGGATACTGAGCTCACCGCTTTCGGTCTTAGGATCTACCCTACGGGCAAGAAGTCCTTCGTCGTCTCCTACTGGAGCCGTGGCAGGCGACGCTTCTACATCCTTGGACAATTCGGCAAACTGACCCTACCCCAGGCCCGCGAAGCGGCTCTCGAGGTCTTCCTACGCATCCGTCGGGGAGAAGTGGTATCTCGAGGCCGTGCCGGAACTCCTTCAGCTGGCCGCTGAGCGCTGGGCAGAAGGCGAGAGGAAGCTGGATCATGGTCGCTGCTAGCTTCCGGGCCCCTCTGCAGTCTTTTCTTCCTGGATCGCCTGCTTCGGCAGCGACAGGCCAGCCCTCATACCATCGCCGGATACCGTGATGCATTCGGTTGCTGTTGCGCTTCGCGACGCAACGACTCGCAAGAGCGTGGTAGCGGTTTACATGGCAAACGTAGACAAGATATTCGCAAACCAACAGCTCACTCGACTCAGGAGCAGCGCCAAGCGTGCCCGCCAGCTGTGGGACCGCTGCGTCCTCTCCAAACACGGCAAACGGAAGGTCGCTGACATCCAGCGCGCGGACGTCACCCAACTGATCACTGCCATGGCCGACACTCCGGCCACGGCCAACAAGGTGATCAGTCTCCTCTCGAATAAAGGACGTCAGGAGCGAGATCTCGCTGAGACCAACACGGAGACACATCAAGGCGACTGCATTCTCAGAAGAAACTCGGCAGTTCGGCACCTCGCTGCAAGCACCAGCAAGTCGCCAGTATGCCGATCAGGTAGGAGGTCGCGCCCCTAAGGCGCTCCCCGAGCTGGTCCGGGTTGACCCGGACCGTGAGCAGCTTCGCCAACACCGAGTGCGCGAACAAGACGAGGACGATGAAGGCGATTTGCCCGAGCTCGATCCCTAAATTGAACGAAAGCAGTGCCAGAGGGATATCGTTCGCCGGTAGTCCGGCCTCGGTCAGGGCACCAGCGAATCCGAAGCCGTGGAGCAGGCCGAAGAGCCCGGCGATCCACCAGGGACGCCGCCCTACCCACGAAGAGCGCTCACGGTTTTGCCGCGTCAGTTCCCAGGCAAGCAGCCAGATGCTAACTGCGATCGCCAACTCGACCGGTCCTGAGGGCAACCGCACTAGATCCAGTGACGCCAGCGACAAGGTAATGCTGTGGCCCACCGTGAACGCGGTGACCGTCAGCAGCAGCATTCTCTGACCGCGGATCAGGAAAAGAAGGCCGAGCACGAAGAGGAGGTGGTCGAAGCCCCCGAGGATGTGCTGGAAGCCCAGGACCAGATAGTTGCCCACCACCGCTGACCTGCTTGGACGGCTCGGAACCACGAAGTCCGGCGCGTCGGCTTGTAGGACGGCGCGCGCGGTCTGCCCGTCAGCCAGGACGACCCTCAGCAACACGGTCAGGTCGGCGCGGTCCAGGCCGTCGACCGTGATCCGGTGACCTACCAGGCTGTCGTTGCCACAGTCGGCCATCCAGCGCCGGATGAGCGCGCTGTCTTCGAGCTCGGCCGCGGGGGCGTCGTCCCAGCCCGAGCTGACCAGGTGACATGAGGTCGGAAGCCGCGGCTGGAGCTCGGCGGCCAGTGCATTTTGCCGCGAGACTTTCCATAGCACCAGGATGCGATCTCCGTCCTCTCGCAGCTCGAGAAGGGAGGGAGCCATGGGGTGGCCGAAGGCGGGCAGCGCGGCGGTACATAGGCCGATCAGCAGTAGAGCGTCGCGTATACGATGCATCATGTCGTGCTACTCCCCTCGATCCGTACTTCCCAACGAGTGCGCAACCGGTCGAGTGTCTGCTCCAGGCGCTGTTCAGCCCGTTCTCTTTGAAGTCCGAGGTACACGTTCTCTTCGACTCTCTCCAAGGGACGCAGACGCTCGGGACGTCGTTCGTGGAGCCACACCAGGTGCAGACCGAAGCCCGAGGCGATCGGGCCCGACCACTGGCCCTCGGGAAGCCCCATGGCTGTGCGAGCGAACTCCCTGCCGAAGACGCGTTCGAGATCTCGCTGCGAGCTTGCATCGGGCGGAGGTCCGGGCAGAAACGGGTCCCCCAGCGGTGAGCCCATCGATGCTGCCTCGGTCGCGCTCGACGGAGGGATCTCCTCGCTTCTCAGGCGCTGCAGCAGGCGGTTGGCCTCCTCTTCGAGCTCGTCTCCACGCCGGGCGCGACTCAAGAACAGCTGGCTGAGGCGGATCCGGGCCGGTTCAGTGAATCGATCACCGTGTCTTTCCAGGTAATCCTGCAGGGCCTCGCGGGGGACCCCCTGGGACCCGCCGCGCAGTAGCGCGGGAGCGTCGCGCAGGGTCAGACGCATGAGCTCGACCATCTGGCGCCGGATTACCGGATCGCCGCGATGCAATCCGAGCTCACGCGCCCGCTGGCAGAGGGCCCCCCGAGATGGCCCCTCGCTCGATCCCTCTTCCGAGGGAACGTCCTCGGCGAGGCCCAAGAAGCGCATGTTGAGGGCCAGGCGGTAGCAAACCCCTGGATCGTCGAGGTCGAGCCCGAGCGCTACGGCCTCGCGATACAGCATCTCGTCTTCCGCCCACTGCTGAATCAGCCAGTCTTCCTCGCGGGAGTCGGGTAGGCGACCGGATGTCACCCGCCACTGTTGTCGGAGCTGCTCGATGCGCTCTGGGCTGACCGTCAGAACTCGGGAGACCTGGTCTTGGGAGACGCCCAACCAGGCGTCACCCAGAAA
>JAJCXQ010000324.1 GCA_029263355.1 Acidobacteriota bacterium | reverse complement strand
ACCCTCATCGAGCTCTCCCACCGGGTGACCAGCGGCATCGCACTGCTCATGGTGGTGGCACTGTTGGTGTGGTCTAGGCGAGCCTTTGCACCCGGTCATCGGGTCCGCCTCGGGGCAACACTCTCGATGATCTTGATGTTGGGTGAAGCCGGTATTGGCGCCGGCATCGTGCTCTTCGAGATGGTGGCGGAGAACGCATCGATGGCCCGGGCGCTGTTCATGGCGGTCCATCTCGGCAATACGTTTCTGCTGGTTGCCGCATTGACACTCACCGCCCATTGGGCCGGTGGCGGCGCCAAGATCGAGCTAAAAGGGCAAGGCCCGCGCCTGCTGTTGGCCCTGCTCGCCTTGGGCGGCACCCTGATGATCGGCGTCAGCGGTGCGGTCGCTGCGTTGGGGGATACCTTGTTCCCGGCATCTTCGCTCGCCGAAGCCTTGCGTCAAGATTTCTCGCCGACGTCTCATTTGCTGATTCAGCTGCGGGTCTATCATCCGCTGATCGCCGTCATGACCAGCCTACTGTTGCTGTACTACATCGGCACGGTACGCAAAGATGCTCGCCGAGACGCCCGGTGGCACGCCACCAAACAACCCGCCAATGCCCTCAATCTGCTGATCTTCGTGCAGTTAGCGGCTGGCGCGGTGAACGTGATCCTGTTGGCCCCGTTGTGGATGCAGTTGTTGCATCTGCTGCTGGCGGACCTGCTTTGGATCAGTCTGGTATTGACTTGCGCCACGAGCCTCGCCGCAGGCGAGGCCGAGCCGGTGATGGACCAAACGGAGCGCGGCGCATCTGCCCGGGCTGCCGCTCACACCTGAGCTCTCCGCGACCACCGCGACCTATGGAACCCCGGATCGCGACCTTCGTCTCCGCCCACGGCTTCGGTCACGCGGCGAGAACCTGCGGCGTGATCGAGGCGACACGGCGTCTGCGGCCGAAGGCACGCTTCGAGGTCTTCACCACCGTGCCCCAGTGGTTCTTCGAACAGTCGCTGAGTCGGCCGGTACACCACCATCACACCCCAACCGATCTCGGTCTCGTCCAACGTAGCTCGCTGGTGGAAGACCTCGAAGAGACGCTACGGCAACTCGAGGATTGGATCCCGTTCCGTGATCAACGCCTCGCCGAATTAGGCACCGCGGTCACCGAGTTAGGATGTGATCGCGTGTTGTGTGACATCTCGCCGCTTGGCCTGGCGGTGGCGCGACGTTGCGGCCTGCCGGCGATGTTGGTAGAGAACTTCACCTGGGACTGGATCTACCGCGGCTACGCACACGCCGAGCCCACGTTCAACGGCATTGCCGACTATCTGGAAGGTATCTTCGCCTCTGCCGACCTGCGGGTTCAAGCCGAGCCTTTCTGCCGACGGGTCGATACTGCCGAGGTCAGCCCGCCGATCAGCCGAATGCCACGCCTGGATCGCGATGAGGTTCGGCGGCGATTGCAGGTGCCGACGGAGGCCCGGCTCGTTATGTTGACGATGGGCGGAGTGGAATGGGACTACGCCGGCATCGACACCCAGCTGAGGCGGCTCGAGAGCCTCCGGCCGGAAACGTGGTTGGTGGTTCCCGGCAGCACCCCCAAGCCCCGGCGGGTCGGGCGAGCCGTGCTTCTGCCGCACCGCTCCGATTTTTATCACCCGGATCTGATCCAAGCCGCTGATGCCGTGATCGGCAAACTCGGTTATAGCACCATCGCCGAGGTCCACCGAGCCGGCGTGCCCTTCGGTTATGTACCACGGCCAGCTTTTCCCGAGTCACCGCCGCTCGAGGCATGGGTTCAAGACCACCTACCCTACCGTCGAATCGGTGCTGATGCCTTTGCCGAATGGGGCTGGCTCGACGATATCGAACCCCTGCTCGCTCAATCCAAGCGCTCCCCGGAGTCGCCGGACGGTGGCGAGCTCGTCGCGCAGCGGCTGCTAGAGATTTAGCGCCGCGTCGCAACCAAGGCAGCCGCCAACCGGGCGCCGACCAGAGCATTGTTCTCGATCAACGCTCGATTCGCCACCAGACTTGCTCCCTTGGTAAGAGACTCGATGCGAGACAGCAGAAAGGGAGTCACGTCCTTACCGGTGACGCCCGCTGTCGCGGCTTCGCCAATCGCCTGCCGAATCGCGCCGTCAGCGAGGGCGGGTTCCATCTCGACATCTCGGGGGATCGGATTGGCCACCACCACACCGCCTCCCAACCCGAGATCCCACTTGGTGCGCACAATCGCTGCCAACTCGTCTACCGAGTCAACCTGAGTATCCACCCCAAAACCGCTGTCACGGACAAAGAAAGCAGGGAATCGATCTGTCTTGAAACCCAGAACCGGCACGCCATGTGTCTCCAGCACTTCGAGGGTCAAACCGAGATCGAGGATCGACTTGGCTCCGGCACAGACCACCGCCACCGGGGTTCGGGCCAGTTCCAGAAGGTCGGCGGAGACGTCGAAGGTCTCGGGCGCACCGCGATGGACGCCACCGATACCACCGGTCACAAAAACCTCAATTCCAGCCAAGGCGGAAATAATCATCGTCGCGGCGACCGTGGTCGAGCCGTCGAGCCCGCGAGCTACGACCATCGGTAGATCCCGTCGGCTGACCTTGACGACATCGTCTCTTGCCGCAAAGGCGGTGAGCTCAACGTCTGAAAGACCCACCCGGAGGCGACCGCCAACCACCGCGATCGTGGCTGGTGTCGCACCTTCCTGTCGTACGATGTTTTCCACTCGCCGAGCGGTCGCGAGGTTCTCTGGATAAGGCATGCCATGGGAAATGATGGTCGACTCGAGGGCGACCACCGGTTGGCCAGCTGCCAAAGCGACTTGCACCTCGGCTGACAACGTCATTTGATGTTTTAGCAAATGACTGGGCTCACTGGCTGTTCTCACTGGATCCGGTCTTCACGCAACGGAAACGAGGCTGCCAGGCCGGCGCTCCCAACCCGACGCAGGGCGTCAACATCCGGCAACGGGAAGGCGTCAACCAACCGCGGGTTGACGGCGTCGATCTCCTTGCGCAGGACGGCGGCTCGCTGCGTCTGACCGGCAAGCTCGAGCGCCCGCAACAAGTTGAGCTGATTGAAGAGTTTGATGTTGGCCCGCTCGCCGCCCCAATAACCAAGCCCTTCGTCGGCCTCGGACAACGATTCGGCCGCGCGGCTCAAATCGCCCGCGGCGAGAGCCTGGATCCCTTGCATGTGGGCAAGGAGTGACGCCAGGAATTGGGCATGGATCGGACGCCCGGCAGCCGAAACTTTGTCCAAGTATCGACTGAGCTTCTGCTCCATCTCTGCACCCCGCTCTGCTTCACCATTCATTACGGCAATACGATGAGCGAGTAGATCGAATCCCTCGAGCTGCTCCAGACAGCCACCTTCGAGCAATTCCCGGGCGCCGTCTGAATCGCCACCCAGGTAACGCACCCAGGCTTTCAGGCTACAGACCGTTCCATGTTCCCTCAGCAGCGAGCAAGCCTCGATCGACTCCAGCTGGCGGAGGCCGGACTCCGCCAGCTGCAATCGACCCGACATCATGCCGAGCTCCACCTGTTGCGTGTAGGCGCCACAAAAATCTGATTTGATACGCACGATTTCATCGATCTCTGCTTCGGCCTCTTCATAGCGACCGACCACGGTCAGCAGCATGGCCAAGGAATGCCGAGGATTGGCCTGGTCGGGCGCCAAAAACCGATACGTCTGGAATCGTTCCTCGGCTTCAGAGAAGTAACCTCGACCCATCGCGATATATCCGAGGTGGTTGTATGCCTCGACCCAATTCGGATGGAGATCCAACAAATGTTTGTAACATTGTTCCGCCGCGTCCCACCTCTGGGATTCCCAATCGACACCGCACTGAACCCGAATGCCATAGGGGTCTTCGGGCGACTCCCCGCGAAAAGTGGCCAGAGTCCTGTCCGCATCGCCCTCACGCCCGTCGCTACGGGCCAAGTAGTGGCTCACTAGAAAACGCTCCCGCGAATTCAGATCAGCGAGCTCGATCTCGCGCAGGGATGCGATCACCCGCATCCGCTCCGAGCGCGAAGGATAAAGCTTGGCCAGATAGAGTTTGGCCATGGCGAACGAAGGATCGAGCGCCAGAGCCTCCTCGAAGTGCCCCACCGCGTCCATCGTGTACATCTTGGTCAGGTCCGCCAAACCGGTTTCGAACTCCCGGAGCGCCTTGGGCGAGACACTCGTCCATTCGGGCTCGGGTTGGCGCAGCCACAGGACGGCGAATCCGGCGAAAACCGCACCAGCGGAGGCCAAACACAGGAAAGTGATGAAGAAGACTCGTTTCATCGCAGGTCCTCGGCACGGCGCCCAACGGCGACCAGGGTGACATCATCGTACTGCAGCCCGCCACGGGTGAAATCGCGCACCGCGTCCAACACGTTGCGAACCAGAACACCGGCGTCCGGCGGCGAGGCTACCATCACCTCGCGCAGACGTTCGTAGCCGAAGAATTCGCCGCCAGGTGAGCGCGAGTCAATCACACCGTCCGAGTATCCAAGCACCAGATCCCCTGGCTCGATCGGCTGTTCTAGCTGCTGATAGACACCTTCCGGCATCGCGCCGATCGGGATCCGATGCTCCGGCAGCGGCAGCTCGGAAACTGCCCCCTCTCGCCGACGCAATAGGGGCGGCGGTTGCCCAGCCACCAGGTACCGTAAACTCCGCCCCTCGGAGCCGACAGCAAAATAGCCGAGCGCCACGAAGCTGCGTTTGCCGAGCTCGTAAAGTCGTCGGTTGGTCAGGGCAAAAAGCTCAGATGGGTGGGGTCGGGTCATCGCCAGGGCGTAGAGCGCTTCGTGGGCCGCCATCATCATCAAAGCGCCAGCGACCGACTTGCCTGAAACATCCCCAAAAATCACTGCCGACTGCCCGTCGTCGTCCGTCGGCAGCTGTGCATAAAAATCGCCACCGACGATTCGTGCCGGTAGGCACTCAGCCGCCACGTCCCAGCCCTCAGCAAACAGCAACTTCTCCGGCAGTAGCTGCGATTGGATCGTCGC
Organism: Acidobacteriota bacterium; assembly: GCA_029263355.1. Classification (GTDB taxonomy): domain Bacteria; phylum Acidobacteriota; class Thermoanaerobaculia; order Multivoradales; family J023; genus JAAELT01. Next base: position 1,722 of record JAJCXQ010000324.1, on the reverse strand, counting down.
GGCGATCTCCATCTCGCGCTCGAGCTCCGCTTTCTGAGTTCTCTCGTCGAGCAGCATACTGGTCTCGAGCGCCAACGCTGCTTGGTGGAGCAACCGTTCCAACAGCTCGAGCTCTTCCCGCTCCAAGGCGATCTGCCCCTTCTTGCCCGCCAGGACCACCATACCGATATGGCGTCGACGCGAAGCCAAGTTGCCGAAGAATTCCACCCCCGCCGCGGTCAGCTGATCCACCAACGTAGCGACCTCCAGCGAGCGCAGCGGTAAGGCCCCGAGCTGATCGAGCCGGGTCAACTTGCCCCGGCGTTGTAGGTGACGCTCGAGCTCTGGCAGCACCGGCAGCGTCTCCGGTAACTGCTCAGGTCCAGCGACACGCTCCAGCCGATAGCCTCTCAGCAGGTACAACGCTGCAAAACGCAAGTCGAGGAGCTGCGGCAGCTTCTCGACGAGTTCCTGGACCACCGTCTGCAGATCCATCTGGGCGTTCATCGCCTCGCCAAGATCGACCATCGCACGTTCCAGGCGCGAGCGCCCCGCGAAGAAGTAACGATCGATGACTTCCTGGACGCGGCGGCGCAAGGGGTCGAACAACAGAACGATCGCGAGAGCCAAGAAGATCGGGAAATAGCCCGATTTGACCAGCGTCGAATTCCGGAAGAAAGCGTTGAAGGTGGCGATGCCGCCGGCATACAACCCGGTAACCAACGCCGTGGTGACCGTGTAGAGAAGACTGCGGCGCAAAATCACCCGAATATCGAGGAGCTGGAAACGGACGATGGCGTAGGCAAAAGTCAGCGGTACTAAAGCCAGGGGCATCACGCCGAGAAAGAAGAAGCGATCAGAGTGTTGGCCCGAGGTGAACACCAGGCTTGCGATGACAAACGGAGTCAGCCCGAAGCACGACCCGATCATCACCAGCGCCATGCCCCGCCGCTCCCGCGGGCTCTTCAGATACCGAGAGTTGGCCAACAGCGCCGCCAGGCCGAGCAGCATGAACAACGCCAATAACCACCAGTTTGCGGCTGGGGCGCCATGGGTGAGCTGTGGCTGGGCACCACGGTGCTGAGCAACGCGATGACTGACCCAAAACACGAAAGGCGGGACAACATAAATCAGCGGCCAGCCGCGACGCCACAATCGGGCTACCGGAAGCCAGCGGCGGCTCTCGGCAGCGGCGTTGAGCCAGGCCGGGCGCGGAAACAGTAGATAAAAATGCAGCAGAGCCGCGGGTAACAACAAAAAAGCGATCGTGCCGATACCAAGGACCAAGGAGTCAACACTCGAGTAGGCCGCCGGGCGCATGCGGCACACCAACAACAACAAAAAGAGGCCGCAGAGTAGAAAGAATATCTGACTGACTCGCAACGTCGGCTGGCGGACCAAAACGAAGAGTCCAACCAGGAAGAAAGCGAACCCCAGAGTCGAGGAATACAAATACGATCCGTCGCCGATTCGGCGCACTCCCAGCCGAACTTTGGGCACGACGATCTCGCCGTTGGGTTTCTTGACCAGATAAACAACTTCGTCGCCGCTGCGATAGCGACTGAGCACCCGCGCTGCGCGACCGGCACTCGACACCGCTTCGCGGGCGATACCTTTGATCTCGTCACCGGGCTCAATGCCCGCCCGATCAGCACCCGAGCCCGGAATCAACTCACGGACGATGAGCTGCCCAGGCACATCGGCAGGGACGACCCCATCGTACGGACGGGGCACGAACATGTC
>JAJCXQ010000323.1 GCA_029263355.1 Acidobacteriota bacterium | reverse complement strand
GTCGAGCGTTCGGAGCCGCCACGATCGCACTCGAGCTGGCATCCAGTCACGAGCTCTACCGCGAACCGATCGCGGTCGACGAAGTGCTACTCACCACCTGCCAGACAGCAAACATTTCGCCCGCCGTTGTCGGCGAGCCGTTCCTCACTGCAGAGGAATTGGTGCGCCGATTTCCACAGTCTTCATCGCCCTACCGCCTAAGGTCCGGGGACGACGACTGGAGCCTGCAACGATTCAAGAGGTGACATGATCCGCAAACCGCGCCATCCCACCTCTGCCGCTGCCCTCCAGCAACCCCAGCAACGGCGACTCGACTTGCGGCGGCCTTCTCTGCGGCGACCCATCGTACGGCGCTCTTATCGCCGCTTCTGGCGACTGCTCCGGCGTCCAGCTTTTCGTGTCGTTTATCACGAGAAATACAATGCCACATTCCCTGACATTCCCAACGATCCCTTACGCGCCGAGCGTATCCTCGCGTTCCTGGCGTCCGAAGGTCTAGTCTTACGTCGCTGCGTCAATCGCCCCGAACCGGTCTGGCTCAAGACTCTCGAGCGGGTCCATAGCACCGCCTATCTCGACACCATTCATCAGACCGCGACTTTGACCTCGATCATGGGTACCGAGGTCACCGAAGATCAGGTGGATCGCTTGATCGACTTTCAACGCCTTCAGACCGGCGGCACTTTGATGGCAACCCGCCGCGCCCGCGAATTCGGTATCGGTGTCAATCTGGGAGGCGGCTTTCACCACGCGGCCGCTGACCAAGGTGGTGGCTACTGCATCTTCAACGACGTCGCGGTAGCGATCGCCGATGAACGCCGCAAGGGGTTCGATGGTCCGGTTTTGGTTGTCGACCTCGATCTGCACGATGGCGACGGCACCCGCAACATCTTTCGTCGCGACCCTGGAGTCTTCACCTTGTCGATCCATGCTCGTCATTGGGGACCCACCGAAGCAGTGAGCTCGGCGTCGATCGAGCTCGGTAGCAACGTCGAAGACGCCGCTTATCTCGATGCGGTCCGCCGACACCTACCACCGGTGGTGCGCGACGTCGAGCCAGAGCTGGTTTTTTACCTCGCCGGATGCGATCCGGCGCATGACGACCAGCTCGGAAACTGGCGGATCTCGGCAGCGGCGATGCTGGAACGGGATCGAATCGTCATGCGGGAGCTGCGACGCGGCGCCCGCCAGCCGCCGGTCGTCATCCTATTGGCAGGTGGGTACAGTGCGGCGACGTGGCGCTACAGTGCGCGTTTTCTGAGTGACATCCACCGTCCGGGACAACCGATCGAGCCACCCTCCACCGAGGAGATCACCCTCAAACGTTACCGCTACCTGTTGCGGCACCTCGATCCAGCGGAGCTCAGCGGTTCGGGATCCGACGATAACTTCGGCCTCACCGAGGAAGACCTCTACATCCCGGGATGGGGGATCATGCCGGAGACTCGCTTTCTAGGTTCCTTCACCAAACACGGTATCGAGCTGCTCTTCGAACGCAGCGGCTTCCTCGATCGACTGCGGGACCTCGGCTTCTCCCATCCGACCATCGCCTTGCAGCTCGAGGATTCGAACGACCAGACCTTACGGATCTTCGGTGGACCGGATCGGACTGAGCTCCTGGTCGAGTTGCGTCTACGACGCGATCGTCGAACACTGAAAGGCCTCGAACTGCTGTCGATCGAGTGGCTGCTGTTGCAGAATCCCCACGCGCGTTTCGCGACAGACAACACCGTCGATCCCGAGGATCGCAAGCCCCCCCACCGCAGGCCGCAGCTACCGGGTCAGGATTACCCCGGACTCGGCATGCTCAACGACATCGCGGCCATGCTGCAAGTGATCTGTGAACGCCTCCACTTCGATGGAATTGTCTTTACCCCCTCACAGTTCCATGTCGCCGCTTACGGCCACGGCTACCTGACCTTCGTCGGATCATTGGCGCGAGCACGTTTCGCCGCACTGCTCGACTTGTTCCGCAACACTCCGCTGCCGGTGGCGACCCACTTGGTGGCCGAAGGCGGTGTCATCGACGACGAGACCGGCGAGGTGTTCAAGTGGCAACCCACGCCGATGGTTTTGGCTGTCAGCAAAAAGCTCAAAAAACATCTACGAGACGACGACAGCCCGTCCCCCCAAACGTTTCGCTTCCGACTTCGCGACAACGCCTAAACTCGCCCCAGGCCTCAGGTCTCCTAACGGACGCTAGGTCTCGAAACGGACACTAGGTCTCGAAACGGACACTGAGGTTACGGTAGACGGGTACCGCCTCACCGTTGCGAGTCGCTGGCGCAAAGCGCCAGCGTTCTATCGCCTCGATAGCGGCTTCGGTCATACCGTAGGGCAGGCCGCGCAACACCTCGATTTCGGCCACTTTCCCATGTTCGTCGATGATCGCGCGCACCAGCACGTCACCGGTGATGCCCTGTGCCCAGGCAGCATCCGGATAGTTGGGCAACGGAGTCACCAGCCGACGAGGTGGCTTCACTGCCCCTCCAACCTCCAACGGCTGCGGCTCGGAAGGCAGAGAGGCAGCCGGCAGCGCAACGGCAGCTCGAGGAGCAGCAGCCGGAGCCGACGCGACCTGCTCCATCGAATCCGCTTCCTCGACCATCATCGGCAAAGTAGGTGCAACATCACCCGATACCGCAATCCATTCAGGGCCAATCGACGTGACCAACGGTAACGATGCCTCGGTCGCCGCCAGCGTCACCAACCCTTCGATGCCAGCGAGCGATTCCTTCACCGCGGGCTCTGGAGTTTCACGAACCCGAACCCGAGACGCCGTATCGCTGGAACGCCGGTCATCGGCCACCTGAGCTATCGATGCGATTTCGTCAACCACGGTCTGTGCCACTGTCTCTGCCATGGCCTGTTCAGACAAAACTTCGCGAGCTCCGATCGCCGTCTCGGCACTCAGGTCCGGGGCACCCGTCGAAACCACCGCTGGCAACGCCGTCTCAGGTGCTTGCATCTCGGCTGTCGGCGGCTCGAGTATCGGCGTCTCGAGTACCGGCATCTCGGGTTTTTCCGTTGACACCCACCACCTAGCCGCCTCCGGCCATAACCCGATCAACAGCCAGCCAACCCCACCCAACATCGCCAAAAGAAGAAGCCCAGTGGTCGGTGACCGGCGACCCGCCCGGCGACGCGCGGTTGGCTTCGCCGTTCCAGCCTTTGGGGCAAGATCCGGGTACTTGGCCTCGAGGAGATCGAAGTAGGTTCCGTGCAGAGAAACGTCGGGGGGTTTCATGTTGTGGACCTTCCAACCGATTTTGATCGCCGAAGCCGGACACCTCAGCCGATCAAGCCTATCATTTGCAAGGATCGAACCAACCGCAGTCAATGCGCTTCAGGGCTGACTTGCACCGCATCAACAGCGACCGATGTCCACCGATGGGGACACCCCCGTCAGGCTCTGACCCCATCGGAGCCGGCACACACCTGACCGGCTTTCGCATCGATTCTCGTCGAGACAAGTCGGCGGAAACCGCCGTGGCGTAAACTCGGTTCGTCATGCAACCTCCAGTAGAAACCGAGGCGACGATCGAATCTGCCTTCGAAGCCTTCCTTCAAGGCTATTCCAGAACCGACAACGACGGCCAAATCACAACACTGCAAGCACTCGATGGAGCCCCCGAAGCCAAGGTCGTCGCACTCCGTTTCGGCAACTTCCGCGACGACCCTGGCAATTGGCCCAAAGTCATCCACCATGGGGCGCCGACTCACCGCGCCATCGTCCTGACCCACGGCTTCAAAGATTCTCCCGCCTACCTGCACGACATCGCTGGCCGCTTTGCAGCGCAGGGACTCAACGTCGTCCTGCCTTTATTGCCAGCCCATGGTCGCAAGGACCCGGTCGCGGCCATGCGCCACGTTGACTACCAGGACTGGCGTGCCACGGTTGACGACGCAGTGGCCATCGCAACGATGCTGGGACGCGAAGTGTCGATCGGCGGACTGTCTACGGGCGGCCTCTTGGCTCTGGACAAAATTCTCCGCCAGCCTACAGGGACCCACCCGTCGAGCATCACCGGCAAAGCTTTCCTGTTTTCAGCCGCCCTCGGGCTGACGCGGATTCAACGCTGGATCCTGTCGACGGACGTGCTTGCTCACTGGCGAGACGCCTGGATGAGCCGACACCCCAACAACGGCCTCGGCGGCAATCCGCACAAATACTCGCGAACTTTCCTGACCGGTGCTCGCCAGGTTCATCGCATCATCGAAAACCTCGGTCAACTCGGGATACCGGCACCTCGGCTCCTAGCCGAGATTGCGGCTAGCGACCGCTACCGCGACCGGATCTTCGTCGCCCACTCCGAAGCCGACACCACAATCCGTTTCGACGCGGTCAAATCACTGGTGCGACCGGACGATCCCGGCCAGCACCACATAATGGCCAAAGTGATTGGCGTTAGGCACGCCGATCTGGTGCTGGCCCATGACCAAAGCTACAAACCACGATGGCCGGATGAACCTCCGCCACCCCGGGCCAATCCAGAGTTCGACCTGATGATGGACAAAGCGCTGGCGTTTCTGGAGCGCTGACGGGCGCAGCGCGAACTAGTGCCCTGTTTGACTAATCCCTTCCGCTATTCTCGGTCTTTCTTGCGTCTGACGGCGTTACGCCTCCTCTAAAGAGCCCCACTATTCCTGCGTCGGCAAGCCTTGTCAGCCACAAGAAATCCTCGAGAATATTCGGAAGGTTCTAGTCAAACAGGACACTAGGACGGCGCCATGCCAGCCACCCGCTTGGCGGTCGCCCGCGCGTTCTGCTGCAACCCGGCGCTGATCTGCGCCGCCATGGCGTCCGGAAACACGTCTTGCGTGCCATCACCCACCGCCGCCAGCGCCGCTTCCGCGACCGTCGAGGGCGGCGCCTTGTCCATTTCGACATCCTCGGCCATGTCGGTGTCGATCGGTCCCGGATAAACGCCGACGACCGCCGTCCCTTGGCCTGCCAGGTCGGCGCGGACCCCCTGAGTCAAAGAGTGAGCTGCGGCCTTCGACGCGCTGTAGGAACCGATCATCGGGAAGCTCACCAAGCCGGAGATCGACAAGACGTTGACGATCGCGCCGCCGCCACCGGCAGCGAGAACGGGCGCAAAAGCTCGAATCATCGCCAGGGTACCGAAGTAGTTGGTGTCCATTTCAGCCCGTGCGCCGTCCAACGACTTGGCCTTGATAAGGCTGCCGCCGCGAGCGATGCCAGCATTGTTGATCAGCAGGCTCACATCCCCTGCCTGCGCGGCTGCGGCTGCGATCTGCTCATCATTAGTGATGTCGAGAGCAATCGCCACGAGGCGATCTGGGTCACCTGCCACCAACTCGTCCAGCGACGACGTTTTACGCGCTGCGCAGTAAATCCGCCGCGCTCCTGCTTTTTGCAGAGCTTCGACGAAGGCCTTTCCGATACCACGGTTCGATCCGGTGACGAGAGCGGTGCAGCCTGAAACATCCATATCTGCCGTCCTTTCGTGGAATTGAGATCAAGAGTTACTGGCAGACTATACGTCCAATGGCGCGTGACCGATGCAATCTACTCGACGGCTCGGATCCGCGTCACCAAATCGCCGTAGCGTTCCCCGTACTTGGCGTATAGAGGTTGTACCGCCTGCTGAAAGGCGGCGATATCCTCCACCTCGTTGATCTCAGCTCCCGCCGCCCGCACTGCAACCAGCGCTTCCTCCACATAATCTCGCCAAAAGCCACGTTGTGCGATCGACGACTGCCGCGCCGCTTCGCGCAGGGCGGCCTGCTCTTCCGGCAGTAGCCGTTTCCAAACCTTCAGGTTGACCAACAACAGATCGGGAATTGTCGAATGGCGATCGTATGAATAGTAGCCGGCGACCTCAAAATGCCGCTCGGAGCGGTAACTTGGAACGTTGTTCTCCGCTCCGTCGATGCTACCGGTGTGAAGGTTGGTATAAACCTCCTTGAAGCCGAGGGAGACCGGTGAGGCGCCGAGAGCCTCCACCATCTCGCGCATGATCTCCGACTTCTGTACCCGGATCTTGAGACCCTCGAGATCCGCCAATCGACGCACCGGACGCTCGCGGTTGTAGAACGAGCGCGAGCCAGCGTCGTACCACGCCAGGCCCACCAGTCCGCTAGCCTCCAAAGAGTGCAACAACTCATCACCTATCTCACCGTCGAGCACCTGCCACATATGATCCGGATCACGGAACAGGTAGGGCAGCGTCAAGACTCCGATCGACGAGGAAAACTCCGCCAACGGCGCCACCGACGTACACGCCATCTGGATACCGCCGAAACCAAGTTTTTCGAGCGCTTCCTTCTCGTTGCCGAGGACCCCGCCAAGTTGCAAGTCGAGCTTCAGTCGCGAGCCCAGCAACGGGTCTTGACGTACCTGATCTTCAAAAAAGCGTAACCCACGGGCGGTGGGGTAGCCCTCAACATGGACATTGGCAAGGATCAACCTCTCCAACACAACTTCAGCAGGCTCATCGCTCCCACAGCCGGTCATCAGAAGCAGCAGCAACATCGACAGAATTGAGCCTCGCAAGCTATCGTATCGAAACATCTTGATCCTCTCGAGGTCGCTTGATTGCACCAAAGTTAATACTGGCGTGGTCGAGACTAGCGACTCGCCACCCATCCCGGCAACCACAGCGAGACGCTGGGCACAAACGTGACCAGTAACAGGATCGCGACCATCGCCAGGTAGAACGGCCACAAAGCGCGGGTGGCTTCTTCGATAGTGATACCGCCGATCGCGCAGCCGACAAAAAGCGTGCTACCCACCGGTGGGGTACACAGACCAATCGCCAGGTTGAGCAACAGGATGATGCCGAAGTGCACCGGGTCGACCCCGAGCTGGATCATCACCGGCAACAGGATCGGAGTGGTGATGACAATCAGCGGCGCCATGTCCATGAAGGCGCCGAGAGCCAACAACATGAGGTTGATCAACAGCATCAGCAGTACCTTGCTGGCCGACAGTGACAGCAGCCAGGCCGTCAACTGCGCTGGCACATGCAGATAAGTCATCACCTCACCGAAAGCCGCCGCTGCCCCGATCAGGATCAAGACCATGCCCGAGGTCTTCGCAGCTCGCAGCAGCAACGGACCGTAACCGCGCCAACTCAACGACCGGTAGCCGAAAGTCGACACCAGCGCCGCCCACACCACCGCCACCACCGCCGCTTGGTGCGCCGGAACCCAACCCAACGAAATCGGCACGATGATGATCAGCGGTGTCACCAGGGCTGGCACAGCACCCACCAGGATGGACACCGCCCGTCGCAGCGGCACCGGCGCCTCCGATGGATAGCCGCGCCGACGCGCCGTCAGATAGGCCAACGTCATCAACGCCACCCCGATCAGCAGTCCTGGAACATAACCCGCCAGGAACAACGCTTGGATCGAGACCGTGCCCCCTGCCGCCAACGAATAAATGATGGCGTTGTGCGATGGCGGGATGATGATCCCTTGAGTGGACGACGTGACGGTGACCGCCACTGAAAAGTCGCGGTGGTAACCCTTGCGCACCATTGTCGGGATCAGTAGCGATCCGATCGACGAAGTATCCGCGACACTCGAGCCCGAGATGCCGCCGAAGAACATCGATGCGACAATATTCACCATCGCCAAGCCGCCGCGGATCATGCCGACAAAAACGCCCGCCGCGTCGATCAGCCGGTTGGCCATGCCACCACCCGACATGATCTCGCCACACAGAATGAAAAAGGGGATTGCCGACAAGGTGGTATCGGACATCTGTACCGCAATCTTCTGCACAACCACCATTGCAGGCAGATCGGCGGCGAAAAAGTAGGCGAAGGCAGACAGCCCCAAACAAAAGGCGACTGGCACGCGCAACAGCAATAGGACGGTGAAGAGACCAAAAACCAAGCCGAGTAGGGCGCCGTCAGTCATCCCCCATGCCCACCTCGTCAACCCCTGGCAGACCGTAGATCGCCTCGTTCAGCGCGAAGAAGACCATCAACGCCCCGGCCACCACTGCCGGAAAATACTGCACGGATGCACTCAGCCCGGTAGCGGGTAGCGTATTGGTGACCCGCGCCGCCAACTCACCGCCGTAGACCGCAACCAACCCTCCGAAGGCCGCGACCACCAACGCCGCCAACCGCGCCACCCCCGACCGCCACCCGGCCGGCAAACGTCGAGTGAAAATCTCGACCCCGAGATGGACGCGACCATGGATCCCATAGGCAGCGCCGAGAAGGCCAAACCAAACCAGCAACAGTCCTGAAATCTCCGAGGTCTGCGCCCAAGACACCTCGAACAGCGCCCAAGCCATCGTCTCGGTTGCCGCCAGCATCACCAAGGTCGCCAACAAGGCTGCCAGCACGACGCCGATAGCGCGCGCGAGATAAGTTGCAAAAACACGCATTGAGGCGAGTATTCTATAGTTCACTCTTCACTCAGTGGTTCCGGTCCCGGCTTGTCCGGGTAACAATGAGTACCGCCCGTCGGCGTCGGCCTCGAGACGTCTCTCAAGAGGAGCTTGGTCGCATGTTATTTCGCCAAATCACCGATCCCCACCTGGCCCAGAACGCCTACTTGATCGGCTGCCAAAGAACCGGGCAGGCGCTGATCATCGACCCACAGCGCGACATCGACCGTTACCTCGAGATCGCTGCGGCTGAAGATCTAAAGATCATTGCGGCGACCGAGACCCACATCCACGCCGACTTCCTTTCAGGGGTTCGCGAGCTTGCTGAATACGATGGCGTCACGGTTTATCTGTCGGACGAAGGCGGCGCAGATTGGAAATATGAGTGGGCGATCGATAACCATAACGACGCAACATTCTTGAAACACGGTGACAGCTTCCGGGTCGGCAATATCGAATTCAAGGCCCTGCACACACCGGGGCATACCCCGGAGCACATCAGCTTCCTGATCATTGATCACGGCGGCGGGGTCGACGAGCCGATGGGGCTCGCCTCTGGCGACTTTGTCTTCGTCGGCGATTTGGGTCGACCGGACCTGCTGGAGACGGCCGCCGGTCAGCAAGGCGCCCGCGACCCTTCTGCTCGCGCACTCTATCGCTCGGTGCACGACTTTCTCGAGCTACCCGATTTCCTTCAGGTGTGGCCGGGGCACGGCGCGGGCAGCGCCTGCGGCAAAGCACTTGGCGCCATCCCCAGCACCACCGTCGGCTACGAGAAGCGTTTCAACGTCGCCATCGGTAACGCCCAGATCAGCGAGCAGACCTTTGTCGATGCCATCCTCCACGGCCAGCCCGAGCCCCCGCTCTACTTCGCCCGCATGAAACAGCTCAACAAGAGTGGACCGCCTCTCCTCGGTGAGTTGCCGCAACCACCCCAGCTCGACATCAACAGCCTACAGGCGGTGCTCGAAGACCCCGATGCGGTTATCGTCGACACCCGACCCGACCGGACCGCGTTCATGAACGGCCACCTGCCCGGCTCGCTCTACGCGCCCCTCGGCAAAACCTTCCCCACCGTTACCGGCTCCTACATCCGACCCGAGCAGAAGATCTATTTGATCCTCGACGCTGACCGTGTCGACGAGGCGGTCCGAGACTTGGTCCGCATCGGCCTCGACCACGTCGCAGGCACGTTCGCCCCCGACATCCTCGACGCTTTCGTGGGTCGAGGCGGCGAGCTTCAACAGATCGAGATTCTGGACTTCGACGCCGCCAGCCGGGCCAGCCAAGACGACGGTAACCTGTTGCTCGACGTTCGCGGCATCACCGAATACGAAGCTCGACACCTTCCCGGGGCCCTCAACATCGCTCATACTCGCCTCGGCGCCCGGGCCAACGAGATTCCTAGCGGCCAGCGTCTCCTCATCCACTGTCGCACCGGCGAGCGTGCCTCGTTCGCCTCCGCTTACCTAAAGCGCGCCGGCTTCGACGTGGCCTACATCGACGATTCGATCGAGACATGGAGTGGACTATGAGCCCTGACGACGAAAAGCGCCTCACCCAACTGATCGCCAGTGACGACAGCCCCGTCGGCATCGACGCCAAGAAGACCCACGTGCTGATCCTCCACAAGCTCGAGCAGATCGAGGCCCGGCTCGCTCGGTTGGAGGCTGCCGCTCGACTCGATCAGCGATCAGGGTCGTAGCCAGCGGCTCCCTGGCGGGACCCGAGGAAGACACCTGCCGGGAACGATGGCGTCTCGCTGGCTGGGTCGAAGCAGTATGAAATCGCGACACTGAACGACTTCTGATCGTCAGAGCTCGCCCGCTAAGTATTGCTATCCAGAAAGATGCGTCCTGGGCGGATATGGGGCTACCTTTGGGGGCATTTTTTCCAGATGCCTGTTCCATACTCCCGGAGTGCGGAACACAGTGGGTGGATCGCACGGCATCTCTAACTGCCCGGCTTCGACCGGGCAACCCAAGGAGGACGAACCATGATTCCCAAAAACGTCAACCGACCTTTGAAGACGGTGGGTCAGCGGGTGCAATCCTGCCGAGCGGTGATGTGGGCGATCGACGGCCACGGCGACCGCTTGCTCGAGCGACTCAACAAGACCTACGCTTCGTTGCTGGACGAAGGTCAAGAGACGCCCTTCCCAACGCAGCTCGCGCTGTTCGGGAAGAAGCTGACCGGGAGCCGGGACCAGATCGTCGCCGTCGATCGTGCCTTCCGCGACCATCGGGCCCTGGAGTCGGTGTTCCGCAGCCGCCGGGACACCGTCGCTGCCGAGCTTCTCTCGCACACGATCCAGCTGCGCAAAACATTCACCGGCTTCTACAGTGAGGACCGTCTTGCCGAGCTCGGATTCGCCCGCAGCACCCCGCGCCAAGCGGACCAACTGCTGGAGGTATGCGACGCACCTGGTCGATCGTCTGAGCGACCAGGAGATCGATCTCTCGGGCTCGGAGTACGAAGGCGTTCAGCTAGATGTGTCGCTGCTGGTGGCGAAGGTGGTCGAATCGTTCCCCGAGCTGCGCCAGGCAATCGACGCCTTGGCGCGGCAGGAACGGCAATCCGAGGTGCTGTTGCTGGCCAAGAACGAAGTCCTCGACCAGCACAACAAAACCTTCCTATGGATCGCCCGCACCGTCGAGTCCCTCTTTAGTCTGGCCGGTCTCGAGGAGGTCGCGAAGCGGATTCGTCCGTCGAACCGCCGTCACGGGCTGACCGAGAAGCCATTCGAGGAACCCGAGAGCGGTGACAATGAGGCCTCGCAGGAAGGGACGTCCGAAACCGAGACGCAGGAGACCTAAGCTCCCGCGATCTCGGCGTCGGCCTAGCGCTTTTCTAATCTGATGCCTTGATAGTGAACCGCGGCGGAAACGCCGCGGCTTTTTGCTGTCTCAAAAGGAGCCTTCATCGTGCGACTAACGGCTCGGTCGTCAGGGTAACCGTCCACCACACTGCGATGCACTGTCTGAGGGCCGTGGTAGACTTTCCGCACGTTACACGGAAGCGTCTCCGACCCGGCCCAGTTCACGGTACAAGGAATTAGAAGACGTGTTTGGTCGGCGGCGGGCAAAGAGATCTCATGCCTGAACTCTCTCGTTTCTTCGGGATCATCATAAGAATGTTTGTGGAAGCTGGTGGGCAGCATCATCTTCCGCATTTCCATGCTTACTACCAAGATTCTGTCGCCGTCTACGGAACGGACAACATTGAGCTCATTGCAGGCTCGCTGCCTCGGCGGCAGCAGCGGCTTGTGGAAGCTTGGGCTGAGCTGCATCAGCCGGAGCTGAAGGCATGCTGGCAGCGGCTGCAGCAGGGCCACCCACCTGCTAAGATAGACCCACTGCACTAGGAGGCGTCGATGAAACACCTTATATGCCGAGTAGATTCCGTGACGGTCTTAGACGGCTATACGCTCAGAGTCGGCTTCGACGACGGGACTCGGCAGAATATCAACCTCGAGCCGGTACTCGCAGGAGAGATCTACGGTCCGCTACGGGACCGTGGTCTTTTCGAGCAGGTTCGTATCGATCCCGAGGTTCACACGATCGTATGGCCAAACGGAGCAGATTTTGATCCGGCTACGCTGCACGACTGGCCCCAGCACGAGGAAGCTATGAAAGCGCTTGCACGTCGCTGGGCTCTGGCGGAAGCGGTCTGACGCCGTGGCACCAGCGACTTGAGACCGCCGCGAAGCACCCGGTGTCGCGCCGGAGGCCGTGATGTGATGCACCGCCCGAGCCGTTCGCTGGCGTGGAGCGGGCGGGGATCCAGGCCCCCAATCGCATTTTCAGCCGCCGCAGAACAAATTGGGGGTTGCAAATCAGCTTTTCGGCCACCACGGAAGAGGTGTCGATCCACCCAATTGGATTTTTGGCCAACGAGGAAGGGGTCCGATCTGCCCAATTGGATTTTCAGCCGGCGCGAGAGGGGGTCAACTCTGCCCAATTCGATTTTCACCCGGTGTTGACCTCTGTTGCGCCTGCTAAACGACCTCCACACCGGCAGCGGAAGGGGTGTCGTTTCACCCAATTGGATTTTCGGCCGCCGAGGAAGGGGTCCGATCTACCCAATTGGATTCTCACCCGCCATAAGAGGGGGTCGAGTTTGTCCAAT
>JAJCXQ010000322.1 GCA_029263355.1 Acidobacteriota bacterium | reverse complement strand
TGCTGGAGGCCTCCGAAGACGACGTGGTGTTCGAGAACAACGAATTCCACGTTCAGGGCGTGCCGTCCAAGACCCAAGCCTGGGGTGATGTGGTGCTGCAGGCTTACTTGGCGCACAATCTGCCCGAAGGCATCGAGCCCGGATTGGAAGAGACCAGCTTCTACAATCCGGAGAACTTCACCTACCCCTTCGGTACCCACGTCTGCGTGGTCGAGATCGACTCCGAGACCGGCGCCGTCGACTTGCAGCGCTACATTGCCGTCGATGACGTCGGTAATGTGATCAACCCGATGATTGTCGAGGGCCAGGTTCATGGTGGTCTCGCCCAAGGCATTGGTCAAGCGCTGTGGGAACACGCGGTTTATAGCGATGACGGCCAGCTACTCTCGGGCACGCTGCTCGACTATGCCGTGCCACGGGCCCACAATCTGCCGTTCTTCGAGACGGATCGAACCGTCACCCCATGCCCACACAACCCACTGGGGGTCAAGGGCGTCGGCGAGGCCGGCTCGATCGCCTCCCCCGCTGCCGTGACCAACGCCGTTGTTGACGCGCTGTCGCCCTACGGCGTCAAACATCTGGATATGCCGCTGACGCCAGAGAAGGTCTGGCGCGCGATCCACCGGAACGGAGGCTGATCGATGTACCCTGCACAATTTGAGTACTTTCGCGCCGTCAGTGTCGAGGAAGCGGTGGCTCTGCTCCACCGCCACAAGGACGCCAAGGTCCTGGCCGGCGGCCATAGCCTGATCCCGATCATGAAACTACGTCTCGCCGAGCCAGCGGCAGTGATCGACATCGGCCACATCCACATCCTGCGCGGCATCAGCCACCACGGTAGCGTGATCCGCGTCGGCGCCTTGACCACTCACGCCACCATCGCCAGCTCGGAGGTGCTGCAGAATGAGTGTCCGCTGCTGAGCGAGGCCGCCGGACGGATCGGTGATCCACAGGTGCGCAACAAAGGAACGATCGGCGGCAATATCGCCCACGCTGACCCGGCCTCGGACCTGCCGGCGGTGCTCCTCACCCTCGGGGCTAACATTCAGCTCGCCGGCCCCAGCGGCAACCGGACGGTGGCGGCAAGCGACTTCTTCACTGACCTGCTGGAAACCGAGGTGCGGGACAACGAGGTGATCACCGCCATTGATTTTCCGCCCCTCGCCGCCGGAGGTGGCGCCAGCTACCTGAAGTTCGAACACCCGGCGTCCGGATATGCCATCTGTGGCGCAGCTGCGGTCGTCAAAATGGACGGCGACACCTGTCGCGAAGCTCGACTGGCGTTCAACGGCGTCACCGCCACACCGCACGATGCCGCGGCGGTCGGCTCAGCGCTTGCGGGCTCGACCCTCAGTGACGACGCCATCGCCGATGCGCTCGAAGTCAACCTGCGGATCGAAGAGCCGTTGGGCGACATCCAGGCTTCAGGAGAGTACCGCGTCGAGTTGGCCAAGGTTTATGGCCGACGGGCCCTTCAGCAGGCGCGGAATAGGGCGCGCTAGTTTGATGGCAGCCAGCAACAGTGTTTCGAACTAGTGAGGTCGAGTGTGTGGAGCGAGCACGGCCGAGGATGTTTGAGCAAGCACGATCAATGAGCTGGATAAACTATTGATAAAGCTTAGCTTACGAAGCTCGACACCGGCCTGGCGAGTCACGCAGGCCGAGCGCAGCCCACAACACTCGACCGGCCACAGGTCGTTATTGGATGGGATCTAATAAGATCCCGTCCAGGAACGCATCGAGGACTCGGTCGACCTCGTGGGCTGCGCAGCAGCTCCGAACTCGCCGGTCCTCTTGCGAGACGCATAAGTGCATGTATTACAACTCGATACGAGAAGCCAAGAATCGTTTAGCTCGAACACGCTCGCTGCTTGCTCGCTCCACGAGCTCTCCCTCGCTGGGCCGAAAACGGCAAAACTGGATGGGATCTAATTAGGTGCCGACAGCGACGAACGAAGAGCGTCCACGTTCGATCGAAGACCTCGAGGCCCGTTTGGCAGCGGGCCTCTACTTCGCGGAGCGCAGCCTGGCGACCTCGATCTTTCTCGCCCTCAAACTCGGCAAGCCGCTGTTCTTGGAAGGCGAGGCGGGGGTTGGCAAGACTGAAGTGGCGAAGGCTCTCGCCAGCATGCTCGGGGTGCGCCTGATCCGGCTTCAATGTTATGAAGGGCTCGATATCCCAACCGCAGTCTACGAATGGGACTACAGTCGACAGATGCTGCAGATCCGCTTGCTGGAGGCAGCCGGTGTCGACAATATCGAAGACGCGCGGCGCAGCCTCTTCACTCCTGACCTGCTGCTCAAGAGACCGCTGCTCGAAGCCATCGACCCCAGTGACGATGGCCCGCCGCCAGTGCTACTGATCGACGAGCTCGATCGCGCCGACGAAGAGTTCGAAGCCTTTCTACTCGAGTTACTGTCCGACTTTCAGATCACCATTCCGGAGCTCGGCACCCTCCGGGCCAAACAGCCGCCGATGGTGATCTTGACCTCGAATCGAACCCGCGAAATCCACGATGCACTGAGGCGACGTTGCCTTTACCACTGGATCGACTACCCCGACGCCGAGAAGGAATTTCGCATCGTCCGCTCGAAAGCGCCAAGCGCCGCCGCCGACCTATCGCGGCAGGTGGTCGAATTTGTCCAGGCCTTACGTCACGAGGATCTTTACAAACGCCCTGGCGTCGCCGAAACTCTCGACTGGGCCAACGCTCTATCGGCCCTTGACGCTACTGCGCTGACCGTCGACAACGTCAGTGAAACCCTTGGGGTGCTGCTCAAGTACCAGGACGATATTGAGCAGGTTCGGAACCAAGGAATCGATCGCCTGCTCGACCCTATTACTTCCTAGACCTATTACTTCCTAGTCCTGTTAATACCTGGACTTACTAGCTCCTAGACCTATCGCCTTAATGGAGCCGAGCTCAGGGACGAGGGACGGACAGATCCGCGACCTTCACACCGCCAAGGAGATCACATTGAAGAAAGCCAGCGGAACCTTGCTGCTCATCAGCCTGCTACTGGCGCTGCCGGTGGCCGCTGAAGACACTGAGCCCAAGATCTTTCCCTACAAGACGCATCTCGAGACCCTCGACAACGGACTCAAGGTGGTTCTGATCCCGATGAGCGCCGGTGGCCTGGTGGCCTATTGGACCATCGTTCGAACCGGCGCCCGTGACGAATACGAAGCGGGACGCACCGGATTTGCTCACTTCTTCGAGCACATGATGTTCCGGGGCACCGAAAAATACCCCGCCGCGGTCTACAACGATCTGATCACCCGCATTGGCGCAGACACCAATGCCTTCACCTCAGACGACCTCACCGCCTATTACCTCAACACCACCACCGACGACCTCGAAACCGTGATGGATTTTGAGAGTGATCGCTTCCGCAACCTGGCGTACCCCGAGGATATGTTCAGAACCGAAGCCGGCGCGGTTTATGGTGAGTACCGGAAGAACCGCACTAGCCCCTTCTTCACCCTGTTCGAGGCGACCTACGCCGCGGCTTTCGACCACCATACCTACGGTCACACGGCGATGGGCTACGAGGAAGACATCAAGCTCATGCCGACGCTCTTCGACTACTCGCAGTCGTTTTTCGATCGTTATTATCGACCGGACAACGCAGTGTTGTTGATCATCGGATCGATCGAAGTGGAGCCAACCCGTGAGCTGATTCACAAGTACTACGGCGACTGGCAAGCCGGCTACGTCGCCCCCACCGTGACCCAGGAGCCACCACAAACTGCCGAGCGCAGAATCGACGTGACCTACGAAGGACGGTCTCTGCCGATCATCCTGATGGCCTACAAAGGCAGCGCCTTCGATCCGTCGGACACAACCCAGATGGCCGGCGTGTTGCTGTGTGATCTCACCTTCGGCAGCACGAGTGAGATCTACAAGAAGCTCGTGCTCGACGAACAGGTGGTCGAGACCATCGACGCCAACTTCAACTTCAATCGTGACCCCGGACTGATCGATGTTGTCGCCCGCGTCAAGGATCCGGAGAAGGTCGACTATGTGATTGCGGAAATTGACCTCGCCATCGCGAAAATGCAGGCGGCGCCACCGGACGCCAAACGCCTGAGTGATCTACAGAACCGCCTCAAGTACAACTTCCTGATGAACCTCGACACCCCGGCCAGCGTTGCGCGCAGGTTGGTGCGGATGCTGGCGATCACGGCAGACATGGGCTCGGTCGACGCGCTCTACCAGACCTACGGCCGCGTCACACCGCAAGACGTCCAGAAAGCCGCCCAAGAATACTTCGTCAGCGACCGCCGCACGATCGGTGTTTTGAGAGGAGAGAA
>JAJCXQ010000321.1 GCA_029263355.1 Acidobacteriota bacterium | reverse complement strand
TATCGAGTCGCCGCCGAGCTCGAAGAAATTATCGTGGATTCCAACCGCTTCGACCCTCAGGGTCGTGCGCCAGATCTCCGTCAACAACTCTTCTGCCGGGGTTCTTGGAGCTACGAAGGCAGCGTCTTGGGCTCTGACTTTGGCGTCCGGCCTGGGCAGCGACCCGCGGTCGATCTTGCCATTGGGAAGCTTGGGTAGCTCGCTGAGCTCAATCAAGACCTGCGGCACCATATAATCGGGCAGTTGCTTGTGTGCCCAGGACAACAGATCGGCGCTGGCTATCGGCTCGGCCGTCACCAAGTAGGCGACTAACTGCACCGCGGCGTCGTCTCGATGGTCTACGACCACGACCTGCGATATCGCCGGATGCTGGCCGATGACGCTCTCGATCTCTCCGAGCTCGATGCGATAGCCGCGTACCTTGACCTGCGCATCCTTGCGCCCGATGAAATGGATTGCGCCGTCGGGTCTCAGTTGGCCAAGATCACCAGTTCGGTACAGCCGCTCTCCGGGCTGAGTGCTCCATGGATGAGGGAGGAATCGGTCGGCGGTCCATCCTGGCTTCTTCGCGTAGCCGCGGCTCAGGCAAACACCACCGATGTGAAGCTCTCCCGGCAGGCCGATGGGCGCTGGCTGCTGATCTTCGCCGAGCAGAAAGACCGGAGTTCCGGCTGCTGGCGCCCCGATCGGCTCCACACCTTCACCTTGGCCTGGTTGGCATTTCCACGAAGTCACCGAGATGGTTGCTTCGGTCGGGCCGTAGCGGTTGAACAGATCGGCATCGAGATGGGCAAAAAATTGTTCGGGCAGTCCTGCCGGCATCGCTTCGGCGCCGCTGGTGACCGCCCGCAGGTGCACGCACCGTTCGATCGCTGGCTGTTCGAGTAGGACTTGCAGCAGGGATGGGGTGAAAGAGGCGTAAGTTACCCGCCGCCGGGCCATCAGCTCAGCAAGATAGGCAATGTCGCGCTGACCTCCTGGCTTGGCCAGCACAGTGCGGCCGCCGACCGCCAAGGGGAAGAAGATCTCGAGGACAGAGACGTCGAAACTGAGCGAAGCCTTCTGCAAAAAGGCGTCTTCGGCGGTCAGCTGATTCGACCGTCGAGCGTACTGAAAACGGTGATAGAGGTTGCGGTGGGTGATCATGACCCCCTTCGGACGCCCGGTGGAACCCGAGGTGTACATGATGTATGCGAGTTGATCGATCTCGGCGCCGTAAACCGACTCGATAGCAGGTTCATCGGTCGGCTCGTCGCTCAGCTCTCCGCTCATCGGACCGAGCTCCAACAAGTCGACTGTCGATGGACGCCAGGGCGTTTGTGCTGCCTTACCGATCAGCACCCGGATTCCGGAATCTTCAGCCATGAAGCTCAGCCGATCGGCGGGGTACTCGGGGTCCAGTGGTACATAGGCGCCACCTGCGTCGAGTATTCCGAGGAGCGCGACGACCATATCCGGCGAACGTTCGAGACTCACGCCAACCGGCGTTTCTGGGCCGACTCCCAGACGTCGCAACCGGTTGGCGAGACAGCGTGCTCGGCGACGAAGATCGCCGTAATTCAGCTCGGTGTCGCCGGCTACGACGGCTGGCGCCAGAGGGCATCGTCGTGCCCAGTCGTCGAATAGTCGATGAAGAGGGATCGGTGGTGGGTCTGGAGGCGCCGCCAAATTCCACTCGTGGAAAATCTGATGACTTTCTCTAGGGGTCAGCAACGAAAGCGTTGCCAGAGGCTTGGCGGAATGCTCGAGGACACTCGTCAACAGGTGTTTGAAGTGCCCGAGCATGCGGCGGATAGCCGGTGCTGCGAAGCGATCGACGTCATAGCGTAGAGTGAGCCGCAAACTCTCGTCAGCGAGTAGGACCAGTGGGAAGTTGGTCCGTGAGACCGAACGTGTGGCAAGTATTTCGAAGCCACTCTCGGACTGGCCAGACATTGTTTTTTCAAGAACCATGAGGTTCTCGAATGGCAGCTGGCCGGGAGGGATATCACTCCAGCCCTGGATCTGCGCGATGCGGCAGTAGCCGAAGTGCTGGACATCGGCTTGGCGCTTTTGTACTTGCCGTAGCCAGTCGCTGATCCGAGCCTCTGGCGGTACCTCGATCGGGAGCGGTAAGGTATTGATAAACAAACCCAGCATCGAGTCGAAGCCCGCCAGATCAGGCGGACGACCGCTGATGGTCGTGGCGAGCACGACTTTGTCCTGGCCGCTGTAGCGTGCTAGGAGCAGTGCCCAAACTGCCTGAATCAGTGAGTTGAGAGTCAACCCTTGACGCTGGGCGAAAGCGCGTACGGCGCCCGTTGGCAACTCGAGACTTTGGCTTTCATGGTGGCCTCGGGATTCACCGACTCCGCGATCGATTGCCGGCCGCGTTGGTTCGGTGACACCGGCCATTGCTGGTCGCCAGAAAGACTCGGCGCGCGCCAGGTCCTGTCGCGCGAGCCAGGCAATGAAGTCACGGTAGGGTCGGGTCTCAGCAAGCTTTGGGTCGCCACCTTCGGGGCAGAGACGATAGAGTTCCAGCCATTGTTCGATCAATCGAATACTCGACCAGGCGTCGAGCAAAAGGTGATGGAAGCTCCATACGACGTACTGTTGGTCCCCGCCGAGTCGAACCACCAGCAGACGAAGCAGCGGCGCCCGAGCCAAGTCGAAGGTGCGGTGACTGTCGGCCGCCAGCCAACGCTGAAGCCGCGACTCTTGCTCTTCCGTCGATACACCCTTCCAGTCCAGCTCCTCAAAAGGAATATCGGCGCTTTCGTAGACCACCTGCAGTGGACTCTCCAGCCCTTCCCACAGAAAGCCGGTTCGCAGAATGCTGTGATGCGCGACCAAACGCCGCCAGCTGTCTTGGAATGCTCGAGTGTTGAGCTCTCCCACCAGGCTGAAGGCCAGCTGCTGATGGTAGGCCGAGCCGGCTGGGTCATAGAGACTGTAGAACAACATGCCCTGTTGTAGTGGCGCCAAGGGATACGCATCTACCAATGGGCCGGCCCCGGGGGCTTGTTCGGCCTTGACCCGTTCGAGAACATCCGGCGTCAGACTCGTCAACTCGAAGGGCGACAGGTCTTCACTCGGCCCAGCCTCACTAGAGGGACGGGCGTCGCGGTCGATCAGCGCGGCTAACTCGGTAACCGTTGGATATTCGAACACCTGGCGCGGATTGAGGATGTAGTCGTGGTCTGCGGCTTGTGCCACTACCCGGATAGCGAGGATCGAATCACCGCCGACTTCGAAGAAATTGTCGCGTACGCCAACTTTCTCGACTCCCAACACAGTGGCCCAGATCTCTGCCAGCGCCTTCTCAGTCGGAGATGAAGGAGCCACATAGTCTGTGTCCAGATGGGGCCGTATCGCGTTCGGAACCGGCAGCTGCCGGCGATTGACTTTGCCGGATGGATTGAGCGGCATGGACTCCAGAGTGACGAAGGCCGATGGCACCATGTAACTCGGCAGCCGGCGATGGAGGAAGGCCTGCATCTCACCGACCTGCATCGACGCTTCTGGCGCCATGACCAGGTAGGCCACCAGGCGAGCACCTTCGGCCCCTGGCAGATCCTCGCGAGCCAACACCGCAACTTCTTGCACCTCGGGGTGATCCCGCAGTGCCGCCTCGATCTCACCGAGCTCGATGCGAAAGCCTCGGACTTTGACCTGATGGTCGATACGACCGAGGAAGTCGAACTCGCCTTCGGATAAGTGCTTAACAAGATCGCCAGTGCGGTAGAGCCGGGCTCCGGCTTGGTCGCTGAGTACATTCGGGACGAATCGTTCAGCGGTCAGAGCCGACCGATCGTGGTAGCCCCGCGCCAGGCTCTCGCCGCCGATGCACAACTCGCCCGGGACTCCGGCCGGTCTCAGATCAAGGCGAGAGTCGAGAAGATAAACCTGGCAGTTGGCGATCGGCCGGCCAATCGAAGGAGGTCGGTCTCCTTCCCCAGCCACTGCGACCCGACCCCAGGTAGCGACCACTGAGCTCTCCGTCGGGCCATAGTGGTTGATCAACTCGAACGGCACGTCGGGGCGCTGGAAATCGTGGAGCCGCTCGCCGCCAGTCAACACAGCCTGCAGCGCGGCGTTTGGAGGCCACGGCTCGCGTTGCATCCACTCGGCCAACTGGGTGGGCAGAAAAGAGTGGGTCACGGCCTGTTGCACCAGCCAAGCGGTCAGTCGTGCTGGTTCTTGACGCGTGGCCGGGTCCGGCACGTGCAGGCTCGTACCCGCGGTTAGGTGTGGCCAGATTTCCCAGACCGCTGCATCGAATGACAGGCTCGCGAGATGTGAGGCGCGGTGGCGGGTGTCCACGCTGTAGGTATCGTGATGCCAGCTCACCAAGTTGGCTAGGCCGCGGTGAGGTACCTCGACCCCCTTGGGTTTGCCGGTTGACCCCGAGGTGTAGATGATGTAGGCCAGGCTTTCTGCAGAAACGGCGATCCTCGGGTTTTCTTCTGGGCTCTCGGCTATAGCGGCCCAGTCCCGGTCCAGGCACAGCAAATTGCCTGTAATTTCGGGCAGTCGTTCGACAAGCTCTTCTTGAGTCAGGAGCCACGGTGCACCAGCGTCACGAATCATGTAGTCGAGCAGATCCGCCGGGTACTCTGGATCGAGAGGGACGAATGCGGCACCGGCTTTCAGGACGCCGACTTGAGCCAGCACCGCCTCGAAGGACCGGTTCATCACAATGGCGATCCGGTGCTCGGGGCCGATGCCGTGGGCGTGCAGAAAGCTGGCCAGCTGATTACCCCGTCGGTCGAGCTCACCATAAGTCAGCATCTGTCCGCTGACGACCATCGCTACCTGGTTCGGTGTGCGGTCCACCAGGGCTTCGAGTCGCCGATGAACCGGAGCGAAGAACGTGCCATCGGTGAGAGCGGTGTCGTTCCATTCCCACAGCACTCGATGCCGTTCCGATGGGGCCAAAGCCAGGGTTTCCAGTCCGGTCTCCGCTTCCAGCGCATGTTCTGATGGCTCGGTAGCCTGCTGGCTGGGGGCTTGTGGCGACTCCATGCCGGGCCGAAGTAGGGCGCGTCGATCCACCTTGCCGGCAGTCGACAGGGGCATGGAGTCGAGGGGGACGAAAATCTGCGGAACCACATAGGGCGGCAGCCGTCGATGCAGAAAGGCTCGCAGGTCACCATGGCCCACTGGCTGAGAGGTGACGAAGTAGACCACTAGTTGCAAGTTGTCGTCGCCCGGAACTTCGCCCGGTTTGGCGACATCGCGACGCGCTATTACGGCGACTTCTTGCACCGCCGGGTGTTCGAGAACGGCTGCTTCGATTTCGCCCAGCTCGATACGAAAGCCGCGGATCTTGACTTGGGAGTCGATGCGTCCGATGAAGTCGATGACCCCGGAGGGCAGCAAACGCACCAGATCGCCGCTGTGGTAGAGCCGGGCTCCCGGCTTGCCGCTGAACGGATCAGGGGCGAACTTGCTCGCTGTCTGCCCTGGCCGGCCGCGGTAGCCGCGGGCCAGGCAAACGCCGCCGAGCAATAGCTCGCCCGGCATCCCGACAGGGGTCTCCAAGAGCTTTGGATCGGCGACAAAGAGCCGGCAATTGTCGATCGGTCGACCGATCGCGGGTGCCAGCCGCGATCCGGAATCGAACCCGACCCTCTCCCAGGTTACAATCACTGTGCCTTCGGTTGGGCCGTAGTGATTAAACACCTCGAAAGGTAGACCTGGGGGGCGATGGGACCGCAGCTTTTCACCGGCCGTAAACACGACTTGCAGCGCTGTGCATGTCGGCCAAGACTTGGCCATCATAAGCTCTGCCAACTGCGTCGCCATGAAGCTGTGGGTCACCTCTTGATCCACTAGCCATTGCTTTAGCTGGTTGATATTTCGGCGCGTCTCTGTCGTTGGAATGTGAACACTCGCCCCGGCGGTGAGATAAGACCAGAGCTCCCAGACCGAGACATCGAACGACAAGCTCATTAGATGTGAGACCCGGTCGCTGGGTCGCACGCCAAAGAAGGCTTGGTGCCACGCGATCAGGTTGCTTACTCCTGCCTGCAGCACCTCGACACCTTTGGGCCGGCCGGTAGAGCCCGATGTATAGAGGATGTATGCTAGATTTTCCGGCCCGACTTCGACGGTGAGAGGTTCGGCCGACTGCTTGGCGAATTGCTCTCGGTCACGGTCAACGCAGACCGGCTTCGCCGATAACTTGGGGAGACGTTCGACGAGATCTTCCTGGGTCAGGACCAGAGTGACGCCAGCATCTTCGATCAGGTAATTCAGGAATTTTGCCGGATACTCGGCGTCGAGCGGCAGATAGGCCGCGCCAGATTTCATCACTCCGAGAATGCTGCTCAAGGCGTCGCACGAACGCCGCATGAAGATACCCACCCGATCTTCGACCCCGATGCCGCGGGAATGTAGTAAGCGGGCTATCCGGTTGCCGCGTTGGTCGAGCTGACGGTAGCTTAAGGAGCTGGCACCCGCTACTACCGCGACGTTGTCGGGTGAACGGCGGGCTTGCTCTTCGAACCGGCGGGAGAGGGCGGTGAACGGTCGGTGAGCTGTCGTGTCGTTCCATTCCAACAACACTTGCTGTCGTTCGTGGATGCTGGTCGATGCGAGACTGGCGGGGCCGGTCGTCGCCAGCTGTGAGGATAGCTCGACCAAGCCTTCCAGCCACGTCTTCAGATGAACGAGCAGACGTCGCGGCGTCGCCTGAGCGAATCGCCCGGTGTCGTAGCTCAAGTGGAGACGCAACCGATCGCCTGGCACGACCATCAGGGTCAGTGGGTAATTGGTCTGTTCGGTCCCATGGATACCGCGAATTTCGAGACCACCACCCAACATCGACGGTGCATCGGGGTAGTTCTCGAACACCACTAGGCTGTCGAACAGCTCGACGCCAGCGGCTAGGGGGGCACTGCGCTGAATCATCGGGAGAGGCGTGCACTCGACGTCTCGGAGCTCGATCAGATGCTGGTGCAGAGATTGAATCCCGCTCTGAATCGAGTCCTCAGAAGAGATCTGAGTGCGTACTGGAAGAGTGTTGATAAACAACCCGATCATCGAATCGGCGCCCCGCAGGGTTGGCGGCCGGCCGGAGACGGTGATGCCAAACACCACATCGTTCTCACCGCTGAAGCGAGACAGTAGGATGGCCCAAGCAGCCTGCAACACGGTGCTGAGGGTCCAGTTTTGTTGCCGTGAGAGATTCGTGAGTGCCACTGTCAACTGTGGGCTGAGATCGAGGCTGACCAATTGGCTGCTGTGGTGCTCGCGATCGACCGCCGAAAGCTCTTCGGGCAGTGGAGTAGGTACAGTGAAGCCAGCGAACGTGTGACGCCAGAATGCCTCGGCGGTGTCGAGATTCTGTTCCTGGAGCCAGCGAATATAGGCTTTGTAGGATGGAGGGAGATCTAGGTCGTCTTCCCGACAGTTTGCGAACACTTGGTAGAAATGGTCGAGCTCGCGCACCAGGATGGGAGTTGACCAACCGTCGAGCAAGGCGTGGTGGTGGCTGAAGACGAGCTCGTAGCGCTGGCTCGCTAATCGGAACAAGGTCAGGCGAATCAGTGGGCCGTGCTCGAGGTCGAAACCTTGCTTTCGATCGGCAGCGCACCATTCGGCTAGCCGGTCGACCTGCTCTGGCTGAGACAAAGATCGCCAATCGAGCTCTTCCCACGGCACTTCGAGGTGTCGGTGGACGATCTGCAAAGGCTTCTCGAGCCCCTTCCAGGCGAGACTCGTGCGCAGCACAGCGTGACGGTCGATCAATCGCTGCCAGCTGCGCTGGAGGGCCGAGACTTGAAGCGCGCCAAGCTGGAACTGAAGCTGTTCGAAGTAAACTCCCGAAGCTGGTTCGGATAGAGAGTGGAACAGCATGCCCTCTTGCAGAGCTGACAGCGGATAAACATCCTCCAATCCAGCGACGCCACCGTGTTCGGTAGCCAAGCGGTCGAGGCGTCGTTGATCCAGATTCGCCAGCGGAAAGTCCGACGGAGTGAAGCCGCCAGCTTCGGGCGACAAGCAGTGCTCGACGAGCGTGCCAAGATGGGCGAGAAAGCGATCCGCCAATGTCTCGACGGTCTGCCGATGGTGGATAGCGCGGCTGAACGTCCAGTGGACCTCGAGGACGCCGTCTCGGACCAGGGCGTCGATCTCGAAAGGGTAGCCACGCGGGTCTCGCCGACTGCGCTGCGGCCCTGGAGCACCGGCCAGTTGGCGCCACGCCAACGACGAGGCTGGGGCCGAGTCGATCTGGCCAAGATAGTTGAACAGCACCTGCGGAGTTGGTTGCGGATTGAACTGTACTCCCGCCATGTAGCGCAGCACGCCGTAACCGATGCCGTGGTTGGGAATCCGCCGCATGTGCTCTTTGATTCCTCGAATAGCATCGCCGGGATGGTTGCGAGGCGTGTTTGGAAGCTCGAGGGTGACCGGAAAGACGGCCGTGAACCAGCCGACGGTGCGGCTCAGATCCATGTCTTCGAACAGTGCTTCTCGGCCATGGCCTTCGAGGTCGATGACAAACGATTGACGGCCGGTCCAGCTTTCGAAAGTCATCGCTAAAGCGGTCAACAGCAAATCATTGATCTGGGTCCGATAGGCGGCATGAGACTCAGTCAACAGGGTCCGGGTCGTGACCGGGTCGAGTGTTACCGACACTCGGGAAGCGACACCGACGCTGGTATCCGAACTGGTGTGATCCACCGGTAGATCGACCCCGGTCTCGGTCTTTCCCGAGGTGTTCCAATAGTCGATCTCAACCTGCGCCTGCGGCGAGGCACTGTAAGTCTCCAGGCGTTCGGCCCAGTCGCGATACGAGCTGGTCTTGGACAGTAGCCGTGGATCTTCGCTACGTTCCAAATGTCGATAACTTGTTTCAAGATCTTGCCGCAGGGTTCCCCAGGAAACGGCGTCAACGACCAGATGGTGGGCTGTCCAAAGTAATCTGAGGCAGTCACCCAAATCGATGACCAACACCCGAACCAAGGGGCCCTCGGCGAGGTTGAGGCTCGGTTGCACACTGGCTGCGACCGTTTGTTGTGCTGCGTCGTGGACGCCTTCTTCGAGATGCGTCAAGTCCAACCATGAGACCGCAGCTGTTCGAGGCTGATCGGAGAGCTCGGAGTGAAACTGGCGAACGTGCCCATCCGTGTCGCGGACGAAACGCAGCCGGAAAGCGTCATGGTGTGCGATTAACCGTTCGATCGCTGCCTCTAACGCTGCTCGGTCGAGCCCAGCCGGTAGCTCGAGCCAAAGCGTCTGATTGAAGTGCCAGGGCTCGCTGCGATCTTCCTCGAAAAAAGCCTTCTGAATTGGCAGCAGCGGCACGTCACCGAAGACAAGTCCTTGTTCTGCGCGAACCTTGGGCGCCGAGTCGACTACGACAGCCAGCTCTGCCACCGTTTGATGCTCGAAAGCCTGCCGCGCGGTGAGTCCGAGGCCGAGTTGGTTGGCGCGGGACACCATCAAGATGGCGACAATCGAATCGCCGCCGAGCTCGAAGAACCGGTCATGTATTCCAACCCGCTCGACTCCCAGCAGCTCACGCCAGATCTCCACTAATTGATGTTCGACTGTTGTGTTGGCTGCCGCGAAGCTCGTTTCGAGCTCGGGTCGCGAGCCCTCAGGGGCTGGCAGGGCTCGGTGATCAACCTTGCCAGCGGTGGTCACCGGTAGCGCCTCGAGGGTGACGAAGGCGGACGGAACCATATAGCTCGGCAGGTGGCTCTCCAGGTGCCGTCGCAGCTCGCTGACTCCCAGCATCTGGCCGGTCGTGACCACATAAGCCACTAGCCGTTGCCGGTCCTGACCCTCTTCAGCGCGGAGTAAAACGGTTGCCTGGCGTACCTTGGGATGGTTGGAGAGGACAGCCTCGACCTCGCCAAGTTCGACGCGAAAGCCGCGAATCTTGATCTGCGAGTCGATCCGGCCGACAAATTCAAGGTTGCTGTCGACCCGGCGGCGCACCAAGTCACCGCTGCGATAGAGTCGTCTGCCCGAGGTCGAACTGAACGGATTTGGAACGAATTTCTCCGCTGTCGAGCCCGGGCGGCCAAGGTAGTCTCGCGCCAGACCCGCGCCTGTGATGGTTAGCTCGCCAGTGACCCCGATCGGCAGCATTCGGAGGTGGCGATCGGCCACCTGAACGCACACTCCTGGGACCGGGCGTCCAATCGGTACGTCTTCGCTCTCCACTGTCGGTTGAGCTCGCGCAAGATCCCAGGCCGTGGCGACAATCGTCGTCTCCGTAGGGCCATAGGTGTTGACCAGATGAACGTCGCTGGCCACCAGCCGTCGCCACCTTTCAAGGTGGTGAGGGGCGGCGCGCTCGCCGCCGATGATGACGACGCGAACCCCGGGAGGCAGAGCGTTGATCGCTTCTTGATCGAGGCTGGCGGCGAGAACGTGCCAAAACGCCGTCGGCAACCCGAGCACACTGAGCCGCAAGCGGCGGCAGGCGGCGAGGAAAATCGCAGGCGACGTCAACATCGCCTGGTCGCGAAGGTAGAGAGTGCTGCCCGCGGCCAAAGTGGAGTAGATCTCTTCTGCGCTGGCGTCGAAGGTGATCGAAGCGAAGAGCAACACTCGGTCCTTAGACCCCAAGCCATAACGGGCGACAGCACCGGTGGCGTAGTTGACCACTGAGCGGTGCTCGACCGTTACCCCTTTGGGCGCTCCGGTCGAGCCGGAGGTGTAGATGACATAGGCTGGGCTGCGGCGATGAGGGCGCGCCGTCAATGGGCCTTTCGAGCCGGATTTGATATCGAGCCAGTCACGATTGAGACAGACTTGCCGTACATTTTTGGCCGGCAGTCTCGGTGCGAGATGCTGTTGCGTGAGGATGGTGGTCACCCCGGCGTCGGCGATCATGAAAGCCAACCGTTCGGCCGGGTACTCGGGATCCAGAGGGACATAAGCAGCCCCCGCCTTGAGCGTGCCGAAGAGGGCCACGATCATCTCTGGCGATCGTTCGACAAACAGGCCGATACGATCCTCCGCTCTGATACCCGTGTTGATCAGGAATCGCGCCAGCCGGTCAGCCCGGTGGTCGAGCTCGCGGTAGGTCAGCGTCTGGTCACCGGTAACCAGGACCACCGCATCACCATTGCGGGCAGCCTGCAACTCCAGCAAGCCAGGAAGCGTCGCCACCGACGAACCTTCCGTTGCGGTGTCGTTCCATTCGACCAGCAGTTGGTGACGTTGCGGGGTCGGCAGCATCGACACGGTCGACAGCGGGGCGTCCGGTCGATCGAGTATCTCCGCAAGCAGCTGTTGGAAGTGACTCAGTAAGCGCTCGGCCGTGGCAAGGTCGAACAGATCGGTGTTGAGCTCAAGGACGGCGAGAAGCCCCGTGGTTCGCTCGAACACCGACAGGG
>JAJCXQ010000320.1 GCA_029263355.1 Acidobacteriota bacterium | reverse complement strand
CGGGAATGGCGCGACGAGCGCCAACGCCTGCTGGCTGAAGGTGGCCGTGCCCGCTTCGACGTCGCGATCGTGACCGAGATGGAAGAACCCCCGCCAGACAATGGGGACGCCCCGATCATCGATCTCGAAAGGGTGCCGCGGGCTGGCGACCGCCCGGGGGGGAAACGCTTTGGCACCTTGGTGCACACTCTGTTGCGCGATGTCGCCTTTGACGCTGATGAACCCACGGTGCGGGCCCTCGCCGAGCTTCATGGTCGCATGCTCGACGCCACGTCAGACGAAATCGCGGCCGCGACCGACAGCGTCCGAGGCGCCCTCGATCACCCCCTGATGCGTCGTGCTGCGGCCGCCAAACGCCAACACCGGGAAGCTCCGTTCCTGATCGACCGGGGCGGTGGCGCTCTGCTCGAAGGCACCATCGACTTGACCTTCCTGGAAGAAGGCGTTTGGACGGTCATCGACTTCAAGACCGACGCTGACATCACCCTCCACGAGGAAGGCTACCGGCGCCAAGTCGCCTGGTACGTTCACGCGCTGCGGACGATGACCGGCAACCCGGCGCGCGGAGTGTTACTCGGGGTCTAGCGTAGCCAAGCTAGATCGCATCCAAGTATGACCCTCTGCCGGTCGCGCTGATGGGCTGCGCGCAGCGCTGCGTGACTCGCCTCGGCAGCGCCGAGTCTTCCAACTTCATTGTTTACAATATTTTGTGGCTATCTACTTATGTTTTGCTCAAACATACTCGCCCGTGCTCGCTCCATCAGCGCGACCTCACTGATTCGAAAATGCTGTTGCTGGATGCGATCTACCTAGCCGAGCGGAGCGGCCAGCTCTCGCAGCACCTCGACCGCCAGCAGAACGTCGTCCCTCCGGCAGTCGAACTGCCCAACTTGGAAACGGATCACGAACTGTCCTTCGTGAGTGGTCTGCGTCAGATAGATCCGGCCGTCATCGTTGATGGCCTGGAGAAGGCGCTCGGTAGCGACGTTTGCATCCTCGCCGTCCGGGGCGTATTGAAACGTGAAGAGCGAGAAGTGACACTTTGTTGTCAAGCGAAAGCCGTCGAGAGCTGCAATCCCCGCAGCCGCCTCTTCTGCCCAGGCGATGTGGTTCCTGATACGTCGGCGAAGATCTTCTAGACCGTGGGCGCGAAGCAAGAACCACAGCTTCAGAGCTCGGAAGCGCCGACCCAGGGGAATCGTCCACTCGCTGTAATTTGTAATCTCGCTCTGACCGAGAGTCTGCAAATAGTCCGGACGAATGCCGAGGGTGCGGACCTGTGGCTCAGGATCCGCAAGGAACTGGATGGAGCAGTCGAACTGCGCACCGAGCCACTTGTGGGGGTTGAAGACGATGCTGTCAGCCCCCTCGACGCCCTCCCATAGCTCCCGCAGCTCTGGGCAGATCATCGCGGAACCTGCCCACGCAGCGTCCACATGGACAAATAGGTCGTAGGCCCGTGCCACTTCGATCGTCTCGCGCACGCGATCGGAAACACCGATTGACGTGCCGCCGACGCAAAGAACAACACCGGCTGGGAGGAAACCCGCCGCCTTGTCCGCTGCGATCGCCTGTCGCAGGGCTCCCGGATCGAGCGCCCAAGAACCGTCGGTCGGCACTTTCACCAGGTGTTGTTGACCGATGCCGGCGATTCGGACCGCCTTGTCGATCGACGAATGGGTCTCCGGCGAGGCGTAAACTCGGAGCTGCTTCTCCCCCGCCATCCCGCTATCGTTCCCTCGCCAACCGAGAGCACGCTCTCGCATCGTCAGCATCGCGCAGACGTTTGCCGTGGTTGCCGAGTCCTGGATCACTCCTTGGAATCCCTCCGGCAGCCCGAGAGCCTGGCGCATCCAGTCGACCATCCGAGTCTCGATCTCGGTGGCCGCGGGCGAAGTCTGCCAGAGCATACATTGGGCCGCCATGACCGCGGTGAGGTTCTCGGCGATCATCGAAACCGGCGCAGCGTTGGCACTAAAATACGCGAAGAAACGTGGGTGTTGCCAGTGCGTCATGCCATCCGGCACGATACGTTCGAAGTCGGCGAAGATCGTCTGCATGTCTTCCGGCTCTTCCGGTGGCTCGGCCGGAAGCATGGCCGCGATCTCACCCGGTACGGTCTGGGCCCGTACCGGCCGATCACGCAGCGTCGCTAGGTAATTGGCGCCCCATCGCGCCGCGCGCTCAGCCCATTGTAAATAGTCTTCTCGCTTCATGGGCCGTAGTGTATCCCGCTTGCCAGCGACGGCAAGCTGCTGGCGTCCCGGGGTCGACCCGTGTCGACCCGGCAGACCGTAGGCGTTGACCCAGCTGATCCGACCTGCCCTACAGCAACTCGCTAATCAGGTTGAGCAGGGCGTCGCGATCGATGGGCTTGGTGAGGTGCCCATTACAGCCCGCTTCCAGACTGCGCTCGCGATGCTCCGCCATCGCATGGGCGGTGAGAGCCAGGATGGGACGCTGGAAACCTCCCTCACGCAGCTTCCGGGTCGCTTCATAACCATCGATCACCGGCATCTGGAGATCCATCAATACCAAATCGTAGGGCCGTCCATGCTTCTCGGCCTCCAGCACGAGATCAACGGCGCTCTGGCCGTTCTCGACCACCGTCACCTCGGCGCCCGCAGCCTTCAGAATCGACGCCGTCAAAACCTGATTGACCGGATTGTCCTCAGCCAGCAGAAAGCGCCCAGCCAGCTTGTTGTCTGATTTCTTCGGCAACGGTCGCGAACCACGCGACGCCACCAGCGAAAGATCCTCGATCCGCCGTTCTTCATCGAGCGACCCGATCGGCAGGGTGAGCCGGAACGTGCTGCCGCACCCGAGCTCACTCTCGACAAGGATGTCCCCGCCCAACATCCTGGCCAAGCGCTGGCTGAGAGAGAGCCCGAGGCCCGTCCCGCCAAATCGCCGGGCGCTGGAGGGATCGGCTTGCGAAAACGGCTTGAACAGATGTTCGGCGACTTCCGGCGACATCCCGATCCCGGTGTCGATCACCGCCAGCTCTAGCTGGGGCTCGGGCGCCTCCACCAGCCGTGCCGCGAGCCGAACCTCACCTACCTCGGTGAATTTGACCGCGTTGCCCAGGAGATTGATCAAGATTTGGCGCAGCCGAGTCGAATCGGTCTCAATGGTCTGGGGCACCGAACCAACATTTTCCAACGCGAGCTCGAGACCGTTCTTACTGGATCGAACCCGGATCAAGGCCATCAGATCGGCCAAGAAGTCCGGTAGGTTGAACCGTCGCCTTTCGATCAAAAGCTTGCCAGTCTCGATCTTCGACAGATCCAGGATGTCGTCCAGCAGATCCAGCAGATAACCACCGTTGTCCTTGATCGCCATCAAATCCTGGACCCGGGCGGGCGTAGCACTGCGGATGTAGTCGTCGTCGAGCAGCATGTCGGCAAAACCGAGGATGGCGGTCATCGGCGTGCGGATCTCGTGGCTGAGATTGGTCAAGAACTCGCTCTTGGCGCGATTGGCTTGATCGGCTTGCTCTTTCGCTTCCTCCAGAGCCCGTGCCTGAGCGAGAAGATCTTTGGCCTGCCGCTCGATCCGGGCCTGGAGCTCGAAACGTTCGATCGTCGCCAGCACCGTTTTGGACAGCTGCTGCAAAAACAGCAACTCGGTATCTTTGATCACATAGTCGGCGGCACCCGCTTTGAGCAGTTCCACAGCGAGCTGGGCGTCGGCATAACCGGTGACGACGACCACGGGCAAGGAGCGAATCCGCTCCCCCAGACAGTCGATGAACTCCAGGCCGGTCATATCCGGCAGTTTGTAGTCGAGAAGAACCAGGCTGATCGGCTGGCTGGCGAGGATCTCGAGCCCGCGGTCTCCGCGACCGACCGAGACACAATCAAAACCCGCTCCTTCGAGAGAGATACTCTCGAGCTCGGCGAGCGGAGGCTCGTCCTCTACGATCAGTATTCTCGAGG
>JAJCXQ010000319.1 GCA_029263355.1 Acidobacteriota bacterium | reverse complement strand
TCACCGGCGAGGTGCTGTAGCCGTAGAAGGGAGGCGTCGAGCTCGACTCGTCCAGCTGGCGGCTCCAGATCTCCCTGCCGCTCTCGAAATCGAGCGACACCAGCCGACCGTGGCCCGAGAGGGCGTAGACGCGGTCGCCCGAAATCGCCGGAGTGCTGAGTGGACCGTCGTCAGAGCCGCTGTGACCGGCATATTTCGGACCGAGCTCGTAGCGCCAGATCTCCTCGCCGCTACCGCGGTCGAAGGCCGCGAGGACGTCGACCTCGCCGGCCGTGAAGCCGGTGATCGCCTTGCCACCCCTCACCGAGATGTTCGAGTACCCCGACCCGAGCTCGCGGTCCCAGGCGATCGACAGACCAAACTCCTCCGCCAAGGACGCGCGGGGTGCGTCGCTCCGGCGAAACTCAGAGGGGCTCTCCGAATC
This sequence comes from Acidobacteriota bacterium, assembly GCA_029263355.1. Lineage (GTDB taxonomy): Bacteria > Acidobacteriota > Thermoanaerobaculia > Multivoradales > J023 > JAAELT01. The sequence goes on along the minus strand of JAJCXQ010000319.1, from coordinate 5,111 downwards.
ATTGGCGAGGGTGGGCACCCCAGCGAGTACGGCGAACGATAGGACGAAACTCGGGACGATGCGACCGCTGGTCATACAGGGCTCCTCATGGTTATGACGTTCCCTTTCTACGGAGCAGGGACTCGCGGGTTGCACCCGCACCAAGGAGATCGCCACCTTGCGGGCTCTTGGATTCGGCTCCGGCCCGGTGGTCATCTCGGTGCTGGTGGAAGCCGTTTTGCTGTCTCTGGTCGGCGGCGTCATCGGCTGCGCCCTGGCTTACATGTTCTTCAACGGCTTCCGCACCGCGACCCTGAACTTCCAGACCTTCAGCCAGATCGCCTTCGCCTTCGCGGTGACCCCATCGCTGTTGGTCGGTGGCCTGATCTACTCCCTGGTGATGGGTTTCGTCGGCGGCTTCTTTCCCGCCATCCGCGCCGCTTACCTACCGGTGGCGACGACGCTACGGCAGCACTAACGCATCATCAAGGTGGCGCTGATCGAGTCGGTTTGAAACCGGACCCCAGTAGCTCCACCTAGGCGCGGCGGAGGCCCGGCCCAAGGGCCCTGCTACGGGCTCGAAAAGCGAAACAGCCCGTTCCAAGCACCCTTCTACGGGCTCGGCGGGCGACACAGCCCGTTCCAAGGGCCCTTCTACGCGCTCGAAAAGCGAAACAGCCCGTTCCAAGCACCCTTCTAAGGGCTCGGCGGGTGACACATCCCGTTCCAAGGACCCAACTACGGGCTTTGCAACCGACACAGCCCGTTTTTGGGCGGAGACTCGCCGTTGCCCCGTCGGGAGCACACGTTTATACCGGGGGATCCCTCGATTTTTCGCGGGCCTTTACCGTTTCCCCAGGGGAACAGGTTAGATTTCGCGAAATATCGAGACCTCCCTCGGTACCAACGAAGGATTTTTCCAAATATCGCGTGCTCCCCCGGTACCAACGAGGGATTTTTCCGAATGTCGAGTCCTCACCCGGTACCAACGGGGTGACCACCGAGAAATCGAGGGATCCCCCGGTACCAACCGGGTGACCGGTACGGCCGGCGACATGGTACCGTCGCCCGGTCAGAACTTTGAGAAATTGTAGTAGGCCGTAACCAAGATGGAAGAAACGATCGACCGACAAAGCGGGCAGCAAGAGACTGTCCATCGTGACCTCGACCACCTTGCCGGTACCTGGTCAAAAGAAGAGGCAGACGAGTTCGATGAGGCACTGGCTGAGCAACGCCGTATCGATCCTGAGCTCTGGGATTGAATCGCTGTAGAACGTTACGCGGTGATCTTGCGATCACTGCAACAGATCGGAATGCCAATTCCGACCAATGACGGCTGGATAGCCGGGTTGAACGGCTTCGCGTTCAGGTGCCGGGCCGCAGGCCCGGTCATCCTGCAACGCGGGGTTCGGCGGCTACGCATATTGCCCCCACAGCACTATTGAATATATGGCAAGAGCTTGGCCGCAGAGGTATCACTCAACCATTTTCTAATCAAGACCAGTCGTCCGCTTTCTACCAATCCGCGATAACTGCCAGCCAAGAGTGTAGATCGGGCAACGAGTGTCTCAGGCTCTTCATGAAGAAGCAGCATTCTGTTGGTCCGTCGCTTGTCGAACCACCAGATAAATCTCTTGTTGATCACGAGATCTCCCCATCCATAGCCCGACATGATGACCCGGTCGTGGTCCCTCAATGCCTCCAGGAACCGAAAATGCAGGTCAGCGAACGGGCCTGCATGGTAGCCAATGGCTTTGCTAAGACCCGTAAGAAACCGAGGAGTGGGTGATGAGACTGATAGAGGTTTTCCTTTCGCATCCCGCGGTTCGGATTCAAGTTGGCCATTTGCAAACCTGCCGATCTTCTGTCCACCGAATCCGAAGTCGTACCAGTCTCGCGAACCGTGAAGTTTGTAGATTCTGCAGGCACAAACCTTGTCATCGTACTGATCAGCGAACCATTGGATATCCCCGTCGACTGGACCAAAGCCGTCTTGATAGGAGATGTCTTGCGCCGCCAACAACCGCTCAACCAACGTATCATGGTTGAGTGTGATGATAGTGAGAGTACTTATCCAGTCGACCTGCGCAAGTTCCTCGAGCAGGGCGAGGCCCTGAGGCTCTGTGGCGCGGAGAGAGGCAGCCACCGTCTTTTGAATATGTCCCTTGGCTCGCGCTGCGAGGCGCCCGAGACGCCAGATGATTGCATCGAAATCCCCCGCCGCGCTGCCCGCAATCGACTTTGCGAGCCACTCCGTCAATGCCGCATGCACTGGGCTATCGCCAACCCCAGATTCGTTGTCATCGATTTGGGCACATGCGTGATACAAATCTTCATAAGTAATTGGACTCTGCTCTATGTGTCCTGTTCGTCCGAAGGTTCCGTCTGAGTTTGGAAATCTTCCAACACTTTCCTGGAAATACCTCAGCTGCCCTTGAAGCAGACGAAGGAACGCTTGAAGCTGCTCTACTGAAACGCTCTTGAGAGAAAACGCGTTCAGAAGGGTGGAGCGATCCTCAGCCTCGGCATGCGCCGCACCCAATACTTGTTTGGTCAAATCGTCCACACGAGGGAGCCCAGATGGTACTGAGACACCGGAGCCAAGAAACACCAACAGCTTCATCGGAGCGCCCAGATTCTTGCAAGCGAACCAATCACAATTCTGTAGGAGCCCCGCAACTGATGAATAGCAAGCTGATCTTGCCGAATGTTGAAGCCCAGACTGTCAAAAATACAGGTCTTGTGTGGATAGTTCATAACCCGACCATCTGGTCTGCCTGTCCGCCAAACTATAAGCTCAGCCGCGGCGAATAGCCGTCGGAATACGCAAGCGCCTGGTTAGCGGTTCCCTTTGAGCTTCTTGAAATAGAACAGTTCGGGATCCCCGTCATCCAAATTATGCACAACTCCACTCGGTTCATATGACATCCTATGCATGAGTGCTTGCATTGGTTCATTGGATTGATTTGTTGACGTGAACATTTTTTCTGCCTTACATACCTGTTCCAGCTGCGAGACTAGAGCGGTGCCCACCCCCTTGCGCCGACTCGCCTCTGCAACTATCAACATGGAGATGAATCCCTGTGAGAAAAAGGTGTACTCGAGTGTGGCATACCCAACTACAGCATCATCGACTTCGGCTACAATAGTGCTGTCTCCTGACACCCACTCGCGAATATGCCGTCTACGGTTCTCATCATGTGCAGCCGCATGATCAACAGCTATGATCGCTGCAGTATCGGAATCTGTTGCCTTACGTATCTTCATTATCCTATTCTGCCAACGACCTGAGCCAAGCGGCGAGCGCAGCGAGTTCGCTTGGGCTCCTGGTTCGGTGATTAGTGCGGTACGGATTCTTAATGAGCATCCTGTCGATTGGCTTGGCAACCGTCTCTGAGGAGGTCCCTTTCGCATTTTCTAACTCTGACGAACGACAGAGTTACTCTCTAATCAAGAATCTAACCTCTTGGCTAGAGTCGGAGTTGGCTCCAACTCGTCTTCTACGACTTTATAGACCAGCGCCGCTCCATGCCAGCCATTCTCTTCAAGCCAGTTAGCAGCTGCTCTCTGCGCAGCCGCGATATGCAGACTAGCAGTTTTAAGATCACCAGGCCTCTCAATCTGCACCAACACCTGCACAAGGACCCTTTCTGGCTCGTACCATAGTCCACAACGAACCTCAAAGGGGTGGAACGAACCGCCACCTTCATCATCGCGCTTTTCGATGCGTTTCTTGAGGCGCTTCAAGACAGGCTTGATATTCTCGTCGAAGAAATGGTCGCAGGTGCGACCTACCGCCCAAGATCCAATAGAGCTTCCCAGGAAGACCATCAGCCCTATGAATATGGTCGTCGCGCCAGCGTCAGCAACAAACCTCGGCTTTCTTGAATAAATCCCGCTCGGAGCGGAGAAGCTGTCTAATGCATCGGTGAAGCCAGCAGATTTAAGAACTTCGCCCGTATCATTGACAAAAGGCAGAATTACATTCTCCCAGAAGGTTGAACTTCCGAATGCCCCTAACGCGAATCCTGGTTGCAGGCTGTCTGGTTGTGGAGTTCTTGCTTCCATGTTTAAGACCTTACTTGGCACCTTCCATCTGGAGTCTCCTCAGTGCCTGTCATCCCAGCTTCTGTATAACAAAGTCGCCGAACAGAACAGGTTCCAATCTGAAGTCCGGACGTAAGCGCTCGACGTCATGGCAAAGATAACCTCCTCCCAGGCGTCAGTAGCGTCGCAAAGACGGATTTCGGATTGGAAGTGGTTGAACGAAGCCGCGGCCCAAGCGGCGAGGATGGCTATGGAGATTGAATCGCTGGGCGGATTGGCGAACCTCGCCGATCAGGGTCCGATCTCGCCGCCGATGGGTGCCTTGCGACGCTCCGCACTGCGTGATGACGGAGCCATCTGCCCTCCCTTTGGCTTCACATGATTTCATGGGCACAGAGTATACGCCGAATCGGCGCGGATAGGTAGAAGGCTCCCTACTACCGCCGGTTCGGCGGCTCGGGACCCTGCAGCCTGACGGAAAACACGCGATCCTCATGGAGGAGCTCGCGCGTCGGAGATCAATGATCGGGGGCGAGGAAACTCTCGACAGAGCCTGAGGCGCCCTTGACCACACTTTGGACAGCGACCGGGTTCGACGCTGGTGAGGCGCTCGAGCATCTCCTGCCGGGTCTCGCCATCGGGGGCAACAGCCTCTGGAGGTTCGGCCTTCAGCAACGTGCGAGCACGCTCGAGGTTCTCTCTCCGGTACCGATTGCCCAGCAGCCCGAAGTATCGGATGCGAACGAAGCGCCGCGGCAACACGTGTTGGAGGAACCTCCGAATAAATTCCTCCGCACTCAAACGGCGGGTCCCCCAGACGCCGCCTCGAGCATAGTCTTTGAAACGGAAAACGACGTGGTCGTCATCGATCTCGATCAACCGCTCGTTGGAGATGGCGACGCGATGGGTATAGCGGGCGAGGTACTGCAAGACCTTCTCCGGCCCTGAGAAAGATGGCTTGCAATAGACCACCCAGTTCTTTGTGTAGAGCTGATCGATCAGGCCCTCAAAACGAATCGGGTGCCGAAACTCTTGTAGGGCTCCGTGGAGCTGGAGCTGGGAGGTCCGATAAGCGTGTTCTAGGA
>JAJCXQ010000318.1 GCA_029263355.1 Acidobacteriota bacterium | reverse complement strand
CTCGCTGGCCGACGTCGGTCACACGGTGTCGATCGGCAGAGCGATTGCCAATTCCGAGACCTTCATTCTGGACCGCCGCGGCGAACCGTCCCCGGTGGGCATTCCCGGCGAGCTGATGGTCGGCGGCGATGGCTTGGCGCGTGGTTATTTCGCCCAAGCGTGTCGTACCGCGGAGCGCTTCGTGCCCCACCCACACACTGTTGTCGAGGGCGAGCGTCTGTACCGCACCGGCGACTTGGCGCGGTACCTTCCGGATGGCAACATCGAGTTTCTCGGCCGCATCGACCAGCAGGTCAAGATCCGTGGTTTTCGGATCGAGCTCGAGGAAATCGAATCGCATCTGCTCGAGCATGACGCGGTCGAAGCCTGCGCGGTAATAGCGCCGGAAGGCTCCCCGGGAAGTGGCGACAAACAATTGATCGCTTGCCTGGTACCGGCTTCGGGAGCCGCGCCAGAGCCTCGCGTGTTGCGAGACTTCCTCCAAACGACTCTGCCGGATTTCATGGTCCCGCAGCACTTCGCCCTCTTCGATTCCCTGCCTCTCTCAGCCAATGGCAAGGTCGATCGCCAGGCCCTGGCCAAGGCAGCAGTCCACGACTCACAGCCTACAAGATCGTCCTATGAGGCACCGAGCTCGGCGTCTCAAGAGCTTCTGGCGAATCTTTGGAGCGAGATTCTTGGCGTCGACGAAGTTGGCATCCACGACGATTTCTTCGAGCTTGGTGGGCATTCGCTGCTGGCTACGCGATTGATCTCGCGCATCCGCGGGGTTTTCGCCGTCGATTTGCCGTTGCAGAGTCTTTTCGAGTTTCCCACCGTTGCCGCCCTTGCCAGGCGGGTCGAAGCAGGGGGGGTGTTGCATCCGGCCCCCGCGTTGCTGCCGCGGGCTGCGGCGGTCGAAGAAAGGGCCGATGGAGAAGAGACCGACCAGCGAAGTGCTCGTGACGAGGTCTTGGCGCTTTCGTATCCACAGGAACGACTGTGGTTCCTCGATCGGCTGCAGCCCGGCAACCCGGCCTACAACGTCACGGCGGCGGTTCGCTTGCGGGGCCGGCTGGCGATCGAGCCGCTCGCGGCGGCCTTCCAGTACATCGTGAATCGTCATGAGGCTTTGCGCACCACATTTGCCGATGTGCAAGGGAAACCGATTCAGCAGATCGCTGCGTGGGCCGATTTCGAATTGGCCGTCGTCGACCTGACTCACTTGGGCGCCGCGCGAAAACTGGACACGCCGATTCTGGCGCAGACGTCGCTTCTGACCGAGGCTCCGATTCTGACTGAGAGTCCGATTCTGACTGAGACTCGGGTTTTGACTGAGACACGGCGCCTGGCCAACGAACACGCCGAACACCCGTTCAATCTCGCCACGGGTCCCCTGATGCGCACTACCGTGCTGCGCCTCGGACCGACCGAACATGTTCTGCTGCTCAATCTGCACCACATCGTCTCTGACGGCTGGTCGATTGGCGTGTTGACGCGAGAAGTCTCGGAACTCTATGCGGCGGTGCTCGCCCAAAGACCGCCGGACCTCGAGCCCCTGGCGGTCCAATACGCTGACTTCTCCGTCTGGCAACGTCAGCGCCGCGACGAAGCCCTTTCCAGGCATCTCGACTACTGGAAACGCCAGCTGGCCGACGCCCCGTCGGGGCTCGATCTTCCGACCGATCGCCCGCGGCCGTCGCGCCAGACTTTCACCGGCAGCCAGGTGCCGATCCGCTTGGTCGGTCGACGGCTCGCTGCCCTGGAGGAGCTCGGTCGCGGCGAGTCGAGCACGCTGTTCATGACCCTTCTGGCCAGTTTCGCAAATCTTCTCGGGCGTTACACCGGCCAACGCGAAGTATTGATCGGTTCGCCGGTCGCCAATCGGGATCGCAGCGAGATCGAGGGGTTGATCGGCTTCTTCGTCAACACAGTGGTCCTACGCACCGATCTGAGCGGCGAGCCGACTGTGCGCGAGCTGCTAGCGCGGGTGCGGCAGACAGCCCTCGCCGCCTACACCCATCAAGACCTGCCGTTCGAACAGCTGGTTGCCGAGCTCGATCCTCGCCGGCAGCTGAGCCACAACCCATTGTTCCAGGTGATGTTGGCGCTGCAGAACATTCCACTGCTGGAGCCGGAGATCGGTGGCTTGGCGGCGGACCTGATCGACACCGAGGGGCATACGGCAAAGTTCGATCTGACGCTATCGCTCAGCCAGGAGCATCACGGCCTGGTCGGACTGTGGGAGTACAACACCGATCTTTTCGACCGCACTACGATCCTGCGTTTTGCCCAACATTTCGAATCCCTGCTGGCGGCGATGGCTTCGGGGCTCGATCGACGGCTGTCGGAGCTTTCTTTTCTTCCTGTTTCCGAACGCAGCCAGCTGATCCTCGAGTGGAATGACACCCCTCTCGTCACCCGCTCCAATCTTTGCTTGCACGACGCCATCGCTCTCCAGGCTCGGCGAGTCCCCGACACAGTGGCACTGCGGGGAACAAGCGAATCCCTGACCTATCGCCAACTCGACCGCGAGTCGGACCGTGTGGCCGAGCTTCTCCTGGATCACGGCCTGCAGCCCGAAGGCCGCGTGGCAGTAATGCTCGCTCGGACACCACGCCTGGTTGCGACCCAACTCGGCATCCTCAAGGCCGGCGGTGTGTTCGTCGGCCTCGATCCGGCTTACCCCGCAGAGCGTCTCGATCTGATGATCGTCGACAGTCGCGCAGCTTGGATCTTGACCGATCGAGTAACCGCCGAGCAGGGCGACCTGTCAGCTACCCAGGTTCCGGTGCTCGACTTGCCTGCAGCCCCCATCAGAAGGCAAGGGATTCTGCAGCCGTGGGCGACGGTCCACCCGCAGCAACTCGCCTACCTGATCTATACCTCGGGCTCCACCGGCAAGCCCAAGGGTGTCGCCATTGAGCATCGCAGCGTCATGGCCTTGGTGCACTGGGCGCGAGAGATCTGGGACGACGATGAGCTCGCTGGCGTCCTTGCAGCGACGTCGGTCTGTTTCGATCTCTCTGTGTTTGAACTGTTCGTGCCACTCGCTCTGGGCGGCACCGTGATTCTGGCACGCGATGCTCTCGAGCTGCCGACTCTCGAGGCGGCGGAATCAGTTCGTTTGATCAACACCGTGCCTTCGGCGATCACCGCACTGCTGCAGATGGAAGCGATTCCCTCTTCTGTGCGGACCATCAACCTGGCGGGAGAACCGCTGCGCCGCGGACTGGCCCAGGCGCTCTACGAGCAAACCGGTATCAGCCGACTGTTCAATCTCTACGGCCCTTCTGAGGACACCACTTATTCGACCTTTTCCCCGGTTGACGCCGGGGCTGTGCGACCCCCTTCGATCGGCCAGCCGATTGCCGAGACTCGTGTATGCCTTTTTGACGCCGACGGTTGTACGCCGCCGCTGGGCGTCCCGGGCGAGCTCTGTCTCGGCGGCGGCGGCCTCGCCCGCGGCTATCTCGGCCAACCCGGGCGTACCGCCGAACGCTTTGTTCCCGACCCCTACGGCGACAAACCAGGAGATCGGCTCTACCGCAGCGGCGATCTGTCCCGGCACCGGACCGACGGCGAGCTCGAATTCCTCGGTCGCTTCGATCATCAGGTCAAGATCCGCGGCTACCGAATCGAGCTCGGCGAGATAGTGGACCGGCTACTGAACCATCCACGAGTCGGCGAGGTGGCGGTGATGGTCCACGAAGCGTCCCCTGGCGAACGCTACTTGGTGGCCTACGTGGCGCCCGAATCCGAGCGACTTGGCGCCGATCTTCGGAGCTTCCTGGATAAGGCGTTGCCGGGATATATGGTGCCGTCTATTTTCGTCGAATTGCCGGCTCTGCCTCTATTGCCAAACGGTAAGGTCGACCGCTCCTCGCTGGCGCGCCAGGCGCCGGAAACGGCCGGGCGCGACACCGTCGTGTCCGAAGTACCCAGGGTGCCGCCGAGCACTCCGACAGAGGAGCTCTTGTGCGGCATTTTCACTGAGGTCTTGCAGGTCGCAGAAGTCGGGATCTACGACGATTTTTTCGCTCTCGGCGGTCACTCTCTCTTGGCGACTCAGGTGATCTCGAGGGTGCGGCAAGCATTCGAGATCGAGTTGCCGTTGCACGATCTCTTCGAAGCCCCGACTGTTTCGGCACTGGCGTCCGGTGTCGAGACGGCGCGCCGGTCAGCAACCACTGATATTGCACCGCCGATCGCTCCAATGGATGACCTCCGAGAGGGTGATCAAGAAAGCGACCTGCCGTTGTCCTACGCCCAGGAGCGACTGTGGTTTCTCGACCAGCTGGAGCCCGGAAGCGCAGCCTACAACATTCCCGCCGCACTGAACCTCGAGGGCCTCTTACGGCCCGAAATTCTCGCAGCGGCAATCCAGAAGGTTTTCGACCGGCACGAAACGTTGCGTTCGAGATTCGTCGGCGTTGCCGGGCAGCCGGTGCAGCGGCTCGCTCGCTGGCTGGCCCATCCCTTGCCGGAGATCGATCTGACGCGATTGACTCGGCCGGAGCGGCAAGCCGCCTGGCAGCGCCTCGCTCTGGCTGAGGCCCGGCGGCCTTTCGACCTCGAACGCGGCCCATTGCTACGCACGCGGCTCTTGCGGTTCGCATCGACGCAACATGTTCTCTTGCTCAACCTCCACCACATCATCGCCGATGGCTGGTCATTCGGTGTCCTGACTCAGGAGATCTCGAGCGGCTACCGCGACTTTCTTACTGGCAGAGCACCGCGGCTCGCGGCGCTGCCGATTCAATACGGCGACTTCGCCAGGTGGCAGCGTCAGCATCAAGCCGCGATCTACAGTGGTCAACTGGATTACTGGAAGCGGCAGATGCAGGGCATTCCGGACCGCCTTCAGCTGCCGACTGACCGCCCACGCTTGTCAGCGTCGAGTTCGCGCGGTGCCCAAGTACCGTTCGCGATCGACGAAGAGTTGACCGAGTCTCTGCGATCTCTCGCCGGGATGCAGTCGGCCACGCTGTTTATGGTGCTGCTAGCCACCTATGACGTTCTTCTAGCGCGCTACAGTGGCCAAAGCGACATTGTTGTCGGCTCGCCGATTGCTAACCGCAACCGGATCGAGACCGAAGGCCTGATCGGTTTCTTCGTCAACACCCTGGTCCTGCGGACAAAGCTCGCCGACAAACCGACGGTCACTGACCTTCTAACACGCATTCGAGCCACGACGCTGGACGCCTACGCTCACCAAGACGTTCCGTTCGAACGGCTGGTCGCCGACCTCGACCCTGGCCGCCAGCTGACCCACAGCCCTCTGTTCCAGGTGATGCTGGTGCTCCAGAACACTCCCCAGATGGCGATCGAGCTCGACGACTTGCGTATCGAGCTCTTGCCGTTGGACGGTGGCACAGCCAAGTTCGAGCTCACCCTCTCGTTCACCAAGACGTCCGATGGGTTGACCGGCCTTTTGAGCTATCAGAGCGATCTCTACGATGCTTCGACCGTCCAACGCCTGCTCGGACATTTTCGCAACCTTCTCTCGGCGCTGGCTGCGGGCCCACAACGTTCGATATCGGACCTTTCGCTACTCGGGTCCAGCGAACGCTGGCAGGTGCTACAGGAATGGAATGCGACAGAACGGTCCGGCGAGCCCGCCGATCAAGGCGTTCATGAGATCTTTCAGGACCAGTCGAAACGCACACCTGAGGCAGTGGCGGTGATTCATGGCGAAAGCTACCTGTCGTACGGTGAGCTCAATCGACGAGTCAACCAGCTGGCGCATCGCGTTCGCGGTATGGGGGTCGGCCCGGAGCGGCGGGTAGGAGTGTTGATCGAGCGCTCCTTCGAGCTCATTACCGCCCTACTGGGAGTGCTCAAGGCAGGCGGTGCCTACCTGCCGCTGGATCCCGATTATCCCGCAGAGCGCCTGGGGTTCATGGCCAGAGACGCGGCCATCGACGCGCTCCTGACCCAGGAATCACTCGCAGAACTGATCGCCTCACCGGGTCTGAAAACCCTGGTAGTCGACGCCGCCAGCGCGTCACTCGCCAGGGAAGAAGACATCGATCCGGAGCCCCTCGCTACTGCTGACAACCTGGCCTACATCCTTTATACCTCGGGTTCCACCGGGCAGCCCAAGGGGGTCATGGTTGCGCACCGAGCGCTGAGTAATCACATGCTGTGGATGGACGAGACCTATCCCTTGAGCTCAGCCGACAGCTTCCTGCAGAAGACCCCGACGAGTTTCGATGCCTCGGTTGGTGAGCTCTACGCGCCTCTTTTGAGCGGCGCTCGACAGGTCCTGGCGCGCCAAGGCGGCCACCGCGATCCTGCCTACCTCGCAGCCGAGATTCGCCGCCAGCGGATCACTCACTTTCACGTCGTCCCGACGCTGCTGAGAGCCTTTTTGGCCGAAGACGAGGCACGGCACTGCGTCTCGCTGCGGCGAGTCTTCTGCGGCGGTGAAGCGCTGAGCGCCGACAGCCGACAGCACTTTTTCGAGCTCTCTGGCGCCGAGTTGCACAACCTCTATGGCCCCACTGAAGCAACGGTCCACGTCAGCGCCAGGCGCTGCTGGCATTCGAATCGAGACGACACCGTCTCCATCGGACGACCGATCCGCAACGCCCGGACGTACGTTTTCGATGCTCGGGGCCAGCAGGTCCCATTAGGTGCCGCGGGCGAGCTGCTCGCCGGTGGCAAGATCCTAGCGCGCGGATACCAAGATCAACCGGCGCGGACGGCCGAAAAATTCGTTCCAGATCCCCATAGCCAGCAACTCGGCAGCCGTCTCTACCGCACCGGAGACCTGGCAGCTCTGCGCGTCGATGGCAACATCGAATTTCTCGGGCGGGTGGACTCGCAGATTAAGATTCGAGGCTACCGCATCGAGCCTGAGGACGTCGAGGTCGCTATCTTGGAGCACACCGGGGTTCTCGTCTCCGCGGTGGTGATGAAAGAACGAGAGACCGGCGATGGTCGGCATCTGGCCGCATACGTTGTCCCGCGATCAGGTCATGGACCGAACGCCGAGGTGCTACGCAGCTTCGTAGCCGACCGATTGCCGGACTTCATGGTGCCGACGTTCTTCGTTTTCGTAGATCAGCTGCCGCAGCTGCCCAACGGCAAAGTAGACCGCCGCGAGCTCGCTCGGGCGCCGCTGCCGGAGTCCGTTTCGGCGATCGCTGCCGACAACGTGCTTCGAACGCCGACCGAAGAGCTACTGATCGCGATCTGGTCCGAGGTGCTGGGCGTCGCCGAAGTCGGCGTGCATCACAACTTCTTCGAGCTCGGTGGCCATTCCCTGTTGGCGACACAGCTGCTGTCGCGAATTCGCTCGTCAATGCAGGTCGAGCTGCCGCTCAAAGCCCTATTCGAGGCCCCGACCCTCGCGGCGCTCGCTCAACGGATCGAGCTGGCGCGACGCGAAGCCGTCGGACTGATCGTTCCGCCGGTGGTGCGGATTCCCCGGGACGGTGATCTACCCTTGTCGTTCTCTCAGTTGCGACTGTGGTTTCTCGATCGTCTCGACCCCGGCGACCCAGGTTTCAACATTCCTGGTGCTTTCCATCTCGATGGCGATCTGGATCCGTGGGCTCTCGAGAAAAGCTTGAACGAGATCGTCTGCCGTCACGAGAGTCTCCGGACCGTATTCGCAGATCGCGGCGGAGTGCCGCGACAGGTGATCCTCGAGCGCCTTGATCTTGCCTTGCCGCAGATCGACCTCAACCGGCTCGAGCCCCACCGTCGCGATCAGGAGCTCGGACGGTTGCTGGCTGCGGAAGCCATGTTCTCGTTAGACCTGCTTCGTGGCCCATTACTTCGCTGCTGTCTGTTCATGCTGGTTCCAAGTCGCTTTGCGCTGGCGATCAACATGCACCACATTGTCTCCGACGGCTGGTCGATGGGCGTCTTCGTCCGCGAGATGGCGCACTTGTATGGCCGTTTTCGGAGTGCCGAGCTGCCCGACTTACCACCGCTATCGGTGCAATACGCCGACTACGCTGGCTGGCAGCGCGAATGGCTGGAGGGCGGAGCGCTGGAGCAGGGTCTGACCTACTGGCAGGACTGCCTGGCCGGCCAATCTGGCGAACTGGCGCTGCCGATCGATCGCCCTCGCCCGGCGATTCGCAGCTCCCTCGGCGCTCAGGCAGAGGAGATTCTGCCGGCACCGTTGTTGACCGCGATTCGCGCCACCAGTGCTCGGGCGAGCGCCACCTTGTTCATGACCATGACAGCCGCGATCCAGGCAATGCTCGGACGCTTGGCAGGTCAAGACGACGTCAATGTCGGTACCTACATCGCCAATCGGCAGCGCGGCGAGACCGAAGGTCTGATCGGCTTCTTTATCAACACTTTGGTCCTCCCCAGCCATTTGGATCCGACGCTCGGCTTCGACGACTTTCTGCTGCAGACGCGTGAAGTCACTCTGGGCGCCTATGCCCACCAAGAGATTCCGTTCGAGAAAGTGCTTGATGCCGTACAACCGACTCGCGACCTGAGCTCGACGCCATTGATCCAGGTGATGTGTGTGTTACAGAACATGCCGGGGGAGTCTCCTTGGCTGCCTGGGGTCGAGCTGCGAGAGATCGACAGCGTAGAGCACGCCGCTCATTACGATCTGACGTTCTGGATGTTCGAAGAAGGTGACGAGCTGCGCATCGTCTGCCAGTACACGAGGGCGCTCTTCGATGCCACCACCGTCCAACGCCTGCTCCGAAGGCTTTACGACCTGGTGGCCCTGGTCGTAGAGCAGCCGTCTTGCAGACTCGACTCGATCTCATTGTTGAACACAGTGCAGCGTCATCAGCTGCTGATCGAATGGGCCGGTGGCGGCGTGCGGTCGGCGACTGAACCGACAGTCGTTCCGGTCCACTGCCTCTTCGAAGCCCAGGTGACCCGTTCGCCACACATTCCGGCCCTGCACTGTGGCGAAGTGGAGTGGACGTACCTCGAGCTCGATCAGGAAGCCAATCGATTGGCGCACTACTTGATCTCTCTCGGCGTCGGCCCGGAGATACCGGTGGCGATCTGCATCGACCGGTCCGCCGAGGTCATCGTCGCGATTCTGGCGGTGCTCAAGGCGGGTGGCTTCTATATTCCGCTCGATCCCTCCTATCCCCGGCGACGGCTCGAGTTCATCTTCGACGACAGCCGTGCCCCGGTCGTGCTGACGCACAGCCGTTGGATCGACATCGTGACTTCTAGCGGCTCCCAGGTGATTTGCCTCGACCTCATCGGGTCGGAGCTGGCCGGTTGTTCATCGGCAACGCCCTCGGTGCCTGTTGCGGCTGGAAATCTGGCCTACGCCATCTACACTTCCGGTTCCACCGGCAAGCCCAAAGGAACCTGGATTGAGCATCGCTCACTGACCCACTTTGCCACGGCGGCAGCCGAAGAATATCGCCTCGACTCCAGCGATGTGGTGCTGCAGTTCGCCTCGATCAGCTTCGATACCAGCGCCGAGGAGATCTATCCCTGCTTGATTTGTGGCGCCAAACTGGTTTTGCGTCCAAGGCAGGTCGAGACCATGCCAGACTTTTTGGATCGCTGCCGTCGGCAACGGATCACTTTCCTAGATCTCCCCACTGCCTACTGGCACGAGCTCTGTCGCTATCTGGGCCAGGAGGGCGGCACTCTGCCGAGCGATCTACGCCTGGTCGTCATCGGAGGCGAGGAGGCAAAAGCCGCCCACCTGGCGACTTGGCAACGACTGGGCGGCTCCGCTCCGCGGCTGGTGAACACTTACGGGCCGACGGAAGGCACCGTCGTTTCGACGTTATGTGATCTCAAGCCACGCTTCGGCGGCATCGAAACCTTCCGGGTTCCGATCGGTCGTCCCTTGTCGGGCGTCACGACGTTGGTTGTCGACGTTGAGTTGCGGCCAGTGCCGATCGGTGTCGGAGGTGAGTTGTGCTTGACCGGACGCGGCCTGGCTCGCGGCTACCTGGGACGTCCGCAGACAACTGCGGAATGTTTTGTGCCCGATCCGCAGGGTCGAGATCGCGGTGGGCGGCTGTATCGTACCGGCGACCTGGCGCGGTTTCTCGCCGACGGCACTCTCGAATTCCTCGGCCGGCTCGATCATCAAATCAAGGTGCGGGGATTCCGGATCGAGCCCGGTGAGATCGAAGCGACGTTGCTCGCACATCCGCGCTTGTCCGACGTCGCGG
Source organism: Acidobacteriota bacterium (assembly GCA_029263355.1). GTDB lineage: Bacteria > Acidobacteriota > Thermoanaerobaculia > Multivoradales > J023 > JAAELT01. Next base: position 16,571 of record JAJCXQ010000318.1, on the reverse strand, counting down.
TCGTGGCGATAAAGGAAGAGTCTGGCGATTACCGTCTGGTCGCTTACTACACCGTTTTGTCCTCCGTCTCGACCCACAGTCTCGCGGCTAGCTGCAATGACCCTGGTTGTGAAGATCTTGATTCTAAAGCCCTTGACTTCGACGATGTCACCGTCGATGACGGAGCACTTCGAGTATGGCTCCAAAGCAGGCTCCCCGACTATATGGTTCCGGCATTTCTGATCCACCTCGACGAGCTGCCTACGACCGGCAGCGGCAAGATCGATCGCTTAGAGCTGACCCGCCGCGGCTTGCCCGGGACCGCGCTCCGAAGCTTGGACGGGACCCCTGCCGCCGCTCGCGACGACAGCGAGGCGCTACTTGTCGAGATCTGGAGTGAAGCCCTCGGCCAGGAGGTCGTCGGCATCGAAGACAATTTCTTTCAACTCGGTGGCGACTCGATCCTCGGCATCCAGATCGTTGCCCGGGCTCACCAGGCGGGTCTGGAGCTGACACTGCAGCAACTCTTCCAGCACCAGACCATCTCCGAGTTGGCGGCGGTGACTCAGCACCGTGCTCCGATCGAGGCCGAGCAGAAACCCGTCGAGGGCGCCTTGCCATTGACCCCGTATCAGAGTTGGTTCTTCAGCGATCTCAGACCGGCCGATGCTGAGCATTGGAACATCACACTCCTACTCGAGTTGCGTCGAGATTGGCCGATGCCGGTTCTCGAGCACGCTCTCGTTGAGTTGTTGAATCACCACGACGTGCTGCGTTGCCGCTTTCCCATGACTGAAGCCTGCCAGGCGACCAACGACCTGCCTGGGAATCCGGCTCCTTTCCATTGTCTGGATCTCAGCGCCTTGCCCGAGGGGGCCTACCGGGTGGCACTCGAGGCCAGCGCCGCCTGCTACCAGGCCAGCCTCGACCTCGCTACCGGCCCGGTACTGCGGGCGGTCCTCTTCCAGGTTCCTGGCAACCTCGCTCCGCGCCTCATGCTGGCCGTCCATCACATGGTCATCGATCTGGTTTCCTGGCACATCCTGCTGGACGACCTGCGTACTCTCTGTGAGCAGAAACTGCGAGGTGCGCCGACCCGATTGCCGCACAAGTCGACCTCCTACAAGTGCTGGTCGGAGAAGCTGGGTCAATTTGCCAGGTCACCGGCCCTCGACCAGGAAAAGGAGTACTGGCTCCGCGCGGTACCGACCGACCTTTGCACTCTGCCAGTCGAACGGTCCGGTGGCTTCAACGTCGAGGGATCGGTTGCTACCGTCTTCACATCTCTGAGCGAGGACGAAACCGACGCCCTTTTGCACGAGGTTCCGAAGGCCTACAACACCCAGATCAACGACGCACTGTTGGCGGCGCTGGTCTCGGCGTTCACCCGACGGCTTGGTGGGCGAGGGTTGGCGATCGATCTCGAAGGTCACGGGCGAGAAGATCTTCTGCCCGGGGTCGACATGTCGCGTACGGTCGGTTGTTTCACGGCTCTCTTTCCGGTCATCCTCGAGATGCCTGAGAACAACGACTCTGGCGACGACGACCCTGGCGACGTGCTCAAGGCAGTCAAGGAACAGTTGCGCAGTGTTCCGCGACACGGTATCGGATACGGCGTACTGCGTTACCTGAGTCCCGACACAGAGACCACAGAACGCCTCTCCCAGCGGCCCTCCGCTCAGGCGAGTTTCAACTATTTGGGACAGTTCGATCAGACTCTCCCCGAGTCCGCACCTTTCGCTGTCGCTCCTGAGTCGGCGGGTCCGATCCGCAGCCCACGCGCCGTTCGCGCCCACCCTATTGAGATTCTGGCGGGGGTCAGCGCCGGCAAGCTCGAAGTGCGCTGGATCTACAGCCGGCATTTGCATCGACGCGAATCGATCGCCGATCTTGCCGCGAGTCTCGGGCAATGTCTCCGGGAACTTATCGAGCACTGCCTTTCACCCGAAGCGGAGAGCTTCACGCCGTCGGACTTCGAGCTGGCGGCTCTCAACCAAAACGATCTGGACGACCTTATGGACCAGATCAGAGAGCAGGTCTAATGAGCATCAAGAAATTGGTCGCCGACATTTATGCGCTCTCTCCGATGCAAGAAGGGATGTTGTTCCACACCCTCTTTGCCCCCGAATCCGGGGTCTACTTGCTGCAGACTCGGTATCGACTGGATGGCGCGATCGATGTCGAGAGCTTTCGCCAGGCGTGGCAGCGAGCGGTTGATCGCCATCCAGTGTTGCGCACGGCCTTCATGTGGGAGAACCTCGAAAAGCCAGTTCAAGTGGTCTACCACAAGGCCGAGTTGCCCTTCGATGTCACTGAATGGGACACGTTGGCGCCAGAGGAGCGTGAGCGAGACCATCGTCAGCTCCTGGCGGCGGACCGCAGCCGGGGCTTCGATCTCTCCAAAGCACCATTGCTGCGATTGCGATTGATTCGGCTGGACGCACAGCATTTCGAGCTGGTTTTCACGTACCACCACCTCTTGCTCGATGCCTGGTCGGGGCCGCAGCTTCTCGGCGAGATTTTCAGCGAATACAGCGCTCTGGTCGAGGGACGGGTACAGCCGATGCCGGACCGTCGACCCTACCGCGACTACGTCGCCTGGTTGCAGAAGCAAGACCTAGCCGACGCCGAGGACTTCTGGCGCCGCCAGCTCGCGGGGTTTGACACTCCAACAACGTTGCCCTGTGATCGCCCGGCCAGCCAGCAACCGACCTCCTCGGGCGCCCACAGTACGCTGATCCGCAGCCTTCCGGCCGAGCTGACCAAGAGGCTCGAAACCACCGCGCGGCAGTACCAGGTGACGCCGAATACTCTCTTGCAAAGTTCCTGGGCGCTCCTTCTTTCTTTTTACAGCGGTGTCCGCGACGTTTTGTTCGGCGTCGTCACCTCGGGTCGACCGACCGACCTGCGGGGCGCTGAATCGATGATTGGGCTGTTCATCAACACAGTGCCGATCCGGGTGGATTTGGAGCCACGCCTCAAATTACCTGAGCTGTGGCAGAGCCTGCAAGACCGGCAGGTAAAACTGCAGCAATACGAATTCTGCCCCCTAGTGGACATCCAGGGCTGGAGCGATGTGCCGCGTAGCCAGAAGCTTTTCGACAGCATCTTCATCTTCGCCAACGTGCCGGTGCGGAAGGCCTTTGATCCTTACGACGGTCTCGAGGTCGAGGCCCTGGGGACCAATGAGAGGACCAGCTTCGCCTTGACCCTCGACATTCACCAACGCGAAGGCCTCGAAGCGCATCTCATCTTCGAGCTCGATCGTTTCGATGCGGCAACAGCGCAACGTTTGTTCCAGCACTTCCAGCAACTGCTCGTGGGCATCGTCGAGCGGCCCGAGCAGCGAATCGACGAGCTCTCGCCGCTGACCCCAGCGGAAAGACAGCAGCTGGTCGCGGAGTGGAACGACTCGGCAGCGTCACCTCCGGCGGATCTGCAATTACACCATCTTTTCGAAGCCCAGACGGCAGCCGACGGCGACGCCATTGCCCTGGTCCACGGCGACACGGAGGTGCGCTACAGCGAGCTCAATCGTCGCGCCAACCGACTGGCGCACCATCTGCTGGCCCTCGGGGTCGGTCCGGAAGTGCCGGTCGGCCTCTGCCTGGACCGCTCTGTCGAGATGATCGTGTCGATGCTCGCGGTTCTCAAAGCAGGGGGTGCCTATGTCGCCTTCGATCCGGCCTATCCGCGCCAGCGCAACCGCTTCTTGCTGGCGGACGCCGAAGCCCCGGTACTGCTGACGCAGGAACGGTTCCTGTCTCAACTCGCCGGAGTTGACGCGCGGCTGCTGAGTGTCGATTCCGTGACCGAGGCAGTGACCCGCATCGGCCGTGAGGACAACCCGACCTGCGACCTGTCGTCGTCCAACCTGGCCTACGTACTCTACACCTCCGGCTCCACCGGTCAGCCCAAAGGGGTGAGTATTACCCATGGTAGCGCCTGTCACCTGATGTCCTGGGCTCGCCGAATGTTGACCGATGACGACCTGACGGGCGTCGTCGCCTCGACCTCGATTTGCTTCGATGTTTCGGTGTTCGAGATCTTCGCCACCTTGTCCTGGGGTGGTCGCCTTCACCTGCTGAATGATGTGTTGGAGCTCTCACAAGACCGCGCAGCAGAGACCCTACGAGTGATGTGCGCGGTACCTTCGGCGATGGAAGAGCTGGTCGAGCTCGGTCTGCCTCGCTCCTTGCGCAAGCTCTTCCTGGCTGGCGAGCCGCTGTCCGATCGGCTGGCGCAACGGCTTTATCAGGAGCAGGGGATCACCCAGGTGATCGACGCCTACGGCCCCTCAGAAGACACCACCTATTCCACTTGGTGCCTGCGTCCGCGTGGAGGAGAGAATGTGGCTTCGATCGGCCGCCCAATCACCCATGAGCAGGCCCATGTCGTCGGCCCAAATTTGGCGCCTCTGCCGATCGGCGTCGAAGGCGAGCTTTGCCTCGGTGGCGCCGGGCTCGCCCGCGGCTATCTGCGTCGCCCGGCAATGACGGCGATCCGATTCACTCCCGATCCATTCTCCGAGGCACCTGGTCAACGCCTCTATCGGACAGGTGATCTGGCGCGCCATCTAACCACGGGCGATCTCGAGTACCGTGGCCGGATCGATCACCAGATCAAGCTGCGGGGTTTCCGGATCGAGCTTGGCGAAATCGAAGCCGCGTTGCTGGAGCATCCGCAGGTCCGTCTCGCCGCGGTAGCGGTCAAGCCGAGTTCTGGAGGTCCCAGCTTGGTGGCCTACGTCGTGCCGGCTGACGTGGCGCCTAAGTCCAACGACCTGCGAGAGGCGCTGCGTGTCCGCCTGCCCAGCCACATGCTGCCAGCGATTTTCGTAGTTCTCGACAAGCTGCCCACCACCCCAACCGGCAAACTCGACCGTGCGTCCTTGCCGGCGCCGCAAAGCCTGCGAGCAGAGCTCGAGCCTGACTATGTGGCGCCGAAGAGCCAGCTCGAGCGCGAGATTGCTGCGGTGTGGTGCTCGGTTCTTGGGGTCGATCGGATCGGCACGTCGGAGAACTTTTTTGATGCCGGCGGTCATTCCCTGGCGATGGTCAAGACGGTTGGCAAGTTGCGTCGGCAGCTCGGTCAGGAAATCACCCTCGTCGACGCGTTTCGCTTTCCGTCCATTGGCCAGCTTGCGACCCACTTGAGTCGCAGGGAAGCCGCCCCCAGCGCGCAAGAGAATCGCCAGCAACTGGCTCCGAAGATCGATCAAGGTAAACGTCGCATGCAACAGCGTCTGGCGCGCCAACGTCAACCGTCACGCCGGGGCGGCCGCTTACGGGAGACCGGTACTTGAGCGACGAACAACGGTGCGGCGAATCACCACTCGACGCTGTAGCGCCTGGTCCATCAGCGCCAGATGCCGCGGCGTCTGGCGGGCCACCAGCGGATGTGGAGGCACTGCAGGACGACGCCTCCGGTCTCGAGATCGCGGTCATCAGTATGGCGGGTCGCTTTCCTGGAGCAGCCGACGTTGATCAACTGTGGCAAAACCTGCGCGCCGGGGTGGAATCGATCGAACGATTCTCCAACGAGGAACTGCGTGATTCCGGCGTTCTGCCGGCGGAGTACGAGGACAGCCACTATGTACCGGCGAGGGCCTGCGTAACTGGAGCGGACCGTTTCGACGCCGATTTCTTCGACCTCAGTCCGCGCGAGGCCGAGGTTCTCGATCCGCAACATCGCCTGTTCCTGGAATGCGCCTGGCAAGCTGTCGAGAGCGCTGGCTACGACACCACCCGATACCGCGGTCGGGTAGGTGTGTTCGCCGGCGTCAGCATGAGTACCTACCTCCTGTTCAACCTGATGCCGAACGCCGATTTGATGGCTCGCCTGGGCAGCTTCCAAGCGATGCTCGCCAACGACAAGGACTATCTCCCCACCCGGGTCTCGTACAAGATGAATCTCACCGGCCCGAGTGTTCTCGTACAGACCGCGTGTTCGACCTCTCTGGTTGCGGTTCATATGGCTTGTCAGAGTCTGCTCAACGGTGAGTCCGACATGGCACTGGCGGGCGGTGTCTCGATCTCGTTTCCCCAACGCCGCGGTTACCAACATACCGACGGCATCATCTTTTCGCCGGACGGCCACTGCCGGCCCTTCGATCGTCGGGCCCAGGGCACCGTCAATGGCGACGGCGTTGGCGTCGTTCTTCTCAAACGCCTGGAAGAGGCGATTGCTGATGGCGACACCATCGATGCTGTGATCAAAGGCTCGGCGATCAATAACGACGGCGCCTTGAAAGTAGGTTTTACCGCGCCCAGTGTCGAAGGGCAGGCGGCGGTGATCAACGCGGCACAGCTGATGGCAGAGGTCGAGGCCGAGTCGATCGGCTATGTCGAAGCCCACGGCACCGCCACTCATCTCGGCGATCCGATCGAAGTGACCGCTTTGACCGAAGCCTTCCGCGCCACCACGAAGCGCAGTGGGTTCTGCGCCATCGGCTCGGTGAAAGGCAACTTCGGGCATCTCGACGCCGCCGCCGGGATCACCGGGTTTATCAAGACGGTCTTGGTTCTCAAACATCGCGAGATTCCCCCCAGTCTCCACTTCGAGCAGCCGCACCCCGAGATCGATTTCGCCGCCAGTCCCTTCTTCGTCAACCACGAATTGCGATCCTGGCCGCGAGACGAGGGGCCGCAGCTTGCGGCGGTCAGCTCATTCGGGATCGGCGGTACCAATGCCCATGCGATTCTGGAGAAGGCCCCGTCCCCGTCGTCCGTGTCCGCCGCGTCCACGCGGTCGCACCAGTTGATGATCCTGTCTGCCCGCACTGAGGCAGCCCTCGAACAGGCGGCGCAACGGCTAGCCGGAGCTTTGGAGTCCAACTCGGAAGTCGAGTTGGCGGACGTCGCATACACCCTCGGCGTCGGGCGCCGAACCTTCGCACACCGCCGGATTCTGACCTGTCGAGACTCCGCCGATGCGGTTACCCGGCTTCGGCAGGAAGATCCCGCGCGACGCTTGCTGGCCTTTCAGGACGGCGCGGAGCGGCCGGTCTGCTTCCTTTTCTCCGGCCAGGGAAGCCAGTACCCCGGCATGGGTCGAGTGCTCTACGACGCCGAGCCCATCTTCCGGCAAGAGCTCGACCGTTGTTTCGCGCTCCTGCGGCCCCACCTCGCCGGCAATCCCTGGGAGATTCTCTTCCCCGAGGCCGCCAGCGACGCCGCAGCGAAGTGCTTGCGCCGAACCGAAAACGCTCAGCCGCTGCTGTTCAGCGTCGAGTTCGCCCTGGCCCGACTCTGGATGTCGTGGGGCGTCGAGCCGGAGGCAATGCTGGGACATAGTCTTGGAGAGTACGTCGCGGCGTGTCTGGCCGACGTCTTCTCGTTGGAAGACGCTATCCGACTCGTTGCGGCGCGCGGCAAGATCATGCAGAGCCTGCCGAAAGGGGCAATGCTGTCAGTAGCCGAAGGCGTCGACAGCCTACGCCAACGGCTCGGCGATTCGTTGGATCTGGCGGCGATCAATGCGCCTGGGCTGTGTGTTGTCGCCGGTGAGGGTGCTGCCGTGAACGCCCTGGCGCAGGAACTGACCGCAATCGGCGTCGAGAACCGACTGCTCCATACCTCACACGCCTTCCACTCTGCGATGATGGATCCTGCCGCGGCGCAGCTGCTCGAAGTTCTCGACGGCATCGAGCTCAAACCTCCGACCCGGCGCTTTCTTTCCAACTTCAGCGGCGACTGGATCACCGCCCAGGAAGCGACTGACCCGAGCTACTGGACACGTCATCTGCGCCAGCCGGTCGACTTCGCGGCTGGACTCGCTAAGGTATTGCAAGAGCCGAACTCGATCTTGCTCGAGGTCGGACCGGGCCGCGCCCTTGCCAGCCTGGTGTCACAGCAGCCCGACTGTGCTGGGTCGACGACGCTGACGTCGTTGCCGCATGCACGCGACGCACGCGACGCTGGGGACTTCTCTTATCGGACGCTGGGTCGACTGTGGCTCGCAGGAGGTCCGGTAGATTGGGACGGGTTCTATTCTCACGAGGACCGCCGCCGCGTCCGGCTTCCGACCTACCCCTTCGAGCGTCGCTCTTTTTGGATCTCGCCGCGAGCCGCTCCCAAGGGCGAGACCGGGACCGACTCGGAAGCCCTGTCCGCGACCGCCGTCGGCGACAAATCGGTGGATCGAGGCGACCATCAACGACCCCATTTGCAGACCCCCCATGTCGCTCCTGGCAACCAGCTCGAGAGCAGACTGGCTGCCATCTGGGAAGACCTGCTCGGAATTTCCGGTATCGGAATTCACGACGATTTCTTCGATCTCGGCGGTCACTCTCTGCTCGCCACTCAAGTGCTCTCGCGGGTACGAGAAGTGCTCGGCGTTGAAGTGCCGCTGCGGCTCTTGATGGATGCCCCGACCCTAGCTCAGCTGGCGAACCACGTCGAAGCTGACACCGGTGACGTGGCCGGCCGGCCACCTCTTCCCGAGCTTTTGCCGGCGGTTTCGCAGGGCGCTGCGCCCTTGTCGTTCTCCCAAGAACGGCTCTGGTTTCTCGACCAACTCCAACCCGGCAGCCCGGCCTACAACCTCTCTTTCGCCCTCAGTCTGCACGGTGAACTGGATGTCGCGATCCTCGCACGGAGCTTCGACGAGATCCAACGCCGGCATGCCGCACTGCGGACCTGCTTCGCCCTGATCGAGGAACAGCCGGTGCAGAGGGTTCAGCGCCATCGCGGACTGCGCATGGGTCTCATCGACCTCGAATATCTGCCAGCCGATCGTCGCGACGCGGAACGGGATCGGTTGATCGTCGAGGATGCCTTGCTACCGTTCCAGCTCACCGCCGGGCTACTTTTCCGAGTCAGCTTGTTGCGCCTAGAACAGGCAGAACACCTGCTCTTGGTAACATTCCACCATGCGATTTCCGACGCCTGGTCGTTCGGCATCATCGCCAGCGAGCTGGCGCAGCTCTATCGCGCCTTCAGCCAACGTCAGGCATCACCCCTCGCAGAGCTCGAGGTCCAGTACACGGATTTTGCTCAGTGGCAGCGTGACTGGTTGTGCGGTGAGATCCTGGATTCCCAGGTGGACTACTGGCGCCACCAGTTGGCACAGCCGCCGACCGAGTTGCGATTGCCGACTGATTTTCCGATACCCGAGGAGCCCAATCACCGTGGTGCGATTCATGCCTTGTCGTTCCCGGAGGCGCTAACAACGGCGGTTGATGAACTGGGGCAAAAGCACCGTTCTACGATGTACATGACCCTGTCCGCTGCCTTCGCCGGTTTGCTGCATTTCTACTCCCGTCAAGACGACATCCTGGTCGGTTCGCCGATCGCCGGTCGGAGCCATCGCAAGACCGAAGTTTTGGTCGGGTTCTTCATTAACACCCTGGTGCTGCGCCACGATCTCGGCGGCGATCCGACGTTCGAGGAAATGCTGCAACGCACCCGCCAAAGGACTCTCGCGGCCTACGCGAATCAGGATCTGCCGTTCGAGAAGTTGGTCTCGGCGCTACAACTCGACCGCGACCTTCATCGGACGCCGCTCTTTCGGGTCTGGTTCGTGTTGCAAACCGCGCCAGCGAGCGCCCTCGATCTACCGGGCGTCGAGGTCGGCTCGTTCAAACCAGCCGAAGTCGCCGCGCGACATGATCTCAAGCTCGATCTCACTCGGGCCGAGGGCGGACTGCGCGGCTTTTTCGAGTACAAGACCAGCCTCTTCAAGGCCGCGACGGTGCGGCGAATCGGTGAGCTGTTAGCCGCCGTGCTGGAGAAGGTGACCGCCGAGCCGGGCATCCGGCTGAGCGGGCTCGTCGCCTACCTCGACGCCTTGACGAAACACCAAGAACAAGCAGCCAAGAGTCAAATCAAGACCGCATCAATGCAGCTGCTCGCCAAAAGGCGACGCAAAGTGGCCAGCATTTGAACGCACCTGCCATCGAGGAGACACCATGAAGAGTTTGAAGAAGAGCGCCGGCTTCAGAAGCCTCGGCTCGGTCCGGCGCAGCGCAGTCGATGTTGCTGCTGACGGTTTGATCGAAACGGACCGCCTAGCGGTCGACGAAGTCTTGCCTCTGGTAATTCGCCCTCGGCTCTCCGGAGTCGCCCTGAAAGATTGGATCATTGGCAATCGCGAGTTTATCCAACAGCAGTTGCTGCAGCATGGCGGCATCTTGTTTCGCGGCTTCGCCGCCAATTCGGTGACCGAATTTGAGGACCTGGTCAAGACTCTTTCAGGTTCATTGTTGCGCTACAGCTATCGCTCGACACCGCGTAGCGAAGTCGAAGGGCGCATTTACACCTCCACAGAGTATCCGCCGGACCAGACTATTCCACTGCACAATGAGATGTCGTACTCGCGGAGCTGGCCGAGAAAGATCTGGTTCTACTCGGTGAAAACTGCCGAGCAGGGCGGCGAGACACCGATCGCCGACAGCCGCAAGGTCTATCAGCGGCTTTCGCCGACGGTGCAGGATCGATTCCGCGACAAGGGCGTCATGTACGTTCGAAACTACGGCTCCGGGCTCGACCTGCCTTGGCAAGATGTGTTCAATACCGACAACGTTGCCGAAGTCGAGCGCCACTGCGAAGAAGCCGGCATCGAGTATGAGTGGCGCAGCCAAGATCGTCTGAGAACGCGGCAGATCTGCGCCGCGATCAGGCAACATCCGGAGACCGGGGAGGTGCTGTGGTTCAACCAGGCTCACCTCTTCCATATTTCGAGTCTACGGCCGGATTTGCGCCGCAGCTTGCTGGAAGACCTGACGGAAGAAGAGCTGCCGCGCCAGGCTTTTTACGGCGACGGGGCGCCGATCGCTGACGCCGACCTGGCTGAGATCCGCCAAGCCTACGACGATGTCGAAGTGGCCTTTCCCTGGGACGAGGGCGACCTTCTGCTGCTCGACAACATGTTGATAGCCCACGGTCGACGGCCTTTCGAAGGCCAGCGCAAGGTGCTGGTCGGTATGGCCGAAGAGGCCACGTCCGCGAGTTGAGATCATTGCAACACTAGCCTCGACCAACAAACCGAGAAGAAGAAGCGAAGGGGATCGAGATGTCCGGTCAGTTTCGACTGTCACCTCAGCAAGAGCGCCTGTGGGGATTGGGAGCGGGTCGCAATGCTTCGCCGTTCCATGCCGAAGCCGCGTTGCGGCTTCGCGGACGCCTGGATGCCGAGGCGCTGAAACGAGCCGTTCACCGGACGGTTGAGCGTTACGAGATCCTGCGGACGACGTATCCGCCGGTGGCGGGCCTCGACGTGCCTCTGCAGTCGCTCTCCGAAACCTCGACCTTCGATTGGTTCGAGCACGACCTAACCCAGCTCGGCGAGGCCGCCCGAGAGGAACAAACCCGGCGGCTGCTCGAGGCGACGCCGAATTTCGACCTCCAGGCCGGGCCGGTGCTGCGGGTCGATCTTGCCGCTCTTGCCGCTGCGGAGCATTGGCTGATTCTCCGCCTTCCTGGGTTGTCGGCCGACGCGCCCTCGCTCGTCTGCCTGGTCGAAGAAGTGTGCCTAGCCTATCAACAGAGCGTCCCCAGTAAGGCGGCTGACGGCGAGGAAGAGGAGATCCTTCAGTTCGCCGATCTCGCCGAGTGGCAGACCGAGCTCCTCGAGAGTGAGGAGATGGAAACCGGGCGCCAGTTCTGGCGCCAGCAACGTCTCGAGCACGACCTCGGGGTTCGCCTGCCCGCCGCGGGTACCACTGCAGCCTCGACCCGTTTCGAGGCCCGGTGTCAGGTCGTGAAACTGAGCAGCGATCTCACCGGCCGGTTGGTCGATCTCGCCAAGCTCCACGAAGCGTCTGTCGACTCGTTGATTCTGGCTGCGTGGCAGGTCTACCTGGCGCGCATCGGCGGCAACCCCCAGACCGTTGTCGATTGTGGCTGTGATGGCAGGTCTTACGAAGAGCTCCTCGGTGCGGTGGGTCCCCTGGCCAAGAATTTGCCGCTGCGTGCCGAGGTGGTAGGGGAGATGCCGTTTCTCGACCATTGGAACCAGACGCGTCAGCATCGAGCCGAACTCTATGAATGGCAAGAGTACTTCAGCTGGAAGGAGATAGATCTCGAGGGTTCTGCCGCAAAGAATCCGGTCCACGTGGCTTTTGCCTTCGACAGCGTCGAGTACCCTGCGGCTTCGCGAGTCGGCGATCTGGAGATCGATTGGTTGCGCCTCGCCGCCCGCCTCGACCGCTTCGAGCTTCAGCTTCTGGTCCACCTCGTCGCCGCCGACGAGGTTGCTGTTGAGCTCTGGTACGACCCAGAGATCTACGCCGAGGGTGATGTCGAGCGCATTTCCGGCCAACTCGCCACTCTCCTCGATTGCCTGGCGAGTGAACCGGCCACCCCCGTGGGCCAGTGCCGGTTGTCGAGTCGCGAAGAACGCCGTCAACTGCTGGTCGAGCGCAACGCGACCGCGAGCGGCAATGATCGAGTTGAGCTGATCCACCAGTGGTTCGAACAGCAGGTGCAGGCGGATGGAAAGCGCCCGGCGCTGGTATACGAAGACGTCCGTCTGAATTACTGCGAGCTCGATGCCCGCGCCAATCAACTTGCGCACCATCTGCAGAAATTAGGAGTCGGACCGGAGACGCCGGTCGCCGTCTGCCTGGAACGCTCGCAGGAGATCGTCGTCGCGTTGCTCGGTATCCTCAAGGCGGGAGGTGCCTACCTGCCCATCGATCCGGCAACGCCTGGCGAGCGTTCGCGTTTCATGTTGGAGACCAGCGGCACGGAGGTGATGGTCTCGCAAGCCAGTTTGTCGACGGATTTGTTCCAGGGAGTTCGGGCAACGGTCGTGATCGACCGCGACGCGGCTCACATCGCCGAGTATCCGGACACGGTTCCGACCTCACTGGCGACGGCCTCCAATCTCGCTTACATTCTCTTCACTTCGGGCTCCACAGGGCAGCCGAAAGGCGTGATGGTGGAGCACCGCCAGCTGGTCAACTACGTCGTCGGTGTCTTGCCGCGACTAGATCTGTCGCCGGCAGCCAACTGCGCCATGGTCTCGTCTTTCGCCGCCGACCTCGGCAACACGTTGGTCTACGGGGCTTTGGCCTCCGGCGCCTGCCTGCACGTGATCTCGCAGGACCGCCTGACCAACCCGGATGCCTTCGCGGAATACTGTGAGCGCGAGGCGATCGACGCCCTCAAGATCGTCCCCAGTCACCTCGTGGCATTCCAGTCAGCGGATCGGCCCGAGTGGGTTCTGCCGCGGCGACTGTTGGTTCTCGGTGGCGAAGCAGCCCGTCGTGAGTGGGTCGAGGAGCTTCGCAGGGCGGCGCCGGAGTGCCGAATCCTCAATCACTATGGCCCGACGGAAACGACCGTCGGGGTCCTCACCCATCAGGTCGACGAGCTGACGGGTATCGGTGCCGGCCTGCCTCTCGGGCGACCGCTCGCCGACAGTCGGATCTATGTCCTCGACGCCAACCTCGAGCCGCGGGCCTTGTGGGAGGCAGGGGAACTTGTCATCGGTGGTCTCAACGTGGCCCGTGGCTATGGCGGCCGTCCGGCGATGACCGCCGAACGTTTCGTGCCCGATCCCTTCGCCGACGTCCTCGGGGCGCGAATGTACCAAACCGGCGATCGGGTTCACAGCCTCTCCGAAGGTGGCTACGAATTCCTCGGACGTCTCGATCATCAAGTCAAGCTTCACGGCTTTCGCATCGAGCTGGGGGAGATCGAATCGGCGACCGTCGCCCATGCCGAGGTGCGTGAATGCGTCGCTATGCTGCGTGACGATGATGGCGAGCGGTTGGTGGCCTATGTGGTGCCCGACGGCGTCATGCCCGCGGTCGCTGAACTGCGTGAGTTTCTCCGTCGCAGGATTCCCGACTTCATGCTGCCCGCCGCCTTCGTACCACTGGAGAAGCTGCCGCTCAATGCCAACGGCAAGGTCGACCGACGGCGGTTGCCAGCTCCCGATCTCGGGCAGCTGCGTTCGCGGTCTGCCTACGTCGCGCCCCGGAATCCGACCGAGCAGCTTCTGAGCGAGGCCTGGGGCGAAGTCCTCAGCCTCGAACAGGTGGGAATCCACGACAATTTCTTCCATCTCGGAGGCGATTCGATTCGCAGCATCGAGCTGCGCGCCAAAGCACGGCAGAGGGGTCTTGAATTCACCATCGCCGATGTCTTCCAGCATCAGACGGTCGCCGCTTTGAGCGCTAGCCTGAGTCCTCGAGGCCAGGGTTCAATCGGCGAAGAAGACTCGTCCTACGAACCCTTCGCACTGCTCAGCGAAGAAGATCGCACCAAGATTCCTACCGGAGTCGAGGACGCGTTTCCTCTTGGCATGATGCAACAGGGCATGCTCTTCCACAGTCTGTCGAGCACCGATGCCGCGACCTATCACGACGTCGGCAGTTATCGTTTCCGCATCCCATTTGACCCCGATGCCTTCCGTCGAGCGATGGCAACGATCACCCGCCGGCACGCGGCGATCCGCACTGCTTTCGACTACACCAGTTACAGCGAACCCCTCCAACTGATCCAGGAGAGTGTCGAAGTTCCGGTGAGGGTCGAGGACTGGCGAGATCGAGGCGATGATGAGAAAGCCTGGGAAGATTGGGTCGCTGCTGAAACCCACAACGCCTTCGATTGGCAGCGTGCACCGCTGTTCAGGACCTTTCTCTTCCAGGTGACCGAAGAAGCCTGCCAGATCACAGTGAGTTTCCACCACGCCATCCTCGATGGCTGGAGCCGACATTCTTTGGTCACCGAGTTGGTTCGCGAGTATCTACGCGGAATGGATTGGGACCTGCCGCCTCTCGAGCCTCTTCCGGATCTGTCCTACGGCGAATTTGTGGCCGCGGAACGCAAGATTCTGGAATCCGAGATCACTCGGAACTTCTGGGAGCGGACGCTCACCGAATCGGAGCGGGTTGTCTTGCCGCGCCGACCTGAAGCGCCCCAAACCGGGCCTGGACTCGACGCCAGAGTCCGCATCTTGACCTTACCGGAGGAAATCTCACAGGGACTCCATACCCTGGCGCGACGCACCGGCGTGCCGGTCAAGAGCCTGCTGTTGGCGGCTCACCTCGACGTCTTGAGCTTGCTCAGCGGCCAGGACGACGTGTGCACCGGCCTGGTGGTCAACGGTCGACTGGAACGCCAGGCCGGCGACCAGGTGAGTGGTTTGTTCCTCAACGCCGTGCCGCTGCGTTGCGAACTCCGCGGCGGCAGCTGGCTGGACCTGATTCGAGCGGCCTTCGCGGCCGAGGCGAATGTTCTTCCGCACCGGCGCTATCCGATCGCCGAGCTCCAACGCCTCTACGGCGGCGGCGAGAGGTTGCTCGAGATCAACTTCAACTTCATGCATTACCACATCTACCGGCGGGTGCTGGAAGTGCGCGATGTCGAGTTTCTCGGCTACAAAGGCTTTGAAGAAACCGATCTGCCCTGCGTGGTGAACTTCCATCAGGATCCGCAAACCGACGATATTCAGCTGGGGGTCGAGTACCACGCTGCGGTGTTTCACCAAGAACAGATCGAGAGCATGGTTCAATACTTTCGGCGCGTTTTCGAGGCGATGGTCCACGATCCGGAAGCGCGGTACGAGCATTTCAGCCCTCTATCGATCGCCGAACAGCAGCAGTTGCTGGTGGCCTGGAACGACACCAGCAGCGAAAGAGCGTCGGCAGATTGTCTGGATGTCTTGTTGCAGCGTCAGGTCGAATGCTCTCCAGGCGAAGTCGCGGTTGTTTTCGAGGATCGGCAGCTCACTTACCGCGAGCTCGCCGACCAGGCAGATGGGTGGGCCGCGGAGCTTGTTTCTTTGGGCGTCTGCCCGGAGTCCCGCGTCGCCCTGGTCATGGAACGTTCGCTCGAGTTGGTGGTCGCCTTGTGGGCCGTGATACGGGCCGGTGGTGCGTACGTGCCGCTCGATTTTGAGCAGCCGAAGTCCCGCCTGGAGTTTCTCCTGGCAGATATCCGGCCGCAAGCTGTTTTGACCCAACGGCACCTGCGCAGTGAGCTACCAGTGACGACCGCAAGGGTGCTGACTATCGACGATCCGTCGTCGCGACAGAACGATTCGCGTGGGTATTTCCGCTCCCGAAGTCGGCCGGACAATGCCGCCTACGTGATTTACACCTCGGGTTCGACCGGGCAGCCCAAAGGCGCAATCAACACCCACCGGGCGATCTGTAATCGGTTGCGTTGGATGCAACAAGAGTACCGGTTGACGGCTGAAGATCGGGTTCTTCAGAAGACTCCGTACACCTTCGACGTCTCGGTGTGGGAGCTCTTCTGGCCTTTATTGGTCGGCGCTCGCTTGGTGATGGCAAAGCCTGCAGGACACCGCGATGGCGCCTATCTGCTGCGCACGATCGTCGCCCAGAAAATCACGACTCTGCACTTCGTACCCTCGATGTTGCAGGTCTTCCTCGAACAACGGGACGCGGCGGCGCAGTGCAATTCGTTGCGTCGAGTGATTTGTTCCGGCGAGGCCCTTCCCACCGCTCTCGCCGAACGCTTTCAGCGGCAGCTCGGCGGTCGCGCCGATACGCCCTCGATCCTACACAATCTCTACGGGCCCACCGAGGCCGCAATCGACGTCACTTATGAAGCTTATCGCGGCGGCGCCGGAGTCGGCAGTCACTCCAGCGTGCCGATCGGCCGTCCGATTGCCAA
>JAJCXQ010000317.1 GCA_029263355.1 Acidobacteriota bacterium | reverse complement strand
GCCGCCGCCATCAGCGCTGCTCTGCGAGCCTAGCGGAGTGACCAAACAAGATTCGATGGTCCCATAATCGAATCGCCGGGTCTCCTGTCTCTAAATGACCTAAAAGGAGACCCCATGACCCCCTATTCCGTTCGCCTCGTGATCACCCGCCCGACCGTCAACCCCGACGCCGAGGCCAAGAACCATCCCCCCACTGGCTACGAGGCCCGCTGGATCGACCACGATGGCCAGATCTCGGATCCGTTCGAGCTGCCGCTGCCGCTGAGCGAAGGGGATGCGGCCGACCTGCGCTGGTATCTCGAAAAGTACGCTAGTTTCATCGGCGCCGGCACCCAGGCCAAGGCGACTCGAATCGAAGCTAGGATCGACCCGTGGGGGCGCGCGCTTTTTGAAGCCGTGTTCGGCACCGCGGAGGGGCGCGAGGTCTATCGCAATATTCTCGAAGCCCGGCGCCTGAAACGCCCCGTGCAGTTGACCTTCGGCACCAACGAGTCCGACGTGCTGGTGCAGCCTTGGGAGCTGATGCGTGACCGGCGCGGCCCGTTGGCGTTTCGTGGCGTCTCGATCCGTCGTCAGCTCGAAGGCGCCAAACCGTTCGAGATCCTCGAGCTCAGCATGCCGCTGCGGCTGTTGATGATCACCAGCCGACCCAAAGACTCCAGCTTCATCGACCCGCGGACTTTCATCCGCCCATTGCTCGATGGGCTGGATCACCTGCCCAAGGGTTCGGTGGAGGTCGAGCAGTGCGAGCCACCGACCCTGCAAGAGCTCGAAGAGCGCCTCTCCCGGGCGCAAGACGAGGATCGACCCTTCCACATCGTGCATTTCGATGGCCATGGCGTCTACCTGCGGGAGCTGGGCGTCGGCGCCCTGAGTTTCGAGAAGGAGAATCGTGAGGTCGACCTGGTGCCGGGGCGGCAGCTCGGCGATCTGCTGTCGATGCTCAAGGTGCCGCTGGTAATGCTGGAGGCGTGCCAGTCTGCGGATCTCTCGAAGCAGCCGGTTTTCGGCTCGGTGGCGCCAGCCCTACTCGATAGCGGCGTTGGCAGCGTGGTCGCCTTCAGCCATTCCGTACACATCGAGGCGGCGCGCTTGCTAGTGGAGCGCTTCTACCGTGAGCTGGCGAGCGGCAAATCGGTCGGCACCGCCTTGTCCAAGGCGCGCTCCGGGCTGCGAGCCAACCCACGGCGATGGTTGGCGTTGGGCCCCAACCCGCCGACGGTGCAGCTTCAGGATTGGTTCATTCCGCAGCTCTACCAGGTGGGGCCGGATCCGTCGTTGGTGGCGGACGCGGTGGAGCTCGCTCCGGTTTCAGAGCGTCGTTCGAGTGCGGACGACAAGCCGTGGGAGACGAATCTGTTCGAATTTCCGCCCGAGCCCAACTACCGTTTTCAGGGGCGGGCGCTCGAGCTGCTGGAGCTGCGTCGAGCGTTCCAGCAGCACAATGCGGTGGTGGTGGCGGGTATGGGCGGCATGGGCAAGACGGCGCTGTCGCGCGAGGCGGCGTCGTGGTGGTTGCGGGAAGGGCGGTTTGCGGCGGCGGTGTTCTGTAGCTTCGAGCAGGTGCGGAGCCTGGATCGGTTGGTGCAGATCTTTGGCCAGGCGCTGGCGGGTTTGGAGTTTTCGCAGGGGTCGCCGGAAGAGCAGGTGGAGGCGGCGGTACGCCTGTTTCGCGAGCGGCGGGTGCTGCTGGTGTGGGACAACTTCGAGTCGACGTTGCCGCAGTATCAGGAGGGTAGCGATGGATTACTCCGCTTCGAAGAATCTGAGCGGAGCCGGCTGCGGTCGTTCTACGAGCGGTTGACGAGCGGCAAGCCGCAGGGGCGGCTGCTGGTGACGTGTCGGCCGGATGATACGGGGTTACCGCAAATCAAGAAGGTGCCGCTCTCAGGGTTGGAGCGGCATGACAGCCTGTATCTGGTGACATCAATTGCGGATCTGGAGTCGATCGATCTGGAGCGGGAGGGTTATGAGCCGGAGAAGATCGGGCAGGTGCTGGATGATCTGGAGGATCATCCGCTGTCGATTTCGTTGGTGATCCGACAGCTCAGGACATTGACGCCGGAGGAGATCCGGAAGGATTTTGCGGGGTGCCTCGATCAGTTTGTGGATGAGGATGCGGAGGTGGAGCGGAATCGCTCGTTGCGGGCGTCCCTGAAGTTCTCGACGTCGCGGTTGAGCCCGGCAGCGCGGGAGGTGCTGCCGTGGCTGGCGTGGTTTCGGGGTGGTGCGATGGAGCTGAGCATCCTGAAATTCACGGGGCTGAAGGCGGATGCCTGGGCGACGGTCCGTCGAGAGTTGGAGTCGACGGCTTTGGTAGGGGTAGAGGAGTTGGCGAGGTTCAAGACTCCGTTCGTCCGCTTCCACCCGACCCTACCGTTCGCGGCTCGGGCGAGTGACGTACCGGACGTCGATACAGCGCAGCAGCGTTTCGTTGAGGTCTACTTGGGCGTCAGCGGCGAGGTCGATAGCGCTTTGGGAGGGCAGGCTGCTGCGGCGGGGATGGAGCTCATGGCTCGGGAGGAGGCCAACGCCCGGGCGGCGATCGACTTGGCGTTCCGTCGTGGGGATCGTCAAAAAGGGTGGCACATCGCGAATACGTTGCAGAGCTTCCTCGAGAGGGCCGGGCGTCGGCGTGAGCGCGACGGGTTGTCCGAGACGGTTCGGTCTCATTTTCCGGAAGGCGCCGAGCTCGACGGCGCGACTTGCGCTGCGATCCGGACTCATGCGCAGGCGTTGTTCTCCGTGGGTCGGCTCGAGGAGGCGGTCACTGCCTTGCAGCAGCTTGCGGGTCGCCTGGAGACTGAGGGGTTGGAAGATCCCGAGGACACTGCCTTCCAGATCGGAACGACCTATCGGGTTTCGGGGCAGATTCTCGGAGATGCTGGGCGTCCACGGCTAGCGATCGAGGCGAGCCAGCGGGCTGTTGACCATTTGGAGAAGCTTTCAGCCAGAGCAGCTCGCGGCAATCTCTCAGCCGCGCTGGGGGATCTCGCCAATGCGCTTCGGAGCCTCGGTCGTCACGATGAGGCGCTGGAGCATGCGGAAGGGGGGGTCGTGATCGATGAAGAGCTGGAAGCCCAAAGCAATGCGGCGGTTGGCCATAGCCAATGTGCCCGGATCCTGATGGAGCAAGGTCGCTATGCCGAAGCAGAGACGCGGTACGGCAGAGCGCTCGACCTGGCTCGGCGGGTTGATGATCAAGAGTTGATCGGTGTCTTGCTTCAGCAGCGGGGCGGCTTGCAGTACAACCAAAAGCGATACGACTCCGCGGTGGCCCTCTACGAGCAAGCCGTCAGGGCGTTCCAGCGCGCTAGCGATAAGAGGGGCGAAATGGGTACCTACGGCCTGCTTGCCGTCACTGAAAGGAATCGCGGCGACTTCGACGCGGCCGAGGCGTGGTATAAGCGGAATCGCGAGCTGGCAGAGGCTGCAGGGGAGCGAGGTCAGCTGGCGGCTACACTCCAGAATGTTGGTGTCTTGCTTCAAAGTCGCGCCGAGCAAACGGAGAGCTTCTCGATGCGGGATTCGCTGCTGCGTCGGGCGGTTGCGTCAA
>JAJCXQ010000316.1 GCA_029263355.1 Acidobacteriota bacterium | reverse complement strand
AATCCTTAGGTTTTCTTCTCGCGTCTCTGGTTGTGCGTCAAGACGCCGAGGTGCATCGCGGGGTGATCGGTCGGGTATTGGGTGAGGACAATTGGAGTAGCTGGTCAGCGGCCGAGCGTGCGACCCGATTGCGGCACGAGCTGACCTCGTCTAGAGAATGGTCTGCGACCGAATCATCAGCCAACGAATCGTTGTCATTGCCGGAGATCGCCGCCGACGACGCTGAGGCGATCGCGGTGCTGGACGTCTTTCGCGCTTTGGCCGACGCGCGCCAGCGTTATGGTCGCCGTGCCACCGGCCTCTACATCATCAGTATGGCGCGGGCGGTCGACGATGTCCTGTCCGTGCTGTTGTTGGCGCGTTGGGCGGGTTTGGTCGAAGCTGCCGCGGACACTGAGGTTTCTGACCCTCGATCCATTGTACCTCTCGATGTGGCGCCGCTGTTCGAGACCGTCGAAGACTTGGAGTCGGCGTCCGACACCATGGACTCGCTGTTGGCCGATGAGACTTATCGGCGGCATTTGGCGGCGCGCGGTGAGCGTCAAGTGGTGATGGTCGGCTACTCCGACAGCAACAAAGACGGCGGGTTGGCGGCGTCGCGCTGGGCGCTGAACAAGGGGCAAGCAGCGTTGGTCGCGACCCACCAAAAGCATCGAGTGAAGCTCACGATCTTCCACGGCCGTGGTGGGTCGATCAGCCGCGGTGGTGGCAAGACTCGACGTGCCGTGCTGGCGGCGCCGAGAGGTTCGGTGGCCGGTCGTTTGCGGCTCACCGAGCAAGGTGAGGTGATCAACGCCAAATACGGTGTCCGGGCTATCGCTTTGCACACTCTCGAGCAGGCCACCGGTGCGGTGGCGGTGGCGACCGCGGCGCCTCCGCCGGTGGATAAACGCGAAGCCGAATGGGCGACTCTGATGGAGTTGATCGCCCACCACAGCCGCGAGACCTATCGTGCTTTGGTCTATGAGGACCCCGGATTCATCAACTACTTTCGGCAAGCGACGCCGATCGATGTGATCGAGCGCATGTTGATCGGTTCGCGACCGTCATCAAGGCGAGCGCGAGTCGGCATCGAGAGCCTGCGAGCAATCCCGTGGGTTTTCGCCTGGACCCAGAGTCGCCACATTCTGCCCGGCTGGTATGGGCTCGGCAGTGGCTTGGAGCGTGCTGTGGCCGATCACGGTCGCGATCAGGTGGCTGAGATGGTGCGGGATTGGTCGTTTTTGCGCGCTCTGCTGTCGGATGTCGAGATGGTGCTGTCCAAGACGGATATGCCAATTGCAGCGCGCTACGCCGAGTTGGCCGGTGCGCCGGGGGCGGAGATTTTTGCTCGTATCCAAACCGAGTTCGAGCGCACGGCGAATCTGGTGCGAGATCTGGCCGGCATCGAAACCCTGCTCGACGGCGACCCCAATCTGCAGCGCTCGATCCTGCTGCGCAACCCCTATGTCGACCCCATGAGCCTCCTGCAAGTCGACTTGTTGCGTCGGTGGCGGGCGTCGGAACGCAGCGATGATTCGCTGTTGCGGGCTCTGATCTCAACGGTTCACGGAATCTCTCAGGGGCTGCAGAACACCGGTTAGTCAGAATCAAGGAGTCGAGATGTCCGAACGAAAACAGCATTGGATGCCCCCGATCTCCGGTCGCGGGTGTTTCGCTGGCCGCCTAGTTTGGTTTTTGTTGGTGGTGATTCTGGGTGCCATCCTCTGGATGCAGACCACCGATGCCTTCGGTGACCACGGTATGGCGAACGCCTTTTCGATGATGGCGGCGACGATGCTGCCGGTGGTGTGGCTGCTGTGGTTTCTGTTGGCGAGCGGCCAACGTTGGTGGATGCGATTTGTTCCGTTGTTGGTGTTGGGTGTCTTCGGCTTTGTGTTCTCGTCGTTGTTTCGATTCGAAGACGTTTCCGGTGAGTTTGTGCCGCGGTTCGTGCTGCGCTCGGCGGAAGAACCCGACCGCGCGCTTGGCTCGCTAGCGGCGGCGGGCGACACGGTGGATCTGATGACCTCCACTATCGACGACTTTCCGCAGTTTCTCGGCCCCAACCGTGACCTGGGGGTGGATCACATCACGTTGGCGCGAGACTGGGAGGCTCGGCCGCCGAGGATGTTGTGGCGGCAGCCGATCGGCGCTGGCTGGGGCGGATTCTCGGTGGTCAATGGCTACGCTGTCACCATGGAACAGCGCGGTGTGGACGTAAACGTCACTTGGTGTGACGCTCGCACTGGGGAGGGGAAGTGGAGTCACTCCGCCGTTGCGCGGGATGAGCGGGCGGTCGCGGGTAACGGCCCGCGCACGACGCCGACCATCGACAACGGGATGGTTTACACTCAGGGGGCGATGGGCCGTTTGTTGGCCCTGGACGGGGCCACTGGCCGGGTGGTGTGGGAGAGAGATCTGTTGGCGGAGTTCGACATGAGCCCGCAACAAGAGGCGAAAGAGCTGCCTTACGGCCGCTCCGGCTCACCGCTGATCGTCGATGAGCTGTTGATTGTTCCCGCCGGTGGTCCGGCGAGCGGCAAACAGGTGTCACTCGTCGCCTACGACAAGCGTACCGGCGACAAGGTGTGGGAAGGCGGCGACGAGCAGATCAGCTGCAGCTCGCCAGCGGTGGCCACGGTCGGCGGCGTGCGCCAGATCCTGATCGTCAACGAGTCGAGCGCCAGCGGCCATGACGTGGCCACCGGCAGAGTGCTGTGGCGGCATGCCCGCGAGGGCCACACCAACGCCGACTCCAACGTTTCACAGGCGGTGGCGGTTGGCCCCAATCAAGTGTTCTTGTCCAAAGGTTACGCCCTCGGCGCAACCTTGATCGAGCTGGAGGCGAAAGGTGACGGTACTTTCGATACCCGAGAAATCTGGCAAGACTCCAAGGTCATGCGCACCAAGTTCACCAACGTCGCGATCAAAGATGGCTACGTCTACGGCCTTTCCGACGGCATCCTGGAATGTATCGAGCTCGCCACCGGCGAGCGGATGTGGAAGGGCGGTCGCTTCAAGCATGGTCAGATCCTGCGGGTCCGCGATCTGCTGCTAGTACTCGCTGAGTCCGGTGAAGTCCTGTTGATCGAGGCTTCGCCAGAGCGCAAGAACAACATCCTTGGCCGCTTCCAGGCGATCGAAGGTAAGAGCTGGAACAACATCGCCCTGTACGGCTCTTTGCTGTTGGTGCGCAATGGCGGAGAAGCTGCTGCGTATGAGTTGCCGTTGGCGGGTTGATCACCGCGATCTTCCGCCCTGGTTCGGCTCCGGTTCGAAGCAATGGTTGAACCTCGGAGTGGCATCATCCAGAAGTCTGGTAGAGTCGAAGTGAGGCATATGGGCAAGATCCGGCTCGCACACCTTCGAGATCTGTAGTTTCTCACTGCTTCCGTTCCCACCGCAGCTTTTCTTTGTATCGATCATTTCGGGACCGACACATGCCTGGCTTTTGGCGAATGTACGTCTGGGTGCTGGCGATGGTGCTCCTTGCTCCGTCCTCGGAGGCTGAGGACGCTGAGCCGATGCGTCTCGATTTGGCACGGGTGGTGGAGATTGCGCTGGCGCGTAACCCGGCGCTGCAAGCGGAAGTCGAGCGCGGAGTGGAGGTGGCGGGTGGGGTCGACGAAGTCTCAGCAGACGCATGGCCCCAGATCGACCTGGTGGGCTCGTGGAGTCGGAATCGCAACCCGACGTTCCTCAACAGTTCGGACTTCGACAACATCGTGGATCTGTTCCCAGGCTTCAGGCCCGGCGAGCAAGAGCTGTGGGACTTTGCCTTGGAGCTCAAGCAGACGCTCTACAGTGGCGGCAAGGTGCGCGCCGCGGTAGATTTGGCGGAGCTGGTGGTGGACATCACCGAGGCTCAGATCGGCACCGTCGAGCTCGATACCGTGCTGGCGGCGACGGAGGCTTATTACCGTTTGTTGCAGGCGCGGGGCGCTCTCGCCACAATCGAGATCCAGCAGCAGGCTCGGCAGCGGTCGCTCGAGGTTGTCGAGGGTCGTTATGAACTGGGGGCGGCGACCCAGCTCGAGCTGCTGCGGGCGCGGTCCGCGCTGGCCGCAGTGGCGCCGGAGGTCGTACGTATCCGTGGCGAGGTCGATGTTGCCCGCAGCCGCCTGCGAGTGGAGCTCGGGATCGAGTTGGGCACGGCGATCGACGTCGTGGAAAACGCCGCCGAGCTGCCGTCGCCGCCGGACTTCGACCAACTGCTGGCCTGGGCGCGCACCGAGCGTCCAGAGATTCGTGATCTCGAGTTGCAGACCGAAGCCCTGGGCCGGCAACGGATTGTCACCGTCGCCGACAGTCGGCCGCAGGTGGAGCTCGCCGGGGCGTATGGACGTCAAGTGCGGTTGATCGACGACTTGGAGGACTCACTGTTCGCCAATTGGGCGATTTCGGTGGGGGTCACTTGGAGCTTGTTCGATGGCGGTCGGCGTAAAGGTGAGCTCACTCAGCTGGAGAGTCGCCGTCGACAGTTGGAGTGGCAGCTCGAGGACCTCGAGCGGCAAATTGCCCACGAGATCGAAGAAGCCTTGGCAGGCTACCGGACGGCGAACCAGCGTCACCGTGCTGCCGGAGTGGCAGCCGAAGCAGCCCGCGAAGCAAGTCGGGTAGCGCTCGAGAGTTATCAGGAGGGGGCAGCGATCCAGGCTGATTTGCTTGATGCTCAAGAGCAGGAGACTCAGGCCGAGTTTGTTCTCGTCGACGCGCTCTACGATGCCTGGGTTCAGGCAGCGCGCCTGCTGCGTGCGGCGGGACGTTTGCCGACCCGCTCCTGGGCCGAAGAGACGCCGGTCCCACAAACGACGTTGCCGCCAGCGCTGACCGAAGCATCGTCTCGGGAGGTGGAAGGATGATCCAGGGGAGCGTGAAAAAGTCGCAGCCGACATGGGGGGGACTGCCCCTGTTGCTGTTGGTGTTGCTCCACACAGGTTGTGGCGCCGACGAACCCGCCGTTTCGGAAGTTGAACCGGTCGCCGAACGTGTGGTGTCCGTGTCGACGGTATTGATCGAGTCCCGTGACGTGGTGGACAAGGCCAGCCTGCCGGCGGAGTTGCTGCCTATGCGGCGTGCGGTATTAGCAGCCGAGGTGGCCGGGGTGGTGGAGAAAGTCCACGTCGACAAAGGTGACGTGGCGCGGTCAGGGAAGGTGCTGGTCGAGATCGACACCCGCGATCTCCGCCAACGTCTGGCGGAGGCGGAAGCGGTGTTTCGCCATCGCAGTGAGCTCTTCAGGCGAGCGGAGAAGCTGTTGGCTCGACGTTCGATCACCGAGAATCAATACCTCGACGCCGTGACTGAGCGTGACGTGGCAGAGGCGCAGCTGGCGACTGCGCGCCTGATGTTAGAAAAATCTCGGTTGGCGGCGCCTTGGAGCGGTACGGTAGCGGCTCGCCACGTCGAAGTGGGTGATTATCTGGCGCCGGGGCAGGCGGTGGTCGAGTTGATGGAAGTGCGCCGCCTGAAGGCACGGTCGCCAGTGGCGAGCTCCGATGTGCCTTTTGTTCGGCTTGGCCTGGACGCCGAGCTCCGACTCGACACCTTCCCCGATGAGATTTTCCGCGGGACGGTGACCTCGTTGGCTGCCGAGCTCGATGCGACGGCTCGGACCCTCGATATCGAAGTCGAGCTCGACAACTCAGACGGCCGACTGCGCCCCGGCATGTATGCCCGCCTCGAGATTCCTCGCCGTACCTACCCCGCGGCGGTGCTGGCGCCACTGGCGGCGATCGTCGAGCTCGAGGACGCGCGGGTGGTCTACGTGGTGGAAGATGGTCGAGCCGTGCAACGGCGCATCGAGCTCGGGCCGGTGGTTGGCGATCAAATCGTGGTCACGAGCGGCTTGGAAGCCGGCGAGTGGTTGATTTCGGAAGGTCAACACCAAGTAAGTCCGGGCCAGCTTGTGCAGGCCATCGACGCCTGATCGTTGTTACGGTCAAGGATTTAGTAAGGAAGCTTCGATGCTGCTCGTGCGAAGAACATTAGGGACTAGCTTGCAGGTTTTCCGGCCAGCAATCTGCTTTCAACGTTAGTGCTCTGATACCTGCTCCCGAGATCGGGGCTGCTAACAAAGGAACTTGGTGAGGATCGGGACACCGGTCGCGCACCAGTAGGCTTGGCAGCCAATCCAAGGATTGGTATAACAGCAATACTGGTCTTGCCAACTACCTCCCCAGGTGCAATCGAGGAAGAAGTTGTTGGTCAGGCAGCGGACGTTGCACGGGTTGGCGCTCGCCCACGCCTGATCAGGCACTAGAAACATCGTCGCTCCAAGTACCATGGTGAACACAGTGAGTGTCGTTGCCAGCTTTTTCAGGTTCAGCATTTTCGGTCTCCTTTCTGAGTGCGCTCCCCGCCCGAGCACATCGAAGCGATCAAGCATCTACAGTTTCTTGTTTGAGATCATGGTGGTTCCTCGCTGGTTCTGAGGTCTGGCATCTTGAAGGAGAAGATTCCCAGTTCGTTGGCGACCAGCCACCGCCCATCACGGGTCGGAGCGATGGTTCCCGGCGCGAACGGCTCACCCTCGGGATCGAGTAGGCAAAGCTCTAACGTCGCCTGGTCGCGGATCGCGACCAGAACCACTCCGGGACACTCGCCTGAGACGACAACGGCCGCTGTCGTTTCGGCTGGGTCAATCGCCAGGTCTTGAAAGATCAGTCGCACCCCGAGAGCGCCGGCGGCGAGCATCTCGTCGAGCGTCTGGTGGAATTCTTCGGTCTTCTCGATCAATCCTTGAAATTCGAAAGGCAGCTCCAAAATGAGCTTAGCCTTCGAGTCGTAGGCTTGCAGAATCGGCTCCCAAACCGATAGGACGTAGAGGCGACCCGACGGCCCAGACTCCAGGTAGACCTCATTGAGAGCCATTTCGGATTTCTCGAAGGTGTTTCGGCGGTCTACCAGGTCCACGATGAGGATCTCGATGCGGTCGCGGAGCCAGGGAAAGGAACGGAACTCGACGAACGGCTCCGGCTTCACGAGGGATTCCTCGAACCGGAGAATCCGGGCGCCACTCTTGGCGTTCGCCACGGCGAGCCTGCCGTTGGGGAGGGCTGCGACCGAGCTCGCATTAGGATCGAGAGGAAACTGCAGCAGAGCGTCGCCGCTAGGACTCAGCTTCTGTAGCCTGAGGTTTCCCCGCTCGACAACGAAGACGTTGCCTTGCCCATCGATATCCAGGTCGTAGGGCATCAGGAATGCTCCCGGAGCCTGGCCGAACCTGCCTAAACTGTGCCATTCTTGGAAGTCGGGGCTCACTCGCCAGACTCGATGTCGCCGTCGGCTAGCGGCATAGATCGTCTCATCTGGGCCAGTTCGGATGCGCCCGGCGCCTCGTGTCGATTCGCGTTTGAGGTAGATCCGTTGAATGGATGTGTTGCCTCCTGGCTCCGCGACCGGGTTGGTTGATGGATATGGGGCGCGAGGCGGCAGTTCATTCTCAGCGTGAGAGGGCGCGATACCCTGGAGCTCGGGCCTGTCGCCGCCTGCGACGGAAATGACGGGCTCCGCAGGCCGAAAATCGAGACAGTCCAGCAGCTAGCCAGCGTGGACCAGAGTGTTGAGAGACTGACCGATACGGGCTGGCTGGTCGAGGGTCGTGGAGT
>JAJCXQ010000315.1 GCA_029263355.1 Acidobacteriota bacterium | reverse complement strand
TACCGCGTCGGACCGGCTACACCAACTTGGTGTAGCCCCCTCAAGCAGCCATCTCTCGACTTTCACCACGGCCTGCTAGACCGCCAGTCGGGGCCGCTTTGGATTCGACTAATATCACGATATACGAGAAATTGAGAGACGGTACCCCTTGCAACCTGTTCTCTTTCGACCTAATCACCCAGCACGAAATAGGGCATGCTTTAGGGCTAGAAGATTGTACAACTAGCTTTGGCGTGAACATCATGGAAGGGGCGGGATTATTCGGGCCTGCAACGGCCGCAGACTGCCAGGCTATTGACGATTTCTGGCTGAGTAACGAGGAGCCAGAGCCCGGCAGCCCCGACGGTGACGATGCGAACGAAGACAATCAATGTGTCGAAGAATGCGGGCCAGGCGGAACCACGCCGGTTGTTATCAGTCTGGCTGATGAACGATACGAGCTGACGCCGATTTTGGGCGGCGTCGTTTTCGACATCGACGCGGATGGAAACCGGGATCGTGTTGCTTGGACGGTTGGCGGTTCCGATGATGCTTTCTTGGTGCTGGATCGCAACGCGAACGGCATCATTGACGACGGGTCGGAATTGTTCGGAGGCGTGACGCCGCAGCCAGCCTCAGAGGAGCCGAACGGCTTCGCCGCTCTGGCAGTCTTCGATGCTCAAGCCAACGGAGGAGACCCGGACGGCTACATCACACCGAGCGATGCCGTGTTCGAGCTGCTGCGCCTTTGGCTCGATGATAACCACGACGGCGTCTCTGACGTTGGCGAGCTGCTCACGCTCTCGGATGCCGGTATCCTGTTTCTAGATCTCGCCTATGGGGAATCTCGGAAGGTGGACGACTACGGCAACGAGTTTCGTTTCTGGTCGCTGGTGGGAAGAGAGAGCGATCTCGTCCACGCGTGGG
The DNA here is from genome assembly GCA_029263355.1 of Acidobacteriota bacterium. Taxonomy (GTDB): domain Bacteria; phylum Acidobacteriota; class Thermoanaerobaculia; order Multivoradales; family J023; genus JAAELT01. The sequence goes on along the minus strand of JAJCXQ010000315.1, from coordinate 16,002 downwards.
ATGTGATCTTGCTGCACAACTAAAGTCTGGCCAGAGCATCGCGTGAGGCCTGTCGCTCCCTGGATTGCCGTCCGGTGGGTTTCCAACCGGACGGCATTCACCTCTAGTCTAGGTCTTGTGCGAAATCAGACCACTTCCTATTCCGTGTCGACCGGGGTCCGGAGATAGAGCACCGGTACGACAACCAGATTCAGGAACGTCGAAGTAAGGAGCCCACCGAGGATCACCTGAGCCATCGGGCTCTGGATTTCGTTACCGGGGGCGCCTCCCGCCAGGACCAATGGCACCAGAGCGAGGCCGGCGGTTAGAGCCGTCATCAGGATGGGCGCCATTCGCTCCTCTGAGCCGCGTCGCACAGCCTCGCCGAGAGACCGCCCTTCACGCAGCAGCCGCTGATAATTGTTGACCAGCAGCACGCCGTTACGCGTCGCAATGCCGAAGAGCGTTACGAAGCCGACCAGCGTCGCCACCGAGAGGACGCCACCTCCGAGAGCCACGGCAACGATGCCGCCGATCAGCGCCAGAGGCAGATTGACGAGCACCACGAGCGTGTCCCGGTGGCTCTGGAACTCGATGTAGAGCAGCGTGTACATGCCGACGAGGATTAGCACGGCAAGGAAACCCAGCCGCTGGACGCTGCGTGCTGCCTCTTCGAACTGTCCTCCGAAGGTCACCAGGTAGCCCCGCGGCAGGTCGACTTGTGCGTCGACTGCCGCCCGCGCTCTCTCGACGGTCCCAGCCAAGTCGGCTCCTGCAACGTTGGCGGTGATCATGGCGACCCGTTGGACGTTCTCGCGCCGGATCATCGACGGACCGAGCGCACGGTCGACTTTGGCCACTGCGCCTAGGCGCACCAGGTTGCCTGCCGGAGTTGACACCGGCAGGGCGGCCAGCATTTCGGGCGCCGCGCGCAGGCTGGCCGGCAACCGCACAGCTACCGTGGAGGTCAGGCCCTCCTCGACGATCTCGCCCGCGGGAACGCCTTGGAAGAGCGCCTCCACCGCCTCCCCCAGATCCGAGGGTGAGAGCCCGTGCCGCGCCATCGCCGTGCGGTCGAAGTTGATGACGAGCTGGGGAATGGCTGCCTGCTCCTGGTTCGACAGATCGACGATACCCGGCATGGTTCCGAGCACCTGCTCGACCCGCGAAGCGAGGGAGCGCAGCACCGCCAGATCGGGGCCGAAAACCTTGACCGCTAGGTTGGTCTTCGAGCCCGAGATCATGTGGTCGATGCGGTGGCTGATCGGCTGACCGAACGAGACGGTTGTACCCGGAATGGTGGCCACCGCGCGGCGCATCTCCGCCACCAGCTCCTCCTTCGAGCGTCCGTTGTCGAGCGGCGCCAGGACAACCTCCATCTCGGAGGCGTTGACGCCCTGGACGTGCTCGTCCTTCTCCGCTCGCCCGGTTCGGCGGCTCGTCGAGACGACCTCAGGAAAGGCCAGAAGAGCCTCCTCGACCTGACTGCCCAGGCGGTCGCTGTCGGCGAGCGGGATCCCCGGCGGGCTGACCACCGAGATGGTGAGCGATCCCTCGTTGAACGGGGGCAGGAAGCTGCGACCGAGGCCGGGCACGAGGGCGATGGCCGCGATGACCATCAGCACCGCGGCCGCGATCACCGATCGGCGGTGTCCGAGACACCATTCGAGGGTTGGACGGTAGGCGGCATGGAAAACGCGCAGCAGCCAGGGTTCGCGCGCGTCGAGCACCTTGGCCCGTCCGAGCAGCAGGACGGAGAGCACCGGGGTCACCGTCAGCGCGACCACCAGCGAGGCTGAAAGGGCGGCGATGAAGGCGAGCCCCAGGGGCCGCAGAAGCCTACCCTCCAGCCCCGGCAGGAAGAAGATCGGCAGGAAGACCAGAACGATGATGAGGGTGGCGAAGAGGATTGGGCTGACGACCTCGGTGGTCGCGGAGGCGACAACCTCGGTCGGCTCTCGCCGCTCCCCCGCCGGCAGGAGGTGTTCTTCCTTCAATCGCCGGAAGATGTTCTCGACCGCGATGATCGCGTCGTCGACGAGAAGACCAATCGCGATCGTCAGACCGCCCAGGGTCATCGTGTCGATCGACAGTCCGAAGGTGGAGATGACAAGGACCCCGGTGACCAAAGAGAGTGGGATCGCGAGTGCCGAGATCAACGTGGTCCGTAGGCTCCCGAGGAAGAGGAGTAGGATCAAGACCACCAGGATCGCTCCGTCTCGCAAAGCCTCCGAGACGTTGCCGATCGCCACCTCGATGAAGTCCGCCTGGCGAAAGTTTTCCTTCTCCAGAGTCACCCCTTCAGGAAGGGTCTGCTGCAGACGGGCCAGAGCCAGGTCGATCACCGTCGTCAGCTCGAGGGTGTTGGTTCCGGGCTGCTTCTGGACCGAGAGAATGACGGCGGGCTGATTCTTGTAGGAAGCGGTCCCTCGAGCCGGCTCGGCGCCCCATTCGACCGCCGCGAGGTCTCCCACCCGCAGCGGAATCCCGTTCTCGACCCGCACCACGGCGGCAGAGATGTCGTCCGGGCTGCGCGCTCGACCGAGGCCTCGGACCAGGTACTCTTGGCCGCCCTCGACATGGAAGCCCGCCGCGGGGCTGCGGCTCGCCCGAGCCACGGCCTCGATCACGTCGGACAGGGGAACGGCGTACTGCGCCAGGGCAGTCGGTTGAACGGTGACCTGCAGCTGCCTCAGCTCGCCGCCGAGAGGAACAACCTGGGAGATGCCGGAAATCGACAGGAGGTTGCGGCGCACGACAGTCTCGGCGAGACGCCGGAGCTCCATCGGACCCACACCACCGTCGGCAGTCGCGGTCATGGCGATGAAGGTGATCTCCCCCATGATTGAGGAGATCGGGCCGAGCTCAGGACGGGCGGCTGCGGCTGGCAGGTCGACCCGCTGCAGGCGCTCGGTGACCACCTGGCGGGCTTGGTAGATGTCGGTCCCCCACTGGAACTCGACCCAGGCCACCGAGATCCCGTCAGCCGAAACCGAGCGCAGCCGCCTGACGCCGGGTGAACCGTTGAGCGCGGACTCCACGGGGAAGGTCACCAGCAGCTCAACCTCTTCCGGGGCCATGCCCGGCGCTTCGGTGATCACCGTGACGGTCGGCGCCGAGAGGTCGGGAAAGATGTCGACGGGGAGAGAGGTGATCCAAGCTGAGCCGAAGGCGACCAACACCCCCGCGCCGATCAACACCAGCCAGCGATGGCGGAGTGAGAAACGAATCAGGCGTTCGAGTTGTCCCATCGGTTGCGCCTTCAATGTACGTGGCCGTGAGCCGCGCCGCTCGACATCAGTGACGATCGCCGGAGCACTTCCCCACCGCGACTCACCAGCCGCTGGCCGGGAGTCAGACGCTCGACCAGCAAGTGGTCTCCCTGACGCTCCAGTACTCGCACTTCTTGACGGGCGAAGCTCTCTCCCGAGAGCTGCAGATAAACCACTGGCACGCCACCGTCATCAACCAGCGCCGAGGCAGGGATCACGATACCTTGACGGGTTTCGCCGAGCAGAATCTGAGCTTGGAGCGTGGTACCGAGCATGACCCCAGGGGTGGCCAGCATCTCGATGAACACGCTCACGGTGCCGGTTTCCGGCGAGACCTCAGGTGCCATCGAAATGAGCCGTAGGTCACCAGTCACCCGCAGCGGAGATTGATCCGCGTCACGGAGCACCACCCCGACAACCTGCTGGTCGGCCAACTCACGTGCGGCGGACGGCGTGATCGCGACGTCAAGCCATAGCCGATCGGTTTGCACCAGGCGGGCGAGGGGCTCCCCCGCCGTCACCGCCAATCCGACTGAAGCTTCGACCGCCGCAATTTTGCCGCGGAACGGAGCCCGCAGCACGAAACCCTCGGCTGCCTTGCCTTGACGAGCCGACCGTGCCGCCGCCAGATCGCGCTCGGCAGCAGCGCGCGCGGCGCCCAGGGTCTCGACCTTCACCTCAGCGTCGTCCACCTCACGTTGACTGGTGGCCTCGAGGGCTAAGAGCTCTTGCAACCTGGTGTAGCGAGCGCTGGCGGCGACCAGTTTCGCATCGACACCCGTCAGCTCCGCCTCGAGGGAGGCCAGGCTGCGGTCGACGGCTACCCGAGGAACAACCTTGAATAGAGCGCGACCGCGATCGACCGCAAGGCCAACAAAAGGCCACGCTGCTGAGCTCGAAGCTGAGCGAAGCACACCATCAACCGGTGACGTCAGCAAGAGATCACCCCCCGCCGGTGGTCGCACCCGCGCCAGTCCAGAAACACTTCTGGCCAACTGCCCAGTGCGCACCCAACCGGTGGCAAACTCGCTGCGCCACTGCTCTTCCTTGAGCAACGCCAACGGTTCGCCACCGTCGCTGGCGCCCTTGGGAGCCGGAGCGACGACAATTCCCCCAGGTCGCTCCGAGGTGCCGACACGAACTTTGCCGCCACGAATTTCCTCGCTCCCTTCAGGGCCGGTGATGCGAAACAACAGCTCGCGCTCGCCGGTCGCAGCTGGCAAAACCTCGACGTTGAACAATCCTGGCCGAGACGGTTGGTCGGAGCGAAAGACTTCCTCACCGGACGGACCGGCGAGCACAATCTCCACTGTCCCCTCGTTCAACGGCGCAAACTCCGCCAATTGTGTGACGTGGGTATGAGACACGGCGATCTCCCCGGCGATCAGGACGTCAACTTCCGGGAAAACTTCGTAGTGTTTCCCCCAAGCCGTCACCGACCAGGTATCGCCCACCGTCGCCGTGGGTTCCTCCACCACCGGCGCAGCACACGCAGTGGCTCCGATCATCAGCACCGCGGCCCAAGCGCCCCAGGCACCCGTAAGGCTCCAGCGTCCAGGCTCAGTCGTGCTCATGGCCTTGATCGGGCTCCCCTTCATGGCCTTCGCCTTCCTCATGGCTATGCTCCTCACCATCACCATGGGAGTGTGTGCTCTGTTGCTGCGATGTGTCCTCTGTGGTTAGGTCAGCTTCGCTAACATCTTCAGGATAAGCCGGTTCATAAGCCACGTCGTCTGTAGGGTCCTCGGTTTCATCTAGGGTCGCGTCGCCGTCCGGTGAGGCGCTCGCAGGTTCAGCTGCAACCGTGGGGGAAGCTGGCTCCCCGGCGGGTGCGCCCTGCTGACCACAGGCCATTGCTAGGCAGGCCATCGCGAGTCCCAGAGCAACGAATGCCGATCGGGTCAGGATCGATGGGGTGTTACTTTCGGTCGATGAGGGGCTCACAGACAGTGTCTTGTTCATCATCATTAAGCCTTTCAAGGTTTCGAAGATTCAGTAGATTCAACTTCGCTGGAGTTGCCAGCGAGGCGTTCGAGCTGCCGCTGAGCAGCCAACGCGGCTTGGTACAGGTCAAGCATTGTCATTTCAGACTCGCTCACGGCGCGCCGGGTCTCCAGCAGGTCCGTCAAACTGGCTTCACCGAGCAGGAACGCAGCCTCGGCGGCATGCAACATCTGTTGGTTTCCGGCCCCCGCCAACTCGGCGTCCGCGACCGCCGCCTGGAGCAAGCGATAATTTGCCAGGGTTGCCGTCTGTTGGGCATCGCGCTGCTGTCCAGTTCTCTCGAGTCGTGCCCCAGCAGCCACCACCCGGGCATCGGCGGCGGTTCTCTCGGCCTGCTTTCGGGCAAATAGCGGCAGTGACCAGCTGACTCCAAAGATCGGACCGTCAACCCGCTGCGAGCCCAAGTCCTCATGCTGCCATCCGGCGACCAGCTCGGGGGATCGAACAAAACGCCCAGCGACTGCTCGTTGCAGCTTGGCGGCCTCGAGCTCAGCTTCCGCAGCACGCACCTCGGGAGGTTCGGCGTTGAGCTGAGGCGCCGGTCCGAGGGCCGGAAGCATCGGTCGCGCCGCGGCCGACAAGGCTGGATACCAGCTTCTGACCCTGGCCGCCGCACCTTCTTCCGCGGCGACCACCAAGGCCAGCCGAGCGCGCAAGCCTGCGGCAGCCAGGGACAGACGCCGAGCAACCCAACCGGCCGATTCTCCGCGCTCCACTCGTACCTGTTCGCGGGCCGCCATGGTCGTCATCTGTTCTACCTGCGCGGTAAGTCGGGCGCGCCGCGCCGCGGCGATGGCCCATTTCGCATACGCTTGCCGCATCTCGAGACGATGTTTCAGCATTTGGCGAGCCCGTCGAGCCTCCGCCGCGATGACCTTCTCTCGCTGTGCGGCGATCAACAATCGCCGACTCGCTGGCGGCAGCTGCCACGAGATCGTCCAGTCGATCTGTTCGGCCGGCCCGCTAGGGTCCTCACGCACCACGTCAAGGTTCGGGTTTTCGAGTGCCGACGCCGCCACGATGTCGGCACGGGCCAAAGTTACAGCCTCCGAGCTTTCGACAACCGCGGGATGAGATTCATCCAGCGCCGAAAGGAACTCGGCTTCGGTGAAAACGATTTCTGACTGGGCGACACAAGGGCTGACGATCAAGACCGACAGCCAGCCGGCCAAGACACAACGGAACATGCTGACTCCTTTCCAGGTTCAAGATTTCGGGTTCAACACGAACCCGGCCGCGAACCGTGGATCAAATCAGCAAGACACAGTGGGTCGTAAACAGCGCCGTTGAGGGGCCCCATCTCGATCTCGGGATCGGCGCCAAGTGATCGCTTTGCGTCACCCTGGGGCTGAGAGTCGAGACGGTTTGTACTGCGAGAGCATGGCTTGGCCGCAGAACCGGTGGATTGCCAATGACAACCACTTCGTGCTCATGCTCCGGAACCGCTTCGGACTCGTGGTGGTGTCCATGTTGCGCTGAGCGCGCGAGCTCCGCCAGGTCTAGAGCATGCTGGTCCTGGTGACGCTGGTGGCTGCCGGCATGATCGTGGCCGGCCTCGTGATGCTTTTCGGTGTGTCCGAAGAGTACATGAAACCCGATGACGGTCGCCCCAACACTGGGAGCAATCCAGGCCGCCAGGATCAGAACAGCGAACAGACGTCGAGTCGTAATCAGCATCACCTCAGCATTGTCGTCGAATTGACGGTCCCTACGCAACCCGCATCAGCCGAGCCGCATCTTTAAGCTTTGCAAAAGATTGAGCGCCGCCAGCGGGGTCATCTCGTCGACGTTCAGATCGCGCAGGGTCTGGGCGATGATCTCTTCCGGCGGTGTGAACAATGGCAACTGTTCGCTACCGGCCTCGGGCATCGGCTCGCGCTCACCTTTGGCCAGAGTCGGACGACCCGTGGGGTCGTACTCCTTGGCTTCGAGGTTGGCGAGGACTTCGCCGGCGCGCTCGACAACTTGGGTCGGCAGGCCGGCGAGACGGGCGACGTGGATACCATAAGACTTGTCGGCGCTACCAGCGATCACTCGACGCAGGAAGATGATGCGATCCTGCCACTCTTTGACCGCCAGGGTGCGATTGACCACCCGTGACAGCATCGACGATAGCTCCGTCAGCTCATGATAGTGGGTCGCAAACAAAGTCTTGGGCTGACGGTTGGCGTGCAGAAACTCGACGATTGCCCAGGCTAGAGACAAACCGTCGAAGGTCGCGGTGCCGCGGCCGACTTCGTCGAGGATGACGAGGCTGTTGTTGGTGGCGTGGTGCAGAATATTTGCGGTCTCGATCATCTCCACCATGAAGGTCGACTCACCCCGCGCCAGGTCGTCACTGGCGCCGACCCGGGTAAACACCCGATCAACCACCCCGAGCTCGGCGCTCGCCGCCGGCACAAAGCTGCCGGCCTGGGCCATCAGCACGATCAAGGCGACTTGTCGCAAATAGGTCGACTTACCGCCCATGTTGGGACCGGTCAGCACAACGATCTGAGCCGTCTCACCGTCAAGCTCGACATCGTTGGGCACAAAAGGTTCCGAACTGGTCGCCTCGACCACTGGATGCCGCCCGTCCCGCACCACGATCGGCTCCCCCATCGGTCTCACCACGGGGCGGCAGTAGTTACGGCGCGCCGCTTGTTCGGCGAAGGAAACCAACACGTCAACGGTGGCGAGCGCGGTCGACAAGGCTCGCAAGCCGGCGCCGTCGTCGACAATGCGTTCCAGCAGCTGCCGGAAGTACTGTTCTTCCAGCGCCAGTTGTTGTTCCTCGGCCCCCAACACCGCTTCTTCGAGCTCTTTGACCTCCGGCGTGATGTAACGCTCGGCATTCACCAGGGTTTGTTTGCGAATGTAGTGATCCGGCACCAAGTGTTGGTTGGTCTTAGTGACTTCGAGGTAATAGCCGAAGACCCGGTTGTAACGGATCTTGAGCGACGCGATCCCTGTCTTCTCACGCTCGCCGGCTTCCAAAGCCAAAATATGCTGTTTGCTGTTGCGCGCCAGGTCACGGAAGCGATCGAGCTCGGCGTCGACTCCCGGTCCGATCACGCCACCGTTCTTGAAGGTTGCTGGAGGCTCCGCCACCAACATTCGATCGAGCTCCTTGGCCAGCTCAGGCAAGGGATCGGCGGCGGCGAGCTCGGCGAGCAATCCCGCTTGGCAGCCCGCAAGCTCTTGCAGGATCAACGGTGCTTGGCGCAGTCCGTCACGCAGCGCCGCTGCCTCCCGCGGTGTCATCGAGCCGAGCACGGCGCGGCTCAACAGGCGTTCGGGATCCCCCACTTGTGACAGCCACTGCCGAAGCTCTTCACGGGTGGTGCTGCTGCTCATCAGCTCGCCGACCGCATCGTGGCGCTCGGCAATCGCCTGCGGATCACGCAGGGGACGTCGTAACCAATCCTTCAGCAGGCGTCCACCGGGTGGGGTCGCGGTGCGATCGAGGACTCCAAGTAACGTCGCCTTGCGGGTGCCTTCACGCTGATTACGGAAGACTTCGAGATTGTTGAGGGTGGTGGCGTCCAACACCATGGCGTCGCCGGATGTCCGCACCGCCAGGCTCTTGACGTGGCGGAGGTCGTTCTGCTGCGTCTGCCGGGCATAAGCCAGCGCCGCCGCCGCTGCCAGCACTGCGGGCTCACCGTCTTCGAGCCCGAAGCCGCGCAACGTTGCGGCCTCAAAATGGTCGCGGAGCAGATCTGCGGCGCGCCGTCGATCGAGCAAGGTGTCGTCGTCGAGCGGGCTGATACAGGGCACCTCGGCGGCGATCCAGCGCTCGACTTGCTGTGGCAGGGTGTCGGTCTCCCGTAACACTTCCCGTGGTCGCAGCACCGCAAGCTGTTCCAGGGCCTCTTCCGCGGTCGCGAAGCGGCGGATAAAGAAGTTACCGGTCGAGACGTCGAGGAAGGCGCCCGCTCCCACCTGCCCTGCCCAGATCAACGACGCCAGCAAGTTCTCTTCTTTGCCGTCGAGCAGCTCGGGCTGAGACACCGTACCCGGAGTCACGACCCGAGTGACTTCCCGCCGCACCAATCCCTTGGCCTCTGCCGGATCCTCCACCTGGTCACAAATCGCCACCTTGAGGCCAACCCTAAGCAACTTGCCGAGGTAACCTTCCACCGCATGGTGGGGCACGCCGCACATCGGCACCTCATTGGGAGTGCCTTTGCCCCGGGCGGTCAACGACACCTCCATGATCGGCGCCGCCCGTTCAGCATCCTCGAAAAACAGCTCGAAGAAATCGCCCATGCGATAGAACACAATCGCGTCGTCGTGCTGCTGTTTGACCTCCAGATAGTGACGCAACATCGGCGTCAACTTGCCGGTCTTGGTAGCGGTCTTGGGCATGGCGGGCAAATTATAGCGATCGAGTCATCGGAAAGCGCAGAGATTTCTTTCTTCTTCAGTGCGTGACGTCCTCAAACTGTTCTTGTCAGGGACCTCAGCCCGGCACCGAACCGGATAAGATCGAGAAGACAAGCAAACCGCAGCCAACGAGACCTAACCCCGATGGAAATTCGTGACATCAACTCGTTCCTCGAATATTGGGCAAGCATTCGCGCCCGCACCTCACGGGTGATCCGCGTCATCCCCCCCGAACACATCGAATGGACGTATCGACCGAGCAAGTGGACCCTCGGCGACCTGATCCGACATCTGGCGGCCCTCGAACGTTATATGTTCGCCGAGAACGTGCAGGGACGCCCGAGTTGTTATCCCGGCCACGGTGAGGAGCTGGCGTCGGGTTACGACGAAGTGCTCGCCTACTTCGACCGCATGCACCAAGAGACGATCGAAATCCTTCGCTCCTTGCCAGATGGGCGCCTCGATGAGTCTTGTGAGACTCCCGGTGGCGCCAAGCTCAGCGTTTGGAAATGGCTGCGGGCGATGATCGAGCACGAGATCCACCATCGTGCCCAGATTTACACCTATCTCGGCCTGCTCGACGTCGAGACGCCACCGCTTTACGGCCTGACCTCCGAACAGGTCCATGACCGCAGCGAGCCGAGGGTTGACAGCCGGTGAAGATTGCCGTTGTCGCTTACGAGATGGAAGGAGATCGTACCGGCGTCGGGCGTTATCTCGAAGGTCTGCTAACTGGGGTGGCGCAAACCGAAGACACTTCTCACTGGCAGCTGTTTTTCAAAGGGGAGCCTTTCGATCATCCGTTGTGGACATCGCCGACTGTCGGCGGTGCACGCTTCGAGCCGTTGTTCGACCATCGCCCCGACGCTCGTCCCATCTTCTGGGAGCAGCTTCGTTTACCCGGCCTGATTCGCCGCGCCAAGCCCGATCTTGTCTTCTCCCCGGCCTACAGTCTCCCGAGCGCCACTCGAGCTCCCGGCGTCGTGACGGTGCACGATCTGTCTTTCGAGATTCTGGGGAATGAGTTCTCCCGCCGCGAGCGCTGGCGTCGCCGGCTGCTGGCGCGACGGGCGGTGCGACGGGCGCGGCGAGTGCTCACCGACACCGAAGGCATCTCCCGCGACCTGATGCGCCTCTACAAGGTGCCGTACGACAACATCAGCATAGTCCCCCTTGGGATCGATGATCGATTCTTTGACGCTTCCGACGTGGCCGACCAACCTGAGGTGGCCGAGCGCCTTGCGGTCTACGGCATTCAATCCCCCTACCTGCTGTACGTCGGTTCAATCCTCGATCGCCGACACGTCGAGTTGGTCATCGCCGCCTTTGGTGCGGTGGCGGAACAGAATCCCGACCTCAGCCTGGTGATCGCCGGCCGCAATCGGTTGCGTCGCCGCCAGAATCTCGACAACTGGATTGCCGCCTCCGGGGTCGGCGATCGGATTGTCGGGGTCGGCTATGTCGCTGAAGAGGATCTGGTCCCCCTCTATCGTCAAGCCACCCTCTCCTACTATCTCTCAACCTACGAAGGTTACGGTCTGCCGCCCCTCGAGTCGCTGGCCGCCGGCACCCCACCCGTCGTCAGCCGAGGCCTGGCCCTTGACGAATTGTGGCCCAATTATCCCTACCGAGTGGTGACCCTCGACGCCGGCGCTGTCACCCGCGTCACCCGCACCGGTCTCGAGGACGCTGATCAACGGCGGCAGGTCGCAGCCCAGGGGGTCGAGCGCATGCGTCGGCTCGAGTGGAAACGCGCCGCCGAAATCTTCCTCGAAGAGATCCACCGCGTATGATCTCGATCCTCGTCGTCAACCACAACGGTCGCGAGCATCTCCATCATTGCCTGAGTGAGCTGGCCAAGCAGCGCGACACGTTCTCCGAGGTGATCGTGGTCGACAATGCTTCAACGGATGATTCGGTGACCATGGTGCGAGAGACCTTGGTGCAAGAAGCCTTCCCCGAGTGCCGACTGCTGGCGTTGGAGGAAAACCTCGGTTTCGGCGCCGCCAACAATTTAGCTGCCGCCGCTGCCGCCGGCGAGCAGCTGCTGCTGCTCAACTCCGACGCTTGGCTCGCCGACGGTGCCCTCCCCCGCCTCTCAGCAGCTCTTGACGCAGACCCACGTCTGGCTTTGGTCGCACCACAGCTGCGTTATCCCGACGGTCGACGGCAGTTCGCCTGGGCGCCGGAAACCAGCGTTCTCGGCGAAGCCATACAAATGCAGCGCAACCGCTTTGAGCAGCTCGCTTGGGCCCACCACAACCCGTCCCCTTGGTTACGGCCCTTGATCGGAGCGGCTTGGTTCTCAGCCGCCTGCGTGTTGGTGCGAAGGACCGCATTCGAAGCGGTCGGTGGTTTCGACGAGAAGATCTTCATGTATTTCGAGGACGTTGACTTGTCGCGGCGTTTGCGCTTGGCAGGGTGGAAGCTGCAATCGGTAGACGACGCGGTCGCCTACCACGTCAAAGGCGGCTCGCGTCCCAGCGCCCGCGGCGAGATCGAATACCGTCGCGCTCAGCTTTACTATTACGGCAAACATCGTCCCGCCTGGGAACAACGGTTACTGAATTGGAAGCTGCGTCGAAAGTTCTCCCGCTGTCAGGACGCTGAGCTTCGGTCCCAGTTGTTGGCACTGCTTTCAACAGGCCCCTGATTCGACCCAGCCGGCGGGACGCCGGCTGGGTCGAATCAGCGAAACTGCCCGAAAGGTTGATGATTCACCTCGTAGCGAGCCAAGAAATCCCCCTAGCCCCCTTTTTAAAGGGGGGAACAGAATGGGCTCGGTGATTGTGCCCCTTGAAATCGAACCCCGGGTCGGCAAACATCGCTCCATGCAAAGCATGTTTTGGTCTTGTGCTCCAACGGCGGCCATGCCCGCCGAGGATAGGCCCACGCGATGATCTCCTGGATAGCCCTCGCCCTGGCTGCCATTGCAACTGTGGCAGCGGTAGGCTCAGTGATATGGCACCGACGCGCCAGCCAGGCTCGGCACGAGCTTGCCCAGCGTCTTCACGACCATGCTTTTGCCCTCGACCAACGATGCGACGCGTTGCAGCATCAGCTCGATGATACGGTTCGCCGCCAACGGATCGATCATCTCGGCGACTTGATTCAGCTGTCCGAGCGCCAGGGCAAACTCGGCAGCGAGACAGCACGCGCCCTCGAGCGGTACGCTCATTCGCTACGGAACCTCTCACCGCGGGACCTCACGCCGCGGGACGAGGCGGACTAAGAGTAGCGATGCGGATCGGCCTAGACGTCAGCAAGGCGCTGACCCCGCGCGATGGTATCGGACGTTACACCCGAGAGCTTTTGCAGGCGTTACTCGATCTCGAGCAGACGTCCGCCCCAGAACACGTATTGGAGCTCTACGGGTTCACCGCCGACGACAACTTCGATCGAATCCGGGACGAACTGAGTCTGTCACCGCGCCACCGTATGCACCGAGGCTGGCCACAACCGGACCATCAGCTCGACGTGTTCCACGCCACAACTTGGACGGTGCCACCCCATCCGTTGGGAGCAGATAACAGCGCCCGGTTGCTCTTCACCTGCTACGATCTGACCTTCCTCAGTCACCCCGAGCATCACACTCTCGACAACAAGATTCACTGCCTCACCGGCCTGCTGCGCGCCAACTTGCGCGACGCCGCGTTTGTCGCCATTTCGCAATCTACCTCACACGCCTTGCAACACCATCTCGGTATCGCGCCCGAGCGCATCCAGCTCATTTACCCGGCAGCCAGCCCGGCGATCGCTCCCCTACCGCGGGACGAAGCGCGACATCGCTTGCGCCAACAGTTCGGCATCGAGGACCCACCGATCGTCACGGTTGGTACCCTCGAGCCACGCAAGAACCTGTCACGCTTGCTCGACGCTTATGGTGGCCTCGATGCATCCCTACGCATGGCGCATCCGTTGCTTGTGGTGGGCGGCGGCGGTTGGAAGAACCAAGCGATCTTGGAACGCTGCCGTGAGCTCGCCACCGTCCACTTGCTAGGACAGCTAGAAGACGAAGAGCTCAGTGTGTTGTACAGCGCAGCGGAAGTGTTTGCATATCCGTCCCTAGCCGAGGGTTTTGGTTTGCCGGTTGTCGAGGCGATGCGTTGTGGCGCGCCGGTGCTGACTTCGAACGTCAGCTCGCTACCAGAGATCGCCGGCGATGCGGCACTCTTGATCGACCCCACCAACACCGTCGCTTTGCGCGAGGGACTCCGCGAGCTGCTCGAGAACGACGATCGACGCCAACGGCTGCGGGATCTCGGGCCAGCGTGCGCCGCCACATTTTCTTGGGCCGAGACCGCCCGCCAAACCCTCGACCTCTACCGACGATTGATAGCCGATGCACCCAGCGCGGCCGCCGGGCCGGTCGACTCCGCCGAGTCTGCTGAAGGAGCCGTATGACCCTCGCCGCCTGCACCATCGTTTCGAAGAACTACATCGCCTATGCACGGGTGCTGGCCGACTCGTTCTTTGAACATCATCCCGGCGGCCAGTTTTTTGTTCTGCTGGTAGACCGCAACGACGGGCATATCGATCCCGCTTCCGAGCGTTTCGAAATGCTCGAAATCGAAGACCTTGACAACGTGCCGGAGCTCCGCTCCTTCATCTTCAAGTACACCCTTTTGGAGTGTAATACCGCAATCAAACCTTACCTGCTGGAGCATCTCTTCCAGCAGTATCAGCTCCCCAACCTGGTCTATTTCGATCCCGACATCTTGATTACCGGCTCCCTCGACGAGCTCGAAGCTTTAGTCGGTCAACACTCCATCGTGCTCACCCCTCATCTCCTCGAGCCGATCGACGACGATGCCTGGCCGAGCGAGTTGGCCTTCTTGCAAAGCGGCACCTACAACCTCGGTTTCATTGCTCTGCGCGGTGGCGCTGTCGCCCAACGGCTGCTTTCCTGGTGGCAGAAGCGCCTCTACGACCAATGTGTGGTGCGTATCGAACAAGGGTTGTTTGTCGATCAGAAGTGGATGGATCTGGTGCCAGGCATCTTTGAGGATGTCCACGTCCTGACCCATCCCGGTTATAACGTCGCCTATTGGAATCTCAACGGTCGCACGGTCACGGTCTCCGACCAGGGACCCCGGTCCAATGGCCAGCCGCTGATTTTTTTCCACTTCTCCGGCGTCGAGCCGCAGAGCATCGACAACGTTTCAAAACACCAAGACCGTTTCACCCTCAACGGGATCGGCGATGCCGCCGAGCTTTTTCGTCGCTACCGCGACCTGGTGATCGGCGCGGGTTACCATGAAGCCAAACCCTGGCCCTACGCCTTTGCAACCTTTGACAACGGCGCACCGATCCCAGAGATGGCGCGTTCTCTTTACCATTCGCTGAGCCCGGCGAAACGCCGACGTTTTGGCGACCCTTTTGCTGCCACCGGCAAGGACAGTTTCTTCCGCTGGCTGAACCGGCCACAGAGCAAAACCGTTACTAAGCCGCCTTACTTGTCGCGGTTGCTTTATCACCTCTACCAGACCCGGCCCGACCTGCGACGCAGCTTCCCCGATGTCGAGCGCAAGGACTTCCCTGCCTTCTGTTCCTGGCTGGCGGATTACGGACGTTTTGAATTCCGCCTCGGCGAGGCTTACCTCGGCACCGTCCACCGCGAGTCGCGGGCGACCCTATTCACCATCGGCGGTCTCAAACGTCGGGTCGAGAACCGACTCAAACGCATCTACCATTCCGAGCTCGGCAAAAAAGCGAAACGCGCCTCGAAGCGCATGTTGGGGCACGAGCGCACCAAGTCCCTGCGTCAGAAACTGCGCCCAACCTATGCCATTGGTGACGGGCAGTTGCCGAGCGGCCCACGTCTGCCGACCCCCGAGAGCTTGGAGCGTCTGGGGGTCAACATCGTAGGTTATCTCGAAGCCGAAACCGGCATGGGTGAAGCGGCGCGTTCCCTGGCCCGGGCTTTCGCCACCACCGACATTCCGACCTCGCTGCACAACATCGATCTCAACGTCCTCGCTCGCCAAGGCGACGCCACCTTCGCCGGCGCCCGCAGTGATTTCCCCTATGACGTCAACCTCTTCGTGATCAACGCTGAACAAGTGCCCGCCGTTCGCGAACACCTCGGCGACGAAGTTTTCGGCGGCCGTTACAACATCGGCTTCTGGTTGTGGGAGCTCGAGACGTTTCCCGCCGATCTGTGGGGCTCCTCGTTCGACGTCCTACACGAGATCTGGACTCCCAGTAGTTTCTGTGTCGACGCCATCTCGGCGGTCTCGCCGGTGCCGGTGCGGCGGGTGCCCCTGGCCGTCGAACCGCCTCCCCAGCCGGCCCGTGATCGTGAAGCTTTTGGCCTGCCGGAAGACGATTTCGTAGTCCTCTTCATGTTCAACTTTCTGAGCTACTTCGAACGCAAGAA
>JAJCXQ010000314.1 GCA_029263355.1 Acidobacteriota bacterium | reverse complement strand
ATAAGCCTTGGCAGTCGAAGCCGTTTTGGTATCGCAGCGAGTGGCCCTTCATGGCATGGAAGCGTTGGAAGACGTCTTTCAGAGTCCGTCCCCAGGCATGGTGCACACCCATCGGGTTGTTGGCTGTGATCGGACCGTCGAGAAAAGACCAGGGAGGCTTGTCGCGATTGAGCTCTCGCAGCTTGTCGAAAGCCTTGGACTCATCCCAAAAGGTAAGCATGCGGTGCTCCAGCTCAACCAGGTCGAGGGGCGTCGACACCGGACGAAACGGGGAGTCTTGGGCTGTTGATTCGGGAGCTCGCTGGTTTTCGCTCATAGCAGTCTGCCTCTCGGAGCCCCTGCGTGGGGGGCGGTATTCCCTCGGTGTCTCAACGACTCAAACCGCTTCAGATGCTAAAACGGTTCCAAACCAAAACGGCCTCGCCGAGGGCGAGGCCGTAAGAGCTCAGGCTCGATCGCTGGCGCCTCGCTTAGATGGGCGAGCTAATCTCCGCAGCCAGGGTGCCTATGATCTTCATAACGACGTAATCATATTGTACCGAGGCGCGGTGTCAACTCTGGTTTCTGTTGCAGGCCGTATCTATGAATCCGCATAAAAGATGCCGGCTAGTCGTGACTTTGGGCGCCAGGGAGTTGGGGGGACGACGATCACTCGTGTTAAGCTCCTGGCGCCCCAAAATCGATGCTCGGAGCTGTTTACCAAAACGCGCAGCAGTCTTCAGAGGATTGTCGGAGTGGGCAAGGCAGGATGAATTTCTCCAAGAACCTCCCCGCGGCAGGGATGACCGGCAAAATGGGGCTCGAAACCATCGATTCCGTTGGATTTCGGGGCCGTGCTCTGGCAAGAGGCAACTGACCAACTTATGAATACAGTCCGTTTCGGCCGAACCGGAGTTCAGACACCTACAATCTGTCTGGGCACCTGGGGTCACGGTGGGTCTAGCACGGTCGGCGGCCGCCCGGTCGGCTGGTTCGGAACCGATGAACAAGAGGCGCGGCGCAGCCTGATCGAAGCCCATGCGGCGGGAATCACCCATTGGGATACCGCTGATGTCTACGGCGCAGGTCGTGCCGAGCGGTTGATCGGAAGCTGTTGGGGCGAGGTGCAGCGACAGGACATCTTTCTATCGACGAAGGTGGGCTGGGATCCAGGGTCCCATGGGCACTACTACCATCCCGAGCAGATCCGACGGCAACTGGAGAGCTCGCTAAGCAATCTTCGGACCGATTGGATCGATCTCTACTACCTGCACCACTGCGACTTCGGCCCCAACGGCGAATACCTGGACGAAGCGGTCGATCTTCTTCAGACCTTCCGCCAGGCGGGGCGAATTCGTTTCATCGGGCTCTCGGATTGGAAGAGCGAGGCGATCGTCAAGTACGCCAGCAAGGTGGACCCCGATGCCATCCAGTGTTATCGCAACGTCGTTGATGACAGTTACGAGAGCAGTGGGCTCAAACAGTGGGTGGAAGCGAATGACGTCGGCGTCGCTTTCTTTTCACCTCTCAAACATGCTCTTCTGCTCGGTGTCTTCGAGGGCCCGGTGACTTTCGGGGCTGGCGATCATCGCAGCGCGCTGCCCGAGTTCCGGGATTTTGGCCTGATCTCCCGTCTGCGGACGTGCCGTCGCGAGCTCGAGAGGCGTTTTGGCGATCGACCGGAGCCGGTTCTCCACGGTTTGGTCGGGGCTCTGCTGGCTGATGCGCCAACCGGTTGCGTGATCCTTGGTCAGCGTCGCAGCAGTCACGTCGCCGCCGCGGCCCAAGTAGGGCAACCCTTGAGCGCGGAAGACGCACGCTGGGTGCGGCAGCTGTATCAAGAGAACGGCCGAGCAACCCGCGCCAGCTGGAAAACATTTCAGCAGGCTCGGTAGCCCCAGCCCGTCCGTCGCATGCTGTAAAGCGGCTGTAAAGTTCCGAGGCGTGGCTGGGTTGATCAGAACTTCGTTGTGGCGTCGACCGTAAACTTGGGGCATGGCGATTTCGACCGCAGAGCTCTCCGATCTCCCGACCCTGGACCTGCTTTATCCCTTGACCGACTTTTGGGACCGCAACGAGCCGGTCCCCTTGGCCCGTCAAGAAGCCGGCGACAGTCGTATGCCGGAGCCGTATCGCAGCCTCCTGGTGCATGACAGCGATATGACGTCGACCCTCGAGGCGTTCCACGATGAGACGTTGCGGCTTCGTCTGCTCGAGAAACGGCGGGTCGATAATGCCCTGCTGCGCAAGGTGGTGCTCGTTGGTGAACGCTCAGGCCGGCCGCGGGAATTTGGCGCGATTCGGATCGACCTGTCGGCTTTCGAAACCGAAGCGCGTTGGGTGATCCTCGAGGGCAACTTACCCCTGGGAGCGGTACTAGCCCGTTTCAAGGTGCCCTACACGAGCTCTCCGCGGTTGTTTTTTCGCCTCGACAGTGACGCACGCTTCGAGCGTAAGCTCGAATTACATCAATCTGCGACGCTTTACGGTCGACAGAACGTGCTGAGCGGTGCCAACGGGCGTCCGCTTGCGGAGGTCGTAGAGATCCTGCCGCCGGTGACGAATCGCTCTTCAGCTGCGTCAGACTGAAAGGCGCTCGGATAGACTCTCGCTCGTGACGTCAGAATCCTTGTCTGCTCCAACCGAAGCCCATGTGCTGCTGAAAGCAGAGCAGCTCGATCGATTACGAAACCTGATCGCAGAGTTGCTGCCGAGCAACCGCTTCTACGCGGCCCGGCTGCGGAGCGCCGGCCTCGCTGACGGGCCCGAGAGTCTGGACGACTTCACCGCGCGCATGCCGTTTACCACCAAAGAAGAGCTGGTTGCGGATCAGCTTGAGCATCCTCCTTATGGCACCAACCTGACTTACCCGCTCGAGCGTTACGTTCGTTTTCACCAGACCAGCGGGACCAGTGGCAAGCCTCTGCGTTGGCTCGATACCGACGAGAGCTGGACCTGGTTGTTGAGAACATGGACGAGGGTGTTCGAGGAGGCGGCCCTGACGCCGCGGGACCGAGTCTTCTTTCCGTTCTCCTTCGGCCCGTTTGTGGGGTTCTGGGCAGCATTCGACGCTGCCACCCGGTATGGCTGTCTAGCGTTGCCCGGGGGCGGTATGACCAGTCGGGCTCGTCTCGATAGTCTGCTCGACAATGCCGCGACGGCAGTTTGTTGTACTCCGACCTACGCTCTTCGCCTCGCAGAAGTGGCAGCCGACCTCGGTATCGACCTCGCGGGCTCGAGCGTGCGTGCGCTGATCGTCGCTGGAGAGCCGGGAGGTGCGGTGCCCGCGATCCGCGACCGGATCTCTCTGCTGTGGGGTGGTGCGCAAGTAATGGACCATCACGGCATGACAGAAGTTGGGCCGGTGAGCTTTGGCAACCCACGCCACCCGGGGACCCTCCACGTCCTCGAATCTTCCTATCTTGTCGAGGTGATCGACTCGATCAGCGGCCAACCGGTGCCCCGCGGTGAGGTCGGCGAGTTGGTGCTGACGACACTCGGCCGGTATGGTTCGCCGTTGCTGCGCTACCGCACCGGCGATCTGGTCAAGGTTTCGACCCGGGATGCCTCTGAGCTGGGCTATTTGGAATTGGCCCTCGACGGCGGAATCCTTTCGCGGGTCGACGACATGGTGGTGGTGCGCGGCGTCAACCTCTACCCGAGCGCGGTGGAAGAAGTGGTTCGAACACTGCCGGAGGTGGTCGAGTATCGCGTCGAGTTGTCGACTCGCGCAGCCATGATCGAGGTGCGGATCGAGATCGAAGTGAGCACCGAATGTCGCGACTCCGAAACCGTCGCCACCCGGTTGGAGGAGGCCTTCCGTAGTGCCTTCCAACTCAGGATTCCGGTCTCCTTGGCAGCGACCGGATCGCTGCCAAGGTTCGAGCTCAAGGCGAAGCGCTGGATCAAACTTGACGGGCTCTAGGGAGCGATGCTCGACCAACCGTTTGTCGAGCCTTCTTCGAAGTCGTTGGCGAAAATCTCGCCGCCAGCGTCGATGCCGATCTCAACCATGAAGGCCATGCCCAAGCGCGCGAACTTGGCGGCATGTGCGGCGCTGTCCCCAAGGGTCGCGACGGTGTCCGACGTTGAGTGGATGGTCTGATTGTGCTCGCCGAAACGAGCCTCTGTCGGCATCGCCGTAGGGTAGCCCTGATTGTGCCAAGCGGCGTGATCCGAACAACCGTAGCCGCAGGCGGTCGAGGTCCACAGTAGATCGGGCTGATAGGTGTCGATCAGCTGGGCGACAAACGTCGTCAACGTCGAGTTAGTGAAATCGCTCAGCAGGCCGAAGTCTTCGGTCGACCCGTTGAAGGCTGCGAGATCGAATTGCAGCACAGCCACGACGTTGGTACCTGCGGCGCGATAGTCGGCTGCAATCGCCTGGGATCCCACCAACCCGACCTCTTCGGCGGCGTAACCCATGAAAGATACGGTTCTTTGTGGACTGAATCCTTCTGCCAAAGCAACGCGGATGACCTCGCTCAGCACCGCGATTCCCGATGCATCGTCATCAGCGCCGGGGGCGAGGAAGTCAGGATTACTGGTGCCGCCAGCGATCGAATCCAAATGGGCGCCGAGGATGATGACCTCGTTCGGAAGAGTTGTCCCCGGGATGGTCAGAACCACGGAGGGCTGGGATGTTTCTCCGGGATGTGAGACGAGCTCGACGACAACATCCGGTCGGCTGAAGGCATAACCTTGCCATTGATTGCGGATCCACTGCGATGCCGAGGTCCCCGACGGATGTGCGTGGTAGCGATTGTTGAAGTCGGTCGACAGGGACGTCATCGTCGCTAGAATCGGCGCTTCTTGGATTCTGCTAGCCAGCTGCCGGACCCGAGGCTGCTGGTCGAGGGTGTAGACGATCGGCGCACCTCGGTTCGGTGCATCGACTCTGCTGAGGGTTTCCTGCGCCTGCCTTAGGGTGGAGTGGGCCATGAACCCGCCGCAGCGTCGATGTGCCGTATGAATCTTGGCCGAGATGTCAGCCAGGTCGCTGGTTGGAACTCTGGTCAGTACGACGTCGGATCGCTCGTCGAACTTCGTCAAGGGTTGATGGCCCAAGGTGACATCGATATCCTGCTGGATCGTCGCGAAGGCGTCCGCTCCGAGGGTGATCCAGGTCTGTTGCTCTTCGGGCGAGGTCGAGGCTGCCGCGACCGGCGCCAGGCTGCCAAGAGTCATCACGATCAAGAGGCAGAGCAGCTTCGTTGATGGCGCAGCGAGGCGCCTCCGAGCGGGGCTGAGCTTGGGCTTCATCGTTGGAGTCTCCGCGGATAGGCGAGATCGTTGCTAGGAGGCCTAGCGTAATGTTGACAGTCGTACCAACGTAAAGCCAAGCCGAAAAGGTTGCAAGACGAGATTGAGAGCCGGAAGGTCCGATCGCAGCCGCTGCAGGCGACACAGTGATTAGGCGGCACAGTGATTTAGCGGGACAGTGATATAGCGGGACAGTGATCGACGATGATTGGCGACGAAGCGATTATAGCCATTGTGCTATCCTCACTCCTAGAGTCGTTGCAGATGATTTACGAATTTGGCCCAACAACAACGAGAACACAACCCATGATGAGATGTTTTATTGCCTCGCTGCGACTGTTGTTCCTGACGACGATTTGCTTGGCCGTCTGTTTGGTCCCCGCTACGGATGTCGCCGCCGGTGAACATCGCTGGGGCGTCGGAGCGCATTTCTGGAAGACCGTTGACGATCTGGCTGACGAGAGTCTGAGCGACATCGACGACGACGGCCTAGCCTGGGTCCTGTCCTACCAATACGATCCGGGCTCGCTGATGAAGTTCGAGATCGATCTTGAGTATTATGACGGCGGATTTGCGGGTTCTCCGGACTCCGCGTTGTCGCCGGTCGGCTATATCATCATCGGCAACAAGCTGTACGCCGGGTTGGGGATCGGCATCACCTACTCCGGCGGCTTACAAGACGATGTCTCGGACCCTTTCTATGCAGTCCGAGTCGGCTTTGTATTGACACTGTTGCCCAAGGTTCGAATCGACATCAATGCCAACTATCGTGCCAATGCGTTCAGTGATCTCGACGAGGCTGACACCGACGCCATCACCCTTGGAGCCATCCTCCGCTTCTAAGTCGCGTTTGTGTCCGAGCCCTTACTCTTGTCCGAATCCTAATACGTCACACACTACGCCAATTGGAGATACCTGAAGCCATGAAAATGCGCTCGTTCTACCGGTCCGCTTGTTTGATCCTAATGGTCTCCACCCTCTGTCTTCCGGTGGCGGCTGAAGACCTCACCGTCGTCTCGACGGTTACCGGCGGCAAAGGTGGCCCGACGACATCGACCCAATACATCACCAGCGACAAAGTCCGTACTTCGGATGGTCGTTTTGACACCATCATGGATCTCACCTCGGGGCTCATGATCCACATCGATCACAAGAAAAAGAGCTATGAGGAGACATCCTTGGAAGCGCTGCGGCAACACTTTGCTGAGCTCGAGCAGATGCTCGAAGGGAATCCGATGATGTCGGCGATGCTGGGCAAGGAGACCGAGGTTGTGGTCACCAAGGGGAGCGACAATCGGCAGGTCGCTGGTTATGACTGCGATCACTACATGATGCGTATCGGTCAGAAGTTTCAATTCGAGCTTTGGGCGGCTCGTGATCTGAAAGCACCGGTGCAGTATCACGACGCCAAAAAGATGGCCTACGCCGCGATGGGGCCGATGGCAAGCCGCTTCGACAAGCTGTACGAAGAGATGAAAAAGGTCGAAGGTTTTCCATTGCTGACCAAGATCGATACCAAGGTCATCGGCTTGAAAGTCCAGAGTGAGAGTGAAGCGACAGAGGTCCGCAAGGGGCCGATTTCCGCTGGCACGTTCGAGCCGCCAGCGGGCTACAAGAAAAAGAAGTCCGCACTCGAGAAATAGACCCGGGTATCAACTCAGGGCATCAACTCATGGACGAAATCTCTTGGAACGACTTCACCCGTGTCGAGTTGCGGGTGGGTCGGGTCGTCGACGCCCAGCCTTTTCCGGAAGCTCGCAAGCCTGCCTACATTTTGCAGGTCGACTTCGGCGACGAGATCGGTGTCAAGAAGTCGAGCGCCCAGATCACGGCCCACTATCAGCCGGAGGATTTGGTCGGACGGCTGGTGGTGGCGGTGGTCAACTTTCCCAAGAAGCAGATTGGCCCCATCATGTCGGAGTGTTTGGTCACCGGCTTCCACGACGAGGACGGAGAGGTGGTGCTGTGCACCCCGGACCACTCCGTCCCGTTGGGGTCGAAACTGCTCTGACGACTCGCGGTCGTCGAGGGCTCAGGGCCGCTGGAGATTTAGGGCCGCAGTTGATTTACGGTGCCGAGGTGTCGACCGCGTCCACCGTCATGTCCATCCGCGCGCCGTCGAAGCGTTGGCTGAACGCTTCGACCTGTGGTGCGACTCGACCGGTGTGATACCGTCGCGCGGCGTTTCCGCCCGATCTTCAAACTCAACCGCAGACCCTAAACGTTATGGCCGATTCCACTTCGCTACGACGCGTCTTTTCCGGCATTCAACCGTCGGGCAACCTCCATCTCGGTAACTATCTCGGCGCGATAAGGCGCTGGGTCGACGAGCAAGGGGAGAAAGAGAATTTCATTTGCGTGGTGGATCTCCACGCGGTGACGGTTTTCCAGGATCCCGCCGAGCTGCGCGATCAAACCCGTAAATTGATGGCCTTTTTGCTCGCTGCCGGCATCGACCCGGAACGGACGACCCTATTCGTGCAGAGCCACGTGCGAGCCCACGCCGAAGGCGCTTGGCTGCTCAACTGTGTGACTCCGGTCGGCTGGCTGGAGCGCATGACACAGTACAAGGCGAAGTCGGCCAAACAGGAGAGCGTGCTGACCGGGTTGATGACCTATCCGGTGCTGCAAGCCGCGGATATTTTGCTCTACAGTGCTCAGGAAGTGCCGGTGGGAGAGGATCAGAAGCAACACATCGAGCTGGCGCGCGATATCGCCCAGCGTTTCAACCACCTCTATGGGGAAACGTTGGTGGTGCCAGAGCCGATGATCCCCAAAATTGGGGCCCGGATCATGGGCCTCGAAGACCCCACCGCCAAGATGTCCAAAAGCTCGGCTTCGGTGCGTGGACACGCAGTGGCGTTGACCGATACCGATGCCGAGATCCGGCGCGCGATCAAACGCGCGGTGACCGACTCGGGCCGCGAGATCGTTTTTGATGACGCGCCGGAGAAGGCTGGCGTCAAGAATTTGTTGACCATCTACCAGGTACTGACCGGCAAGAGCGAAGAAGACGTGGTGGCGGATTTCAGCACGGCTCGCGGTTATGGGGACCTCAAGAAGACCGTCGCCGAGGTCGTGATCGAGGCGGTGGCCCCGATCCGCAGCCGCTACGAAGAGTTGATGGAAGATCGAGAAGAGCTCGATCGGTTGATGGCGATCGGCGCCGAACGGGCACGGTCGGTGGCGGAGCCCAAGGTCGAAGAGATGAAGGAGAAGATGGGCTTCATCGTCCCTGCCGATCTGAAACATGGTGGCTAGCCAACCGAGGACGTGGTCCCAGGGCCGGGCCTGGGTTCTGGCCGGTGCCGTGATGGTCGTCGTCGCGTTGGCCTGCACCCGCCCGCCGACCGCGCCGGCGCATCAACCGATCGTGGAAGAAGAATCCACTCCGGTCACCCGCGACACCGCCTTGCGGCTGGTGCCTCGCGATCAGCTGCCCCTGTTGCTCGACGATGGGGATTGGGAAAACTTGCGGCAGGCCCTCGATCGTAACCGGCGGTGGCTGGCTCGCAAGCCGGCAGACACAACCTACGTCTTCGGTCCTCGTGAAGTCACAGCCGGTGAGCTCCATGCGGCGTTGACCCTGCTCGACTCCTGGCTGGCGAGTGAGCCGAGTCCCGAGGAGCTGGCGGTACGGGTCGCCCAGGCTTTTGACGTGTTGGAGAGTGTCGGCGATAGCGACGGAGAGATGTTGTTCACCGGTTATTACGTGCCGGTGATCGAAGGCAGCCTGCGGCGCAGCCGTGAGTTCGCCGTGCCGATCTACGGCCCTCCAGGCGACATCATCAAAGTGGATCTCGGAGCGTTCTCCGAACGCTGGAAAGGTATGCGGACGGCGGGGCGCCTCAAGGGCAACCGCCTGGTGCCCTATCCCGATCGCAGCGAGATCCGGCGCACCAACGTGCTGCGCGGACGCGAGATCGGCTGGGCCAAAGATCGGGTTGATCTCTTCTTCATCGAAGTCCAGGGATCGGGGGTGCTGCGTCTGCCGGATGGCCGCGAGCGGCGGATCGGCTACGCCGGAGCCAATGGCCGCGAATATCGCTCGATCGGCCGCTTGCTGATCGACGAAGGCAAAATCGAGCGCGAGAAGGTCTCGATGCAATCGATCCGTGCCTACCTGGCTGAGCATCCCAACGATATCGATCGTGTTCTCGACTACAACACCTCGGTGGTCTTTTTCAGCTGGTTGGACGGTCCACCCCTCGGCAACCTCGGCTTTCCGGTGACTCAGGGGCGGTCGATTGCTGTCGATCAGACGATTTTTCCTGCCGGCGCTTTGGGCTTCGTGGTCACCGACCTGCCGGCGATGGGGGACGACGGCCGCACCGTCGCGGAGGCGCCCTTGACCCGTTTCGTGTTTGCCCAGGATCGTGGTGGTGCGATCCGCGGGGCACATCGCGCCGATTTTTTCTGGGGTCGCGGCGCCGAGGCCGCCGAGCGCGCCGGGGTCATGAAGCAACGCGGGCGGCTGTTCTTCCTCGTCCCGCGGGCCGACGAGGCAGAAGCCGACAGCTGAAGCCTCGTTTTACCCGCTCTCGACTCGCCCCGATTTCGTCAGACCGCGCACAGCCCGCCGCCCTCGGCACAGGTTGCCTCATAGGCTCTGGCGAGGTACCGCAAGGTGATCTCACCAGCCTCCTCAGCAGTGCGACCGAAGGCGATCACGCCGTCCTCGTGGCCTCCCATGGAGAGCACGCCGAGATCCGACAGTGCGGTGGTTTGCCACAGGCGTTCAACCTCCCGCGCCATCTGCGGCGTACCGTAGGCCACCTTCGGATCGGTGGTGGGTATCCGCAGCGCCGCTGCCCGCCGCCAGATCGTAGGGGTGTGGGCATGAAAGACGAAGCGAATGTGGGAGCCGAGGGCATAAATCGCGCCATGGGTGAGGGATTCGGAGGAGGGTAAGACCGGACCGTAGCTCTCGACCCGGTTGCGCTGCGGCTCGCAGCGCTCCACCACGCACAAATCGGCGAGCGACATGCAGGCCTTGCCGGAGGTCTGGGTGCCGGTGATCAGAAACGCCCGCCGTCGCCGAGGCGCGGACAGCGGCCCGACCCGGCAGCTGACGTTGCCGTAGCCGAATCCGCCGTAGAGTCCCGGTTCCTGGCCCACCAAGCCGGTCTTGGCGAAAATTTCCCGCCAGGCGAGCAACCGGCAGGCAGCTTCACCGAATCGCCTTGACGGCAAGGGTTGATCGCGGTGAGCGGCTTCGAATTTGATAGCGCCTTCATCGATCATGGGTGGTATTCCTATGTCGATCCGGGGTGTTTCGTCGAGGCTGAATGTCTACTTGATAGGGGAAGTTTCACCGATTGCTCTTCTTGCATAAGTGCCAAATGACTCGTCGCGCTAGACTGACTTATTCCAGGCCACAGGTCCATTCCGGTTGAGAAAAAGTTATGCCGAAGGCTCCTGCTTTGCCCCTCTTCATCGCGGCTCAAATGCCGTTGCATCGTCGAACCTACACCTTGCGGGAAGGGTGTGACGCCGAGCGAACGATCCACTATGTCGACCAAGGGCCGGCTAAAGGGCGTCCGGTCCTGATGCTGCATGGTAATCCTACCTGGAGCTTCCTGTGGCGTAAGGTCATCGCCGAGCTCGCGGACTTCCGGGTCGTGGCGCCGGATCTACTTGGCCTTGGCCTGTCGGATGTTCTGCCGCGACTCGAAGACCATTCGGTGCAGCGACATGCCGATGCGATTGCCGAGCTCGCTCAGGTCTTGGATCTAGAGGATGCCATCTTGGTTGGCCAGGATTGGGGAGGGCCGATCATTGCGGCGGTTGGAGCGCGCCTGCCGGAGCGGGTGGCGGGGTTGGTGCTCGCCAACACTGCGGTGGCATTGCCCACGATTCCCCGTGGCACCGCCTTCCACCGCTTCGCTCGCATGCCGGTAGTGAGCGATATGGTATTTCGCGGCCTGGGGTTCCCGCAGAACGTGATGCGTTTCACACAAGGTGACAAGAGCTCGATCCGTGGCGACGTTGCCCGCGCCTATCGTTGGCCGTTGCGCACCTGGGCCGATCGAATTGCTCCCTTGGCCCTCGCCCGCATGGTGCCCGATAGCCCGGATCATCCCAGCATGGTGGAGATGCGCCGCGCCGAAGCCTGGGCTCTTGCATTCGAGGGGCCGATGGCACTGGTGTGGGGGGAACGTGACCCGATCTTGGGCCGCGCCTTGAAGCGTCACGAACGGGCTTTTCCCCAAGCCGAAGTCACTCGCACTCAGGCGGGACATTTTCTGCAGGAAGAGGTGCCTGGAGAGCTGGCCGAGGCGATCCGAAGGGTTGCCGCGAGAATCAGGTAGTCCTACCGGACATAAACGGTTTTGATGTTGACGAATTCTTTGATCCCGTAGTGACTGAGCTCACGGCCGTAACCCGACTCCTTGACGCCGCCGAAAGGGAGTCGGGGGTCGGAGCGCACGAAGTCGTTGACGAAACAGCAGCCCGCGTTGAGCCTTCGGCGAGCGATGTCTTCGCCGCGTTTGACGTCGGCAGTGAAGACCGCGGCGCCGAGGCCAAAAGGGCTGTCGTTAGCCACTCGAATCGCCTCGTCTTCGTCGACCACCGGGATGATCGCGGCCACTGGACCGAAAAGCTCTTCGTCATAAGCCGGCATGCCAGGGGCGACGTCGGTGAGTACAGTGGGAGGATAAAAGGCGCCGGGGGAGTCGGGGATTTCGCCGCCGAGCAAGCAGCGGGCGCCGGCCTCGATGCTGCGGCGGACTTGATCGTGGAGCTCATCGCGCAAGTCGTGTCGTGCCTGCGGTCCGACGTCGTTGGCCTCGTCA
Organism: Acidobacteriota bacterium; assembly: GCA_029263355.1. Lineage (GTDB taxonomy): Bacteria > Acidobacteriota > Thermoanaerobaculia > Multivoradales > J023 > JAAELT01. Next base: position 5,149 of record JAJCXQ010000314.1, on the reverse strand, counting down.
AGGGGGTCACCCATCCGTCGCCCCCGCATCGCGTCCAAGAAGTGTTCTTCGAACTCCTGGCGACGCGCAGGCCCAACGATGAAACGTTTGGCCGCGATACAACTCTGGCCGGCGTTGATCAATCGACTGGCCACGCAGGCTTTGGCGGCGTGTTCGACATCGGCGTCATCGAGGATCAGATAGGGATCACTGCCGCCGAGCTCGAGCACCGTCTTCTTGAGGCGATTGCCTGAGGTGCCCGCCACCGCGCGCCCCGCAGGTGTCGAGCCGGTGAGGGTTGCGGCCATAACCTTGGGATTCTCGATCACCCGCGCCACCGCGCCACTGCCGATCAGCAGAGTGCGAAACGCATGTTCCGGAAACCCCGCCAGCCTGAAAACCTCTTCGATCGCCAGCGCCGAGTCCGGGACATTGCTGGCGTGTTTGAGCAGGCCGGTGTTGCCGGCCATCAATCCAGGAGCAGCGAAGCGGAACACCTGCCAGAACGGGAAGTTCCACGGCATCACCGCCAGCACAACCCCCAGTGGCTCGAAGGCGACGAAGCTCTTGGTGGCCTCGGTCACGACCGGCTCGGGGGCCAGGAACTCCTCGGCGTTGTCGGCGTAGTAGTCGCAGGTGAGGGCACACTTCTCGATCTCGGCGCGGCCTTCACGCAATGGCTTGCCCATCTCGACGGCCATCATGCGCGCGTAGTTGTCCTGCTTCTCTCTGAGCACCCGCGCTGCACTCCGCATCAATTCGGCGCGTTCGGTGAACGGCACGTCGCGCCAGGTGAGAAAGCAGTCGTGAGTGGCGTCGATCGTAGCGTCGACTTCGGCCGTCGTCATCTCAGGGTACGTCTTGAGTTGCTCGCCGGTGGTGGGGTTGAGAACTTCGATGGTCATCACGCGTCTCCTGAAGGGTCGAGAATGAGATCGGCGCTCAGCAGCGCGTTCTCAGAATAGTCAATCGGGCAGTCCACCAGCACCGTGTCCCCGAGCTCGAAGGCTCGTTCCAGCACGTCACTCAAACGGTCCTCGGCGCCTAGCCGTCAGGGCGTTGTCGAGCAGCACGGTGTTCTCATGGTAGGTCTTGTACATGCGCGCGAACCACAGTTTGTAGATCCCGTTGTCCAGGCAGATCACATCCTTGCGGCCCATCACTTGGCGTACGTCGTGGACAATCTGCTGCGGTTTGGGTGGAAAGCAGACGTCGCAGGTCTTGGGATGCAGAGCCTCGTCGAGGCGGCGGCGCAGAGCTGCCAGCTGGTCGTCGTCGAACCTCACCCCGTCGAGTTGGCTGTAGATCGCCCACAGCGTGTGAGAGATGTCGCCTAGGACCTCGATCTCGGGTTGATAACACTCGTCGGGCTCGGCGACATTGAAGTCGATGTGAATGATCGACTTGTCACGTCTTTCGTTCCACACCGAAGGTGGATATTCCACAACGTCGTAACCCACGGTGAGAACAACGTCGGCGTTGTCGAGGGCGGAGTGGACGTAATCTTTCTTGTGGATGCCGAGAGTGAACAAGCTATTCGGCGAGTCGTCGGAGAGGACCCCCTTACCCATCTGAGTAGTGACGGCATAAATACCGGTCCGCTCGAGAAACAGATGCAGCTGCTTGCCGATCCGTTTGCGGTTGGCGCCGGCGGAGACGATCATCATCGGGTGCTTGGCTGCACGGATCCGCTCCGCCGCCAACCGGATAACTTTGTCGTCCGGCACCGGCCGGCGGATGGCCACCCGCGGATGGACCCGTGGGTTGGCGACCTCTTCGCTCGCCACGTCTTCCGGCAGCTCGAGGTGCGTCGCCCCTGGGCGTTCACCCTCCGCCACTTTGAAGGCCTGCCGCACGCTGCGCGGAATCGTCTGTTGAGACTTCAGGTTGTCTTCAGCCGCGAGAGAGGGAGTCCACGGGGCACAAATGAGCGCCAAGTTCTTTATCAATGGGCGTGACTTCAACTAGTCGTATCTATTTAAGTTCCAAGGTATTCGGCCAAGGGGCGCGTCAAGCGATTGTGGAGAAATGTGATATGACCAAAGTCTCAGACCGTTCGGGGGGCAGCCGGCAACTCGGCTGGCCAAAGTGGCTTTTTCTAGGCACAGTTTTCTTGCTTGTAGCGTTCTTTCTCCTGTCCATCGTTTCTCTCACGTATGTTGCTCGCGCGCAGAGAGAACAAGTGGAACTAGAGGACAAGAGGGCTGCCTATGAGGCGAAAGTCAAAGTGCTTTCATCGCAACTCCTCATAGAAAAGGTGGTGTCAGAGACCGTAGCAACACCGGTTCAGTATCAGAAGTGTCAGGACATCCGGATACCAGTACCTTTCGGAAAGAACCTAAAACACAAAGTCTGCCAGCCAGCGGTGCGAATGGAGCAGCGTGAGGTCAGCAAGACGGTTGAAGTCGCAGATCCTGAAGTCCAGGTAAAACTCGATGAGGCCGACCAGGAACTCGAGCGCCTGCTCAAGGCTACTAAACGCACGATTCTCAAGATGGAGGACCTGGAGCGAGTAGTCCAGATAGCGCGGCAGTTCATGGCTCCAGTTCTTAGCCTCGTTGTCGCCGCCGTCGCGCTCGCGATCATCCTATCGCGGAAGTACAGCGCGGAGAGCGAGAAGTGGGCATATGGTACGATGGGGACCATCCTAGGTTTCTGGTTCAGTTAAGTAGTGGGCCACAGAATTGCGCTGAAGACGCGGCCCCGGCCTATTGAAGTGCCGGCGACCTCGGAGAAGGGACGGCTGACAGTGACGAGCGAGTCGCCGACAATCTTGACTAGATGCCGGTGTCCACGTCATCCAACGGACCGTGCCACCGGCGTCCGCCTGTGGGTCGAAAGCATCACCAGAGCGGACGAAGGGCAAACTTGGAGGGAAGCTATGCTTGGGGAAGATGGCTTCGCTAACGCGGCCGAGCTTGACCTTGAGTGACGCCTCCCGAAACATCTCGACGCGACCTTTGATCGAGGTGCCACCCACCCCGGTCATCCTCGTCGCAGAGACCGCAGGCGCTGTCGGTGTTGAAAGAGGCAACGACGTAAGGGAAGGCAACCCCGGACACGTGCACGGGGTCTCGGAGGTCCCCGGACACGATTGCGCGGGGTGCACGGGCTCTCGGAGATCCCCGGACACGATTGCGCGGCGCGCACGGGCTCTCGGAGATCCCCGGACGCGATTGCGCGGCGTGCACGGGCTCTCGGAGATCCCCGAGGGCGATTGCGCGGCGTGCAAACGGGGTGGGAAGAGTCGTATGGACTAACTATTTAGCCCGATTTCAGGTCTGCAATTTTTTTGAACGCGATTGCACGGCGTGCAAACGGAGTGGGAGGGGTCGAATGGACTAACTATTTGACCCCATTTCGAGTCTGCAATTTTTGGGCGGATAGTGGGTCCGAGGCTTTGACGCGGACAACACGGGCTGGGTTCTGGACTTTGCGTACTGGATCACCCAGGCGGCCGATCGGCCTGGCCACCCCCGGTTCCCCAACGCCGCCGCACGTACGGGCTTGAAGCCATGCCCCGGCTCAGCTCAATTCGCGGGCTGCGCAGCGCGTCTCGCATGCATTTCCTGCCCAATTCTCTTGATAGACAAGGATGCGGCACTGCATATAATATGTTGTTAACCAAAATTTCAAAAATATACATCTTGAGTTTTTGCGGTCCAACGAAAGACGTGAACGGAGGCTAAGCAAACTAGTTTTCTGCGCAGCAGGCGCCGCGTGATGAAGTGATAGTCGATCGAAAAGCGCCAACGAAAAGCGGAGCCCAGACTCTCCGCCGAAGCTACGGAAGTAGATTCTTATCTTAATTAAGCTAATTTGAGGTGCCGCCGACTCGGTCCAGGCCGGCCACCCAGATGACAAGGAGGACATCATGACATTCTATCCTTTCCCGTTCCGACGATCTTCCAGCCCGCGTTGGCTGCAGAACACTCTGGTGCTTGCTATTGCGACGTTGGCGGCCGCCGGGAATTCTTGCGCCGCTATCGGCGGGGCTGATGAGGTGTCGGCGAAGCTCCTAGAGACTCTGGGTCCGAAGGAACAGATGGGGGCTTGGTCCGTTGCGCCATTGCCCCCGGAACAGGACCGAATGCAGGCCGTGCACGCTGTCCTGCTCCCTGACGGCAAGATCCTGATCGTTAGCGGCAGCAGCCTGCGGCTGGAGACCACTAAGGGGCCGCTTCCATTCAAGCCAGTGAACACCAAGAGCTATGAGGCCACTAACAACACCGCCATCTTCGATCCGGGCGTCTACAATGCTGGCGAGAGCACCGGGCCCAGCACCTTCAAGAGAATCGATTCGCCGACCAATCCTATCGACGGCAAGGCCAACGATCTGTTTTGTGGCGGACATCTCCACACACCTGACGGCAACGTGCTTTTCGTCAGCGGAACAGATCAGTATAGCGATCCCGTTCGCAAGAAGAGGTGGACCGGCACAGTGTTTGCCAACCTGTTCGATTGGCAGACCCAGGAATGGAAAGAGGGGGGCGGGCTCAGGGACGGTCACTGGTATCCAACACTACTTCCTCTGGCCGACGGCCGGATCGCCGCCATTTCCGGATGGGCGGCAAATCAAGACGACGGCATGAGCACATGGTTAGAGTTCTACGATTGGACGAAGCCGCCTGCGAGTGCCTGGGAGGCGGTAGATATCGGGGATGCGGACAACGGCCCGTTCACCAGACCGGACTCCATCGATCACTATCCGCGAATCCATCCGCTTCACGATGGCCGATTCCTGATCACCGGCGATGGTTCCGGTGGCGGCGTCAGAGAGCTCAAGCGAACCTACTTCATGAAAATCGATGCGGCTGCTGCGACGAGTAGCACACCGTCAGTCACTTTCACGCGCGCCGCCGATCGGACGTCGTCACGGCGGATTTACGGCACGGCAGTAGTGGATCCCAGCTCGCCGGACGGCGACGTACTACTCATCGGCGGCCAGCTCTCGACCGAAAGCCCACTGATCGGCCCCATCCTGGCACCCGAGAATCGTGCCGAAGCTGTCACCACTCAGATGGAGCGGTTTTCTCCGCCGACAGAAGGCAACCCCGAGGGGAGTTGGGAGATCGTCCCCGATATGATCGGCGACCGGCAGACCGATGCCCGAAGCAATCATTTTGCGACTCTGCTGCCGACCAAGCAAATACTGATCATGGGCGGCGGG
>JAJCXQ010000313.1 GCA_029263355.1 Acidobacteriota bacterium | reverse complement strand
GAAACGACCGAGGGGGAGGGTAGCGAGGAGACCTCGAGCCCAAGCCAGCAAGCGGTAGGCGTCGACAGCCCCGAAGCCGAAGCCAAGCCCGCCATCGAGAGCGTCAGCGCCTGATCTCGGCGCTTGATCTCGGTGATTCTGCGGGCGGCCCGCTCCGACCCATTTCGGGGCGGGCCGTTTTTGTTGAGGTCCTGTTGGCGGAAGCGTCGGCTGGCGGTTGCGTTACCCGAGAATTCATATGCTAAGATAGAGGAAGACGCCATGAAACAGAGAAAACGAGATTCTTCAACGTCCCGCGACACGGCAACCTCCCGCGATACGGCCTGGCAGGATCGCCGTCTACGCAGTCTGGTGCAGCGAGCCGACGCCAATCCGTCCATAGTGCTCAGCGATTCCCGGTGCCTGAAGCCCCGGTTCTGTGAGGCGTTTTTCGATCTCTGTGACGACAAATGCCTGCGGCTGGGCGCGCCGGCCATCGAGTACGCTCGTGTCGCCGTGGATCTGGCGGCGAAAATTGGCGACACGCACCTGATCCACCGTAGCCAGGGCGTGTTGGCCCACGCCCACATCGCGGCCTGTGAATGGGACGCGGCCGGTGAGGTTCTGGAAGACTACCGGGTGGCGGCGTTCGCTTGCTGCGCCCCCTGTGCTGGCGACTGGTCGCGGCGCCGCGGAGATCTACTGGCCGAGCTCGGCGACGTCGAGGGCGCCTGCGAGAACCTCGAACGCGCCGCCCGTAAGCTCGGTCCGGATCTCGACGACGACATGGAGGGCCGGCTCGCCTTTCTGCGCGGAATCGCCCACCACAAAGCCGGGGATGGCAAGCTGGCTCTGAGCGAGGCTGGCGGGGCGCTGCTGTGGCTCGCCTTGTCGACCCCCAGAGGCTACTTCATGGACGCTTTGGCGTTCATCGGTTGTTTCCTCCAGTTCCGCGCCGAGCGCCGCCGTTACGAAGAAGCCCGCGACTACCTGCGCCAGTTCCGCAAACGGCTCAAGGGCGTCGAAGGCTGGACCGACGTGCGTTTGCGGTTGAACTGGATCGAAGCCTTGGTCCTCGCTCGGCTCGGTGAGCGCAAGAAGGCCGTCGAGCGTCTGGAGCGAGTCTTGGCCGGGATCTTCGACTCCGCCCCGCCCAAGCACACGCTCGCGGTAACGATCGACCTCACCCAACTCTTCGCCCGCCGCGCCAGCGACACCGACCTGCGGACCATCCGTCGGCTGGTGGACCGCTGCCACCGCCTGGACATCGACAAGCGGATGCACCGGTGGCTGAAGACAATCAAGCGCGTCGCCAGCCAGAGGCCGGAGCAGACTTTCGACGCGCTAGTGATGTTCCGTTACTCCTTCAAAGCTCCGGTTCCCGGGCTGTTGTCGGACGCGCGTTTGCAGTAGGCAGGGTCGGTGGCTGCGGGCATTTGACCTGTGCGTGCTTCGAGCCGCTCCGGGGCTGGCATCAGCAGAAGCTCCGGTTTAAAGGTGCCTGGCAGAGCTAACTAAACGGATCTGACATCTCCTGGCAGGATCGAGCGCATTTCCTCGCTGTTGTCGCCACCACGATGCGTCGGGTGCTGATCGATCATGCGCGCTCCAAGAGGCGAGCAAAACGAGGGGGTGGCGTGGTTCGAGTGACCCTAAGCAACGAGGTTGCCAGGAAAACGCGGCCCGATGTCGATGTACTGGACCTCGACCAGGCGCTTCGCAAGCTGAGCGAGTTAGACGTCAAGCAGGCACAGATGGTCGAGCTGCGTTACTTCGCGGGAATGACCCTCGAAGAGATTGGTGCGGTGACGGGTGTCTCTATTGCCTCCACCCACCGACGGTTGCGATCAGCTCGTGCCTGGATGCGCCAACATTTCGAGAATGAGTCCGGCGGAGGCGCTGGCGGTGAATGACGCGGAACGGTGGCGCCTGGTCCGCTCGATTTTTGATCGGGTTGTCGAGTTGGCCGAGCCGCAACGGGGCCGGCGCCTGGCCCAGGCATGTGCCGGCGATCCGAGTCTTCGCGACGAGGTCGAGAAGCTGCTACAGGCTGACGAAGAAGACGCGTCTGCCGGTCTGACCGGTGCAGTCTCGGCAGCTCTCCGAGAAACGTCGATGAGCGTAGGCGTTGGTGAGCAAGTTGGACCGTATCGCATTGTTGGCGAGTTGGGCCGCGGCGGCATGGGGGTTGTGCTGGCCGGCGAACGAGACGATGGCGCCTATCGCAAACAGGTGGCGATCAAGATTCTGCCAGGTGCCCTCCACAGCGAATCTGGGAGACGCCGTTTTCTCGCCGAACGACAGATCCTCGCCGACCTCGAACATCCGTCGATTGCCGGTCTCTTGGAAGGCGGGACCACCGAAGCCGGCCTCAACTATTTGGTGATGGAACGGGTTGATGGCCTGCAGATTGACGAATATTGCGACACACACAAGCTTGGAGTCCGAGCCCGAGTGGAGCTGATGGTTCAAGTGTGTGGCGCGATCAGCCACGCGCACTCTCGGCTCGTCGTGCATCGCGACCTCAAACCCTCGAATGTCTTGGTGACTCGAGAGGGCATTTCCCAAGCTTCTCGATTTCGGTATCGCCAAGCTCCTCGATGCCAGTGGCGACGCACCTGTCAACCAGACTGTGGATGGTTTCTTGACCCCCGAATCTGCTAGTCCCGAACAGATCGAGGGCGCACCCATCACGGCGGCTACCGACGTTTACGGTTTGGGCGCTCTCCTCTACTTCCTCCTCACCGGCAGATCGCCGCTTGCAACCGTCGCTCGGACGCCGACCGAGCTGATCCACGCCGTCGTCCACACGCCCCCAGAGCCACCGAGTGTCGCAGCCAGCCATGCCGGACTCGAGCGCGCTACGGTTCGTAGCCTTACCGAAGAGCTTGATGCGATTGTGTGTTTTGCGCTCCGTAAGGAACCTGCTCGTCGGTACGCATCAGCCGAGCAACTTGCTTCTGATCTCAACCGCTTCCTGACAGGCCGTCCGATCGAAGCACTTCCAGACTCGCTCTACTACCGCGCCAGCAAGTTCCTGCGTCGGCAGTGGATTCCGGTCACGGCGCCGAGAGTGGAGGCTGTTTCAACCAATCTCGCTACGTCGATGAACACGGCGTCACGAGGTACCGGCACAACAAGCGCAATCTGGTGCCGTTTTTCGAGCAAATGCCAGACATGCCGCTAGGCGAAACGCTTGGCAACGATTTGCGTAAAGGCAAGACCCATCTCGTCGACGGCGACCGGTCTCCGCTCTTCGAGCATGACAAGGCGCGAATCATCCCCGCCATCTGCTTCGACGCCCAGTCTCCAGTCCTTTTGCGCAGCGGACTCGAGCGCGGAGGTCAGGTCCTGGTGGTTCAGTCCAACGATCGAATCTTCGAGCGGTCGAAGATCGGCCTATTTGATCTCGCCATCAACATCGCCAGCGCGGTTGCGATGCGTGTTCCGATGGCCAAAGTGAGCAATTCAGGTTATGGAGCATTTCTCCAAGCCAGCGGCCGACTGGTGCCCGATTCGATCACCCCCGTTTATCGCAGGATGGCGACCGTCCATGAACTGGTTCTGCAGCCCAGGACGTCGCTGTATCGGCGGTTCGGAAATTGGTTCATCTACCTCGCTGCCTGCATGGTGGTCATAGGTTTCGTAGCTAGCCGGGAGTCAACTCTTCTGGTGGTCGGATCAAAGCGGTGATGAACTCACAAGTCCTGGCGATCGAACCTGAGCAAGTCCGTCTGAGGACTGCTGAAGGGGAGTGCGTCATTGCCAATGATCACGATTTTTTCTCATTGGCAGCGGGCCACCCTTCCCCTTCTTGGGTCTGGTTGGGATTCAGTTCGGAGATGATTTAGAGGTTGGAAGCTGAGTCCCACTTCATGGAAAGTTGGCCGAAAATATCGGTCGACCAACGTGTAGGCAGCTGGTACCAAGCCAATTGTCGACCGACAAACGCGTTGACATGCTGGTGTCAGTCCAATTGTCGGCCGACAAACGTGTTGACAGCTGGTGTCAGGCCAATTGTCGGTCGACAAACGTGTTGACAGCTGATGTCAGGCCAATTGTCGGCCGACAAACGCGTTGACAGCTGATGTCAGGCCAATTGTCGGCCGACAAACGCGGCGCCAGGCGGGTGTCAGGCCAACTGACGGTCGAGAAACGCGGTGCCAGGCGGGTGTCAGGCCAACTGACGGTCGACCAACGTGTCGACAGCTGATGCGAGTGCCAGGATCGTAACTTGGTTACCCGTCGTTTGGAATGTATGCGCGAGTATTTTGTTAAGGCGTAGGCTCGATACCCTGTGATGAATCTAGCATCCGTCTGCCGTTGGAGATCGCACGATCGTACGCAGATGCCAACAAGCCCTTCGGAAATCGAAGATTACGGTAGCAGTCGAGGTCGATCCAAGTTGTATCCGTATCGGTGTGCGACACTCTAACGCCGTTGAACATACCGGCACATCCAGGCGCACCGCAGGAGCAAGTCCAGGGGAAGAATGTGCCCGCCGACCTAAGCGACAGCTGTAGTTG
>JAJCXQ010000312.1 GCA_029263355.1 Acidobacteriota bacterium | reverse complement strand
ATGCCGCAGAGCAATCCGGCCCTGTGTTGCTCCTGTCTGTCAGGAGGTTTTCCCATGCGCGTAGAGACAGGCCTCATGGCCGGGATGGGCCCGTTAGCGGACCCTAGCGGCTAACTCCCAATCGCGAGGGAGTGCCACTCGCGGTGCTCCCTCGCCTCCTCTATCCGGATCTTCACGGCTTGCACTCTTCCAAGGGTCAGTTCTCCTCTGAGGAGCTCGACGAGAGCAGCGGCGACAACGCGATTCGCCCCAAGTGGGATAATCAAGCTGGTCACCTGTTGGCACGTTGCGCTTGCCAGGTTAGCTTTGCCCTGCAGGATTTGAATGCGGATCAGCTCGACCGCCGCCAGAGCTGCTTCGCCCAAGTGCAATTTACGGAAAATCTCGAAGACTAGACCGAGGCTTACTTCCGCTGCGGCAAGGTCTGACGATGCCTCATGTACACGGGCTTCGAGCCATCGCAGCTTGCCCTCGAACCACCGGCTTGGGATCATTGATTCAGCCAATCGGCAATGTTCTAACGCGGCTCGGTACTCACCGGTTCTAAGAAAGCAGAAGCCGAGACTCTGATGTGCGGTGAACACGAACTTCATCGCAGTTTCTGGGAGCAACGCGAGGGCTTGGTCAAAGGCTTCGATCGCCTCATCTGTCCGTTCCAGGTAATAAAGGTACCGACCTTGGTCAACTAGTGATTGACCACGACCTGGCCGACTTCGGCACCGCTCGAAGATCGCGTTTGCACGTTCCGCGTCAATCAAAGCTGCACCGACCTCACCCCGATCAGCACAGACATAGCTCTGGCGCAACAACAGATCAGCGGCTGCCAGCCCGTCGCTTCTCTTTCTGGCGATCCACAGCCCGAAAGCGATATGAATTTTGGCCTGGTTGAGTTGTTGCTCAATCTTGGCACTTCGACCGGCAAGCACGCGGAGGGTCGAACCACACACTCCGAAGAATAGGGCTTGATACCGAGGCTGAACCTCTAGCCGCCTCGTTATGAGCCGCTCGAGGGTTCCCGCCGGATCCTCGTAACGAGCACGGTCCATCTCTTCGAGCCAACTACGATCAAACATCCCCAACCTCCTCGAGATGCTTCCCTTCCAAATAATACTGCGCGATGTCCTCACACCCCTCCGGAACCTCCGGCATCGGCAGATCGTCGTCTTGCTCGAGCGCCGCAAAAAACGTCGCGGGTGAAATATCGAGCTGCTCCAGCACCTGCAACACCACCGCCAGCTCGATTCGATCGAGCGGCTCGCTGAAGAAGGTCGATCTCAACTCGAGGGTTTCCTGAATCCTGGTCATGGTTCCATGACCAGCAGTCTTCATCTCCTGCCGCAGCAAGGTCATCACACGACGGGTCAGCTTCGACCTTATGGCCTTTTGATCCATAGCGGGAACTTTACCCATGATCTTTGGATATTTCAATGATCTGTCTGGTTTGGGACGATTTGCCTCGGCGTAGCGCATGGTTTCGCCCGCTGCGCCAATATCCCCCAAAAGCGGCCGGGGACCTCGAAAAGAGTCAAATAGTTAGTCTATTTGACTCCCCCAACCCCTTCGCACCCGAAACAGACGCGTCCGGTAATTTACCGAGAGCCCATGTAACGGAAACCGACGCGTCCAGTCATTTACCGAGAGCCTCTGTAACGGGAACAGTCGCGCCCGGTCGATTACCGAGGCCGTCTGTAACGGGAACCTTTACGCCTAGAAATCCCTGGGAGCGTCACCACCGGTGCCGGGGACTTCGGCGGACTCCGGCGTGTCGCTCACCCGGCTTTGCGGCCAACGAAGATCACGTGACGCGCTCCCTTGCCGGGTCGCTCCCGCACCCGGTGGGTCGTGGCTTCGAAGCCCGCCTTGTGCATGCGCAGAGTGAAATTCGGGTCGTCACCGGCCGACCACACGGCGAGCACTCCACGCGGGGCTAGGGCCGCGAGAGCCGCTTCCAAACCGCGTTGACCGTAGAGGTGTCGGTTGCTCTGCAGGGTCAAGGCGTCGGGCCCGTTGTCGACGTCCAGCAGTATGACGTCGAACACCTCGGTGGTTGAGGACAACACCAAAGCAACATCGCGCTCGTCAACGCGCACCCGCGCATCCTCGAGAGGAGCATGGGCCAAGTGCGCGAGCGGTCCACGGTTCCACTCGACGACCGACGGAAAGACCTCAGCCACGATGACCACGGCGCCTGGGCTCCGGTCCAACTGATCTAGGGTGGCCCGTAAGGTGAACCCCATACCGAGCCCGCCAATCAGCACTCGCGGTGTCGGGCGAACGCCTAAAGTCGCCAACGCCAGACGCGCCATCTCCTGTTCCGATCCGTGAGCACGGCTGGTCATCAGATCTTCCGAGTCGATTTGAATGAGGAAGCGGTCGCCACGCTGGTACAAAACCAGCTCGCGCTCGTCCTGGGTGACGACAACGTCGAGGATACGTTGGGGTTGCATGGGTTGATTCGAGCAGGATCAGGCGACCGAAGAAGGAGTGACCGAAGTGGCTGGCACCTCAAGAAGGAGTGACCGAAGTGGCTGGCACCTCAGATCGCAGTGGCTGGCACCTCAGATCGCAGGCACCTCAGCTCGGGCTCTCCAGCAGCCCCATGACAAATCCCAGGAACCTCTCGATTTGCGGTGCGAAGATCGAACGCAATTCCCGAGATTGCTGCAAGACCAACTCGAGGCGCTGCGGATCGAAGTCGATCCCATAGGCAGAGCGAAAGAGATGGCGGAAGCGGCGCATCTCGTCGAGGCAGGCAGCGGCTTCGTCGTCGATCACCGCGGGCCGCAGCGGTGAGAGGTCGAGTGTCATCCGGCGGACGAGCTTTGCATGCCAGCCGGAATCGGCCTCAATGGAGTTTTCGAAAGCCGCCGTGATGTTACGAAAGATGTTTTCGCAACCGCTGTAGATATTGTGCAGCCTGTAGGCGATGGCGATCAGATGCTCGTCGCCAGCGTCGGCGGTGGGTGTCGCGGTGTCGAGTTGATCCCACAAGCGTTCGAGGACTTCGAGATCTTTGCGGACATCACGATCGAGGACCAGCAGTTTCTCGTTCATAAACTGTCTCCCCAGAGCTTTCGACAGCGGCGGCGATCGGGCCACGGTGTGGCCGCAAGTCTATATTGGTCTCGAGGGCACTCTCCAAGGCCCGCCAGAAACGGCTCTCTACCTCTAGATCATCGCAATCCACGGCAACGTCGATATCCGAACGACGAGTGAAGCGCCCGGGGCTCAAGATCGAGCCGAAGAGATAAACCGCCTCGACCCCTGGGTGCTGCGGAGCAAGCCGCGTGATCGCCTCGCGGACCGCAACCAGGCGCTGGGCTCGCAAGCCTTCACGCTGCGCCAAGCGCTCGGCGTCGCGACGGGCGTGGTATTCACGCGGTGTCAGATCGCTCAGGGCGCGAGATGGAGAAACAGATTCCATGTTCTCAGCATAGCGGATCTATGAACACGGTTCTATGTGCCTACGAACACGTACCCAGCCCTAAATAGGAGCTGAACTAGGCCGCTCGCCGGAACCGTCGACAGATGCCCACCACTGCCGCCGTCACCGCTTGCCGCTCGTCGCTGGTCATCCCCGGGAAGATTGGCAGGCTGACGGTCCGCCGCCAAACCTCAGTCGCCACCGGCAGATCTTCCGGCCGCCAGCCGAAGGTCTCTTGATAATAAGGATGCAGATGCAGGGGTCGCCAGTGAACAGAAAAACCGATCCCCGCAGATCGCAGTTCTTCGAGAAACGTGTCCCGATCGATGGCCAGACGCTCCAGCTTCAGCTTGATCTGGAACAGATGCCATGAGTGGATTCGATCCTCGAGCACCGGCGGCAGCTCGATCTCGTCGACGCCCGCCAAGCTATCGATGAACTGATGGGCGATCTCTTCACGTTCCTGGCGCATTTCTTCGGCTCGCGCCAACTGATGGATACCCAACGCCGAGGCGACATCGGTGAGGTTGTACTTGTAGCCAGCGGCGATGATCCGATAGTCCCAGGCGCCCTTCGCGGTATAACGCCCCCAAGCGTCGTTGGAGAGGCCGTGCAGCGACAGGGATCGAATTTGCTCAGCGAGCTCGTCACTCTCCGTCACCACCATTCCACCTTCTCCGGTGGTGATGGTTTTGTTGGCGTAGAAAGAAAAGCACGTCACGTCGGCGGTGTGTTCTCCCGACCGCTGCCATGGCGCATCCGGACCGGAACGCCAGGCAGCGGGAAAAGCGTGCGCCGCATCTTCGACGATCCATAGCCGATGCTGGTCGGCAAATGCGCGCATCGCCGCGATATCGAGCATTTGCCCGCCGACGTGGACCGGCACGATCCCCACGGTGTCGCCAACCTCTCGCAAAGGCTGCGGCAATGATCCCGCTTTCAAGTCGGCGAGCTTGCGATCAGCATCTTCCAGGCTCATGTTGAGGGTGTCAGGGTCACAGTCGACCAACACCGGCACCGCACCGGCATAGCGGATGACTTCGGCGCTGGCCGCAAAGGTCATCGTCGGCACCAGCACGGCTTGATGGTTTGCCAAGCCGAGAGCTTCGGTGGCGAGATGCAGGCCGGCGGTACACGAGTTGAGGGCCACCGCGCGCCGAGCCCCAACCGCCTGAGCGAAGAGCTCTTCGAAACGCTTCGTCCGCGGCCCGCTGGTCAGCCAACCCGACCGTAGGGTCGCAACAACTTCTTCAATCTCGGCCTCACCGAGCTGTGGTCGGAAAAACGGCACATTCATGGCGCACTCCTCAACTCTCGGTATTTCTTCAACTCTCGATGTTTCTGTCATCGTCCGGATCAACCAACGGCGACCGGATGCCACCAGCCAACGGTTCGACGTCGGCCACCTCGCCAACCGCCGCTCCCAGCTCCTCGAGTCGCCGAGCTGACGGTAGAACCCGACGCTCGAGGGAGCCCACCGCCTGATTGTAGCTCTGAGTCGCTGCTTCCAAACCTTTGCCCATCCGCCTTAGATGCTCCAGAAACCGCAGCAGGCGATCGTGGAGCTCTCGTCCAGAGTTGGCGATCTTACGCGCATCTCTTGCGATTTGATGCTGTCGCCAACCAAACGACACCGATTTCAGGAGCGCCAACAATGTAACGGGTGTGGCTGGTAACACGCGATGCGTCATCGCAAACTCTAGAAAATTAGGGTCGCGCTCGAACGCACTACCCAAGCTGGCTTCGTTGGGTACGAACATGACGACAAAATCCGGGGCACTTTCAAACTGCTTCCAATAGTGTCGCTGGCCAAGTTCGATCGTCCGCTGACGGAGAGCCTTGAGATGGGCGTCGAGATGAGAGCGCCGGGCGCCTTCGTCGGTGGCCTCAGCAGCTTCCAGGAAGGAAGCCATCGGCGCCTTGGCGTCAACCGGCAGCATCCCGCCTTGCGGTAGGTGGACCACCAGGTCTGGGCGCATACCGCCGATGGTCAGCTGCTCGGTGAAGTCGACATGTTCCACCAAGCCAGCCATTTCGATCACCCGTCGGAGTTGTACCTCACCCCATCGTCCACGCACACTCGACGATTTCAAAGCTTGCTGTAGACCAAGGGTGGTTGACCGCAGTGAACCGTGCGCCGTACGCAGCAATGAGATCTCCCGTTGAAGGCCGTCGTAGGCTCCGCGCCGCTCCTTCTCGATCTCCCGAACCTGTCCACCAAAGTCGGCAAGAACCTTCTCGATCGGTTCCAGCGAATGTCGAAGTTGATCGTGGGAACGTTCCATCAGGTTGTGCGAACTTTGCTGGAGTACTTCGCCGGCCAGCGCTTTGAAGCTAGTACGCAGTTGTTCGTCAGCGGTGTGGATCCAAGCTAGGCGTTCGGCATCGGCAGCACGTTCAGCTTTGACCGTCGCCAGCTCGATGTGGAGCGTCTCGATCTCCTGCAACTGCGACCGCTGGTCATCTAATCGCTGAGTGCATTGCTCTAATCGCTCCGTCAGCAGAACAACCCGACCACGGTTCCACAGCCAGGCACCCAATACACCCAGCAGGGCGCCAAAAAGAAGGGCCAAGAGAACAGCGCCAGATAGCTGCAAAGTGGAGTCCAAAACAACGCCAGTTTAACTCGTTAGCGTGGTCTTGAACCGATAGTCAGGCGGCGCTCTCTTGAATTCGCGGCTGTTCCTCGAAAGGGATTTCCAGATGCACCAGGACACCACCGGCCTTCCCGTTGGTCAGTTCGAACTGATGATCGTCACCATAGATCTGCTCTAGACGGGCCCGGGTATTGGCAAGTCCCACGCCTTCCTTAATGACGCTGGTGGGCAGCCCGGGACCATCGTCGGACACCTGCAGGTCGAGCCTATTTCCGAGACGCTGAGCCCGGATCGAAATGCGACCTGCAGCCGAGCGCATCGCGATGCCGTGCTTGATCGAGTTCTCCACCAACGGTTGGAGGATCAATCGTGGAACCTGGGCGGCCATGCAGGTCGCATCCACTTCTTCCTCGATCCTCAGCCGATCACGAAAACGGATCTTCTCGATCGCCAGGTAACGATTGAGGAACTCGAGCTCAGACTGCAACGACACTTGATGTCGATTGTCCTTCTCCAACGACAATCGCAACAGGTCGGACAACAGCGAGATCATACGATCGGCGGCGTCAACGTCGCGATGCATCAGAGCTGAAATCGCGTTGAGAGTGTTGAAAAGAAAATGCGGTTGGAGCTGCATCTTCAACACCTCGAGGTGGGCCAAAGCGAGCTGAGCTTCGAGACGCGTCGTTTTGAGTTGGCGCTCGCGATACTTCTCGTAATAAGACACCGCGTGGATAAACGCCACGATGGCAAAATAGGGCAGTAGAAAAAGCTCGATGCCGCCAAGCAGATATCCCGGCAGGCCACGCAGGATCTCGAACGAGAACTTGCCGCCGCTCAATCCCATCACAAACGAGTTCTTGATCAACATCAAGACGACAAAAATCAGCGATACGATCAGCCCACTGGCGACATGGATCGGTATTCGACTGAGGAATCTTCTACGCTCGAACGGGAATCGACGGCTCACCCAGTAGATGAGCGGAAAAAGCAGACCCCAGATGTACCAATCCAGGAACGTCGAAACGACTTGCCCCCACGGAATCTCATCCTGATTTGCCAACGAGTTGGCGATGATCGGACTGATGAAGAGCAGACCGATAAACGTCCAACAACCGATGTACAGGCTCCAGCGCCAACGCCGTCTCTCGAGGTCAGGACCGCTTTCCCGCACCTCGGGCGAAACCGTCGTTTTGGTTTCTGCCCCGCGGGTTGTGTCAGCACGTTGGCTCACCGTGAACTCAGTCCAGAGCCAGTCGCAGGCCGAGGCGTAAGACGCGAGGACTCAAGGTTTCTCGCGGCAAGTTGACCAAGGGACTTGTCAGCTGCCGTTCGCGCTCTAGAACTTGTCCCGCATTCAATGCGTTGAAAATATCGAGGCTAATCGAAGATCGCAGCTTGCCGAGGCGCAGCTCCTTCTCCAGTCGAAGGTCGAGTAGAACAACATCGTCGAGGCGAAAGCTGTCGGTACGCGGGGTCGCTTGGACTTCCCGTAAACCATCATTCTCGATGACTGCAACGCTGTAGGGTAAGGGAAAACCTTCGCGGCCACGCAGATTTGCAGCCACATCGAAGCCCCAGTCGCGACGCGGTGCAACCTGGTAAAGAGCGAAGATGTTGAAGGCCCAACGACTGTTTAGAAACAGCCGTTCCCCCGGGGCATAAGGCGCGACGACATCTCCGTTGGTGTCCGCCAAGTTGACCGCGGCATCCTCGCTTTCAGCGGCTACGAGATTCGTCGGATCGTCGAAGTCCTCGAACTCGCCGCCCAGCTGCCAACGCCAATCACTGACGGTCACATGGCCGCGCAGGAGCCACTGGCGCGCCAGGTGGCGGGTCAATCGCACCGTCGTTGCCCGATAACTCTGCGTGCGACTGCCGTTCAGTAACAGATTCCCGCCCGTCAGCTCAACGCCATCTCGCAAGCCGTAGATCGGTGCGGAGAATGGATCACCATTCGGCAAAATGCCCGTATAAATGGTCTCGAGCTGATAGTCGAAAGCGCGAGCCGGGCGCACCAGGCCGAGGGCATCGCGGACCAATCGACGGGTTTCGAGAATCCCGGTGATCTCCCGGTCGACATGTTCAACTCCGAGCTCGAGTCCCGACCGTAAGCTGTGTTCGAAGCTCAAACGCAACTCGGCGGTTCGCTCCGGATCGAGCAGCCTTGCCGTTCTGTTCGGCGAGCCACCAAACGTCGAATGCACCGGATCAATACCGTTATAGGCCAGCAGGAAATGAGGCTCGCTAAGGTCGAACTGATCGTCACGATTGCGGTCGTCGAAACCGAGATAAACCTCTGTCGCCGCCGCGGGACTGACCCGACTCACCAAGTCGGCATATAGCTGCGACGCGAACAGGCTGTAGCTAGCGCGGATGATGGAGCGCCCTTCGTCGCCGATGGCGTAGGCCAGCGCAAAACGAGGGGAAATGCTCGTCCACTCGAGGGGAACGCCAACGTCATTGAACTCGACGGCCGGCAGCAGCTCAGGAAAGAGTGGGTTCGATCCAACTTTACCCCCAACATTGGAACCCCGTTGAATACCGTGACGTACGCCGAAGTTGAGGGTCAGGTGGTCAAACTTCATCGAATCCTGGACCCAAAAAGCAGTACGGTCTTGACGTACCTCGAACTCGACTGGCCGTTCGAGCCGGACAATGTCAAACGGTGTACCGAAGTTCTCGCCGGCCAAATGCAGCAGACTGTCGCGCCCCCACCGCTCGGCGGTCGAGTGGTTCGCCTGTTGATTGCTCGAGCCGAATTTCAATTCGTGGCCGAGGGATCCCCAGTTGCGATAGATGGCTCCGTCGAGCAGCCACGAACGCGAGTCCTGACCATAGATGAACTCGCCATAGGAACCACGCCAGATGCCGTCCCCTCCGAGTACAATTTCTTCATCGAGCCCCCCCAAGGGAAGGCGTGCTGTCCCACTATCGACTTGCGCATACCGCGCGGTGAGATAGAGGCTAGAGGTTGGAAGCAGGCTGCTCTCTAGCCGCAAAACCTCACTGGGCCTGGACTCTAGGAGCGTCGTCTCGGAGCTACGATCTGGCCCCGCACCTTGACCGGAGAGACTCCGGTCGCCGCGATGATATGCAACCACCGCGGAACTGCTACCCAGCTGCGAATTGAGCTTTACTGCAGCGTTGTTCGCGTCCGTATCCTCAACCACGCCGCCAAGGGAACGCCGCTGAATGTCCTGGGTCTCGTAGGTGGCCCAGGCCCACAAGTGATCGCGGATCAACCGGCCACTGGCGTCAACTCCAACCTCCGCCACCTCGAGAATCTGTTGATAACCGGGCTCGCCCACTCCCTCTGTCAGCGCTCGGCTGGGGGAAGACTGCCAACCACCATCGGTCATCAGAATCCGGGCGCTAGCTCGCGCGTCGTCACCTCCCTGGCTGGTCAACAGATTGATGTGAGCTCCTGGGGTACTCAAGGAAACGTCACCGCCGCCGATGGTCACTTCAATCGCGGTTGCCGAGCTCAACCCCAAAGCCGTCACCGGCTCGGTCTCTCGACCCCGATCTGTAACGTCTACGCCATCGAGCGCATAGGTTGTCTGTCCGTCGTCGGCACCCGGCGCAACAAAGGCTGACGGGCTCCCGTCGACTGCACTGGCACGATCGGTCAAGACCCCGGCAGCGCGGGCACCCACCGACCATGGGTCATTGGCCACCGGGATCGATTCGAGCTCGGTAGCGCCGACCACGGATCGACCGCCGGTAGACATTGCAAGCCTCGAGGGAGGTTCACTCGTGACCACAATCGTCTCTTCGACGGTGGCGCTCATTTGGACTTGAACCGTCGTCACTCGCCCTAGCCGGATGTTCACGGGTTCGTAAACCGCTTCCGAGTAGCCCTCGCGGGCGACTTGGATGGTGTACCTACCCGGCTTGAGATCACGAAACTTGAACAAGCCTTTGTCGTCGGTCATAGCCTCCCACGCATCCTCACCCCGACTCAAGGTAACAACCGCTTCGACCAATTGTTTACCGTCAGCATCGGACACCGCACCCACGATCTCGCCGGCATCAAAACGGGCGTAGCCCGGGTGCGCCAACGTCAAAATCGCAAGACAACAAAGACTCAGGAATGCACCGCACCGAATCATGTCTGCTCCGTCCAGCTCAGGAAGGTAAACCTCCCTGGAATCATACTCTAGGGTGCGGAAACCTCGTCCCACACCAAGACCATCTGGTGGCAAGATTCGGGCGACATGAACCAGGCTGAGACGATTCGTCACCTGACGGCTACTATCCAGCCCAAATGGATATGGCCAGCTCGAGAGCTGTGATGAGGCTCCAGAGCCGAGGCCGATACTAACGACTAATACGACATCTCCGAAGTTCTGTCCGGGTATGGCGGGCAGAGAATCGAGCTAAACGCCCTGATCTCGACAGCAGAATTTTGACTCCAATGTGTCCTTAATGTACATTTCAGCAGTATGAAGGTGTCATCGACAAGAGTGCCATCGACACAGAGCGTCTCCACAGTCGAAGCGAGAAACGAGTTCTCGACCCTCGTGAATCGCGTTGCGTTCGGCAAGGAGCGGGTCGTCCTGACCCGCCGGGGTAAAGACTTGCTAGCCATGGTCCCTCTCGAAGACTTGCAGATGCTGGACCGGTTGATGGACCGATTGGAGGATCAGACGGATGTCGATGATGCCCTAGAGGCGTTGGCCGAGGCCGAGAAGCATGGGACGACCCATCTTGCGAAGCTCCGAGCTGAGCTGGATCTTTGAGTTACTCGATTGAGATCGCTCCGGCCGCAAGTCGTCAGCTAAGAAAGCTCCCTAGAGCCATTCAAAAACGTATCGTCTCGCGTCTCTCGAATCTCGAGGAGAATCCCAGACCCCGGGGAGTCAAAAAACTCACGGGCGCAAAGCAGCTCTACAGACTACGGCTGGGAGACTATCGACTGGTGTATCAGATCAGAGACCGCGAGCTTCTCGTGCTCGTCGTAAAGATCGGTACCCGGCAGGCCATCTACAAACGCCTCCTCGACAACGCCTAATGACCTCGGCGGTGAATGGGTCGTGGAAGTGTTGTAGCTCTCCGGCGAGCGATCCCGGGAGAGCTGGTGCGCGACGAGAGTTCAGCGTTCGGCTATGGCCTGGCCCCGGATTTTCAGCCGCTGAAAACGGAAATTTTAAATTCCCATTCGCACTCGCGGCGCCCGAGTAGGTCGCGGATCGGGCCGTTGTCGAGTCGGGTACTTGCCGGTGCTGACAACTGGCCAGTGCTAACGACTGCTGGAGTCTTCGAGCTGCTGGACGATCTGGTTCACCTCGACCTCCGCCGTTCGGATCTTGCCCCGACACAGCTCGAGAAGCTCAGTGGCTCGCCGCAGCTCATCGGCCAATTGGTCGATATCGATCCCATCACCATCGATACGCTGGAGGATGGACTCGAGTTCTTTCATCGCGACACCAAAACTCGGTGTCTCCTGATCTTTGGATTCGGCGTTCATATCTTCTCCACCCGGCTGTCAAGCCTCCCTCCAGCGAGGGTCGTTACGATCCGATCTCCCGGTTGGACCCGGGATGGCTCTCGGACAATGTTGTTGTCACGATCGCGAGTAATGCTGAAACCACGCTCCAGGACCTTCTCCGGTGAGAGCTCGGCACACAGTCGAGCGACACCGTTGAGCATGGCCTGACTTTCACGCACCCGGCCCGAAGCAATTCCGACCAGCCGCTGAGCGATCTGATCGGGACGGTCACGATGTCGGGCAACAAGCCGAGGTGCCGAAGCACCCATCCGGCCCGCTAGTTCGGCCGCGACGCGGTCGGCTTCGATCAGCCGTCGACGACTGGCCTGGCCGACCCGTTGAGCATGGTGGTCCACCATGCGGGTTGCGCTTTGTAGCCGTGAGCGCGCCACCGGCGCCAGCCGCTCGCATCTCCTCATGCTCAACTCTGCTTGTTGCAGCCTCTCCCCGGCCAGGTGCCTGAGGGCGGCGGCGCAGGCCGCCAGGCTGCGCTCGGCGGCGGCCACTCTCTCGATCAAGAATTCGGCAACTTTGGTCGGGGTTTTGAAGGCAGTATGGCTCACTCGATCAGCAATCGATTCGTCGATTTCATGACCCAAGCCCGTCAAGACTGGCAGTGGACTCCGCGCCACCGCCTCCGCGATACGGCGGCTATCGAAAGCTGCCAGATCCGATCGCGAGCCGCCGCCTCGGATCAATACAATCACATCCACCGCATGCCCTGCTGCGGACTCGAACGCAGCCAGGCTCCGCAAGGCAGCAACAACTTGCTTTTCGGCTTCGGACCCCTGCATGGAAGCATGCACAAATTGCACACTAAAGCCGAAACCACTTTCCACCAGACTCGCCAGGAAGTCATGGTAGGCGGCGCTGTCACCCGATGTGACGAGGCCCACTCGCAGCGGCACTTCCGCCAATTCCAACTGTTGATTGCGGTCGAGCAGCCCTACCTTGGCCAAGCCAGCCAAGATCTCACGTCGTCGTTTTTCGAGCAGACCGAGAGTAAACAGCGGGTCGACATCCCGGACGACCAACTGCAGCCGCCCAGCCGGACCATAAAAGTCGACTTGCCCCCAGCACCGGATCTGCTGACCATCGACGACCTCCTGGCTGCTGGCCGATAGAGTTCTTCGAACCCGCAGATGATCGCGATGCCAGATCACCGCATCGATCTTGCCGATGATGCGGTCTGCTCGCCCCTTTTCGACCAGCTCGAAATAGAGATGTCCACGTTGACTCGCCCTTGCCCGCTGAACTTCACCGACGACCCAAATACCGTCAAACGAGTCGCCAACGACCTCACGGATCTCTTCGGTCAATTCTGAGACCGAATAGGTGGCGTCATGCCCGAACCCGGGACTATGGACACCTCCTAATAGATCAGTGATAGCTGATCAGCTCCGAAGACGAGGTCAGAGGTAACGTCTGGGCCCAGTCAGCCGCGGCACTGTCTTCAGCGAAACGTGAGCTCATGTACTCGATCGCCTCGTCGCGCTTGGTGAACAGGCGCCACAAGAACGTATGACCCGCTGGGGCTGTGAAGTAGGAGTAATGCTCCACGCCATCCGTGAAGTCCGGCTTCGAGTTGCCGTTGACACCGACACACACCATGCCGATCGCACGATACGCCAGAGCCAGAGCCTTCAACGAATCCTCGAAATCACCCAGCTCTTCCGTCGATAGTGCCGAATGGTAAACCGCCAAGCGGTTGCCATCTTCGTCCGCCAGCTGGTTGTACGGCACATCGTTCCGGTCCATTGCGTCCTTGGTTTCAGCAGTGGTGACGAAGACATCGTCGGTGCCAACAACCTTGTAAGCAATCGCGTAGGTATCATCTTCGAATTTTGGAAACACTTCGCCGAGGAGACTTTCGTCCTCAACGGTGAAATAGTAGAGGTGAGTATCCAATCGTCTTTTCATAGACCTGCGAACCTCCGTCGAGCCAAAAGACGACCCATCGCGGGTCATCGTGGATCTGCAGTGTGGTTGGGAAGGTCGGAGCGGATGCACCAACCCTCTCCATGATAGCAGCTTTTGATGCCTCTGTTAACGGCCTTTGCTTCCTGTTGGCGACACCACCTGCGGCCAGTCTTGATACACTGTACTGTGAAATACACTGTGTTGCGAAGTCGCCATTCTCCCCTAGGGGATTTCCTCTGCGATGACTGATCCTCAGCTTCCACTCCCGAGCCTTAATTTGCCTGTAGCTCTGCTGCGCTTCTGGCCTGCAGACAGTGAAGATCGACGATCGAGGGCGACGGCTGAAGAGTTTTTCAGCCTTCCGGGTGTCGTTCAACTCGAAGAGCGCGTCTTCGCAATCTTGCCGATTGAAGGCCGCGCGTCGGTTTTTGATACCGCCGTGCAAATGAGCACCACTTTTATGGAGCGCCTCGCCACACAGCGGGTCGAGGAGCCCCCTGGCATCCTCATCTTTCCAGCCGAGGTTATCCAGCATGGCGAGGTTATCGTGCTGGTGAGGGACGCATTGGTCGAAGATCTCGACCGTCGGCGTCCTCAGTTACCGTCGGGCGAGATCGTGATGACGGGATACGCCGCAAGCTGGCTCCACGGCCGTTACCAGATGGAGAAACTCGATCTCTACTCCGGTCCTTCAGGTCGCCGAATTCCCTTTTTCCTACTGCGAGGCAACCAGCGCCGGGCCATGCCATGGCACAATCCCAAGTTGCTGGATCGGCGCGTCAGAGTGCGACGCCCGACCGTCAGCGCGGCCCTCGAAACAACCCGATCACCGGGCGCCTACTTGATCCAAGGCCCTCTCGGGGCCGGCAAGACTCACGCTGTCTGGCACCATCTCGAGACCGAGCCGGGGCCAAAGATCTGGATCAGCGTCGGCCGAGCGCTGCTGGGCACCCCCTTTCTCGGCAGCCACTTGGCAAACAAACTGCGTGAGCTCGTGCCCCGGGCCGTCCCCGTAGCCGCTCTCGATTTGCTCGACACCGTGTCGCCCAGCCAGGCAGCAGAGACTCTGGTCGAGTGGATGGAAGCCGCCACCGATCGCTTGGAGAGCCCGCCCTGGATCGTTTGCGATCTGGTGCAGTCCGCTACGGCGGACGATCTCGAGCTCTTGGGGCACCTCGCCACCAGCACTCTGCCCTGCGGACTGATCATGATCCAGCGCAGTGGCAAGGCCGTCAGCAAGGCTTTCGAAGATCTTCCGACGATCAACATTCCCGCCATGGACGAAAGTGAAGGCACTCTCCATGCTCGACGGTTGATCGAAGGCCTGTCTTTGGACCCCGAGATCGAGTCGCGATGGGTAACAGCGTCGGCCGGCTTCCCCTTCGCCCTCGAAGAAGGACTCGTGGGCCTGGTACACCGTGGACTGATCCGACGGGTCTACGGCAGTTTTTTCTATGACGGCACCGACGATGTTGAATACAAGCCATCCCAGCGTTTGATCAGACATGTGGAAGCAGAGATCCGACGCTTCGGAGAACCTTTGCCCCTGCGCATCCTGGCTTTGGCTGGGCAGACCATCACTCCGAGCCATCTCGATCTCACCTGCACCGGCTTTGGCGTGCACCTGGACGACGGTTGGCATCAGCCACTGATCGCGGCGGGTCTCTTACGGCTGACCGCCTCACCCTGGGGCCAGGGGCTCGAGTTTCAATGCCCGGCATACGCACGAGCCCTCGCTGGCACTGTGACGTTCGAAGCGGCCGCGTCTCTGCGTCGAGCTCTCGGCCGTGTGGTTACCCGAGAACCCAAGAATCAGGAGAAGGGGTGGGCGACCTATCGATTGCTCGCCGGTACCCCCGAAGCGCTGCATCCACTCCTCGACTTGAGCCGAGAGTCCAGCGATGACTCCACCCGCATCGATCTCTTCGAAGCCTTGCTCAAGGAATACCGACAACATCGGGGGCGCGGCGGTGATCCCGCGGCTGAGCTCGACATCTTGTGGGCGATGCTTCCCATTGGCCGACACCTGGGTCGACTCACCGAGTTGGAATTGGAGCTCCACCGCGCCATTGCGTTGGCTGCCGGCCAACCCAAGCGGCATATCGCTCTCCTGACCTTGAAAGCGGAGCACGATCAGGAACGCGGCCGCTTCAACGAAGCGGAGAAAGCTCTACGCCGGGCGCTCGCAACCTCTTCGGACACCAGCGGCGACAAACAGCGCGCGATGCTTTTTATCCGTTTGGGCGACCTGCTCAAGCAGACTGGACGGCTGACCGAGGCGCGGGAAGTCTTCGAGAGCCTCCTCGAAGTTGTCGACCGACAGGATATAACCTCCGTCGGCGCGACCTGCCACTTCCACATCGGCAATATTGCGTTGCGAGAGATGCGTCTCGAAGACGCGATGCTCCATCACAAGAAATCTGAGAGAGTGCGGCGCGATCACAAGCTGTTCAAACCGCTTGGCGCGTCCTTGACCGCCCTCGGCGCGGTCGCCATGGCGATCGGAGACTATTCCAAAGCTCTGCGGTATTACCGCGAAGCGCAGAACATCATCGACAAACATGGTGGAGACATCGAAGAGCTCGGCTTCGCACACCTCGGCTCGGCCCGCGCTTTGGGACACCTCGGTAATCACACCGAGGCGACAAAACTCCTGCGACAAGCTTTCGAAGTGCGACGCGGTCGCGACGATGTCGTCGGCGAAGCGATCGCGCGGCTCGATATGGCTGCCAACCAGCTCAATCTCGGCAAGGTCGAAAATGCTCTGCGGGAAGCACGCCAAGCTCATTTTCAGCTGAGTCTGGTGGCGGAGACTTCCCTGCTCGGAGATGCCGAACAGCTTCTCGGCCGTATTCTGATGCGCCAGAGTCAAGGGACGGAGGCTCGTCTACATCTCGCTGAGGCCTACCGCATCCACCGACGACACGACGATCGTACCTCGGCCGCCATCGACAGCGCCTGGTTGCTGGAGCTCGCGATGCAGGGCAGCGACAGTGAGGCCATCTTGACTTACAGCGCGGCGCTCGAGGAGCTACTGCAAAATCTGCCCTATCCACCAGCCGGCGAGATGCTCAACTTCCGGCTCTACCGCGCTTTCGACTGGCTGCGACAGAACGAAACCGAGATCGAGACTCTGGAACCCATCCGCTACCTGCGTCGCGCCTACCGCGAGCTGATGCGCAAAACCAGCTTCCTCGCCCCCGAGCTCCGACATAGTTTTCTCTATCAGATTCGGGAGCACCAGGAAGTGGTCAATGCCGCCGCCGAAAACAACCTTTCCTTGCCCGGCATCTAGACAGTGACAGATCCCGTCCAAGTATCGGCCGTAGGCCGGTCGCGAGCCTGGGCTGCGCCCGGCCTACATAAGCGAACGTGTGAGCTGACGGGTTCTGCGAGGTCGAAGCAGTTACTGCAGGCCGACGACAACTTCGAAACTATTCGAAACGTTGAACCCGCCGGGGACCAGCACCGCTGCCTGGAAGCGGAAAACGGCCCCGAGAAGGGCGGGACTGGCTGGAACCGGAATCGGTGGTAGGAACGCGATACCGCCGGCCAGATTGAAGTTGGCTGCCGTCACTGCGTTGGTGAGGTCAAAACACGGTGGCAGGGTGCCGGGCGTGCCGATAAAAAGCGCGCCAGCCGTGGTCGGATGAAACGTATCGATCACCACCGGTGTGATCGAGCTGCCAATGGCAGGCGAACCCCCCAGGATCAACGTTGGCGGCGGCGTACCGTCGGAGGAGCAACCATTGCCGATCGCGGTGACGCTTGCCAGCGGCCCGCCGACATAAACGAAGTTGTGCCCGGTGCCGCCAACAGCTGCCGAGTCCTGGGGCAAACCCACCGCATAATCGGGGAACGAGTCGCCATTGAGGTCACCGACGCCAGCGACGTTGGTGCCGTACACCGGACCGGCCAGGCCGGGGGGCGCCGCTGGCGTGGTGGTGGCGCCATAAAGCGGTGACAAAGCGATACCGCTCAGGGTCTGAGCATAACCTCCCACGGCGGTGAAGACATCGCCAGGAGCGCCGACGATCGCGTCGGTTGTGCCGTCAGCATTCAGGTCGAAGTTGCCGTCGGCCGAAAAGCCGAAGAATTCATTGGGGTTGTTGCCGGAAAACTGACCGAGAACGGTAAACGTGGCGCCGTCAAAGAGGTAGACCATGCCCTGATTGCCACTGTCGCCGGGAGCGCCAATCAAGAATTCCGCCGCGCCATCGCCGGTGAGATCACCCATCGGGGCGATCGCGTAGCCGAACAGACTGTTCGCCACCGGGCTGTTGATGGTGGCGATGGTGGCGCCGAAGGTCGCAGGGTTGCCGTCGAGGATCAGAACCTGATCACTGCCGGCGCTACCGACGGCAAAGTCGTCGAGCAGGTCGAAATTGACATCCCCGATCGTCCGCACCGAGAAACGTTCGGTGAAGTACTTCAGACTGCGGACGATCGAGAAGCCTGCCGGGAGATTGACCGGGCCCGCCAGGAGAGCACCCGACAACTCATCGCGCACCTCGACGGAGCCGATACTTGCAACGAGCAGGTCGCGTCCACCAAGGCCGATGTTGATGCGATCCAGGCCGCCGCCGAAAAAGCTCGAACCGGCGGCGCCACCCACTTGATAGATGACGTCGAACGGCGACATCACCGCCGGATTGCCGGAAATCACTCGCACGTATCCCGTGCCCGCGCCAACCTGAGGCGCTCCAACCGCAAGATCGTCCCAACCGTCGCCATCAACATCGCCAACCGACTCCATGTCCCAGGCCATGAAGTCAGTGCGTGCAGAGCCCGGCGACGTCTTCAAAGGTGCTGTCAGCGGGGCGCTGTTGAAGTTGTAGAACAGTGCTTGGCCCCAGTTGAGGCCAGCTGCGGCGCCACCGTTCTGATGCCATGCGGCATCGTTCACCGCGACAATGGCCGGCGCCCCAACGGTGTTGTTGAGGACGGCGATGTCATTGCCAAAGGTGTTGGCGACCCCCGGGGGAGTGGCGAAGACACTCTGGGTGCCGATAACAAATTGCTGCGCGGAGAGTGCCCCCGCACCTAAGGACCACAGGGCCAGGACGACAAAAGCCAAACGATGTTTCTTCATTACAGACTCCTTTTCGAGACACAGGTTTCCTATCTCAGCCCCGACACACGCGAGGCTTCGCGACTCCATGCCGAAGGCATGGCAACTCTGAATTAAGGGAGGGGAGCTAGCCCCTTCACCGCGCCAGCGGTGAAGGGCAGGTGGGTCACCGGCAGAGAGGCGCGTATTCGTTGATCACTTCGACTTCAGCAAGATTGCTGAGCGAGAAGATGTCGTAAATACCGTCGCCATCGAGGTCCTGTAACGCCGCACCGATGAAGCCGAAACGAAAGCCGATGCCCTGACACAGTAAGCCGGCTTGGAAGGGACCGAAGAGAGGCATCGACGTCATCCCCTGGCCGTCGAGGGTTCCGCGGCTACTGGTCAAGTAATTGCCGACATCGGGGATGCCGAGCACGGCGTAATCGGCCCCCGCCCACGCCGGCCCAGCATCGAGGGTGAAATTGGTGACACTCGGCGACCGACCGCCGCCGCTGAACCCGTTGCCATCCACATCATGGGCTTCGAGAGCCGGCACGAAGGCGATCAAGCGCGCCTGGCTGGCGAAGGGGTTGGGAGCCGGCCCGTCCGAGAAAACATAAGCGCGGCCGCCATCTTCACCGTTGGGCTCGCCAGCGACGACATCGGCCAGGCCGTCGCCGTTGACATCACCCGTAAAAGCCACCGCTGAGCCCCACTCGGTCGCGTTGTCGAGGGTCCAGAAAAGGCGCTCTTTCCAGATCGGTGGGTTCGGCCGACCTCCCAGCACGACACGCACTCGCCCCGGGCGCCCGGCCAGCATCCCCCCCTGGTTGGGCGAGCCGAGTGCGATGTCATCAAAACCGTCGCCATCAAAATCACCCAAACCAGCCACTCCTCGGCCGAGGTGGTCGCGTGGGTGGCCGCCATCGAAGCTGGCGATCAGCCCACCGGTGCGACTCACGA
This sequence comes from Acidobacteriota bacterium, assembly GCA_029263355.1. GTDB lineage: Bacteria > Acidobacteriota > Thermoanaerobaculia > Multivoradales > J023 > JAAELT01. The sequence goes on along the minus strand of JAJCXQ010000312.1, from coordinate 14,203 downwards.
CATCGACGCGACCGAACATGCCGCCGGGAATGAAGGTCGCTTCCGGCGCGCCGACGACGACATCATTTCCACCGTCACCGTCGAAATCGCCAGCGCCGTCCACCGCCGCGCCAAATCGTTGGGCACTGATCAAGCCGGCGGTGGGATGGCCGAATCGAGTCATGATCGGAGTGCTGACACGGACCGAGTACGCATAAACCGCTCCGACAGGATTGTTGGTGACAACGTTGCCCCAGGCTCCCGGCGCACCGACAACATAATCCGGGAGACCGTCACCATCGAGATCACCGGTGCCTGCAACCGCAAAGCCGAGCTCGTCGCTGCTGGTGCCTGCGACCTGCTGCAACGTCCAACCGAGGATGTTGCGTACCTCAGCGCGACCGGCGCCGAAGTTAGCGCCTGGAGCCCCGATGACGAGATCGTCGAAGGGATCAGCTGGTGGCGGACTACCCAGCGGATTGACATTGCCGGCGTAGGCCAGGGCCGAGCCGTAGAGCTCGCCGGCAGCGCCACCATAGAAAGTCCCCAAAGCGGTGCCGGTCTGGCCCGAGTAGAGATCTACCTTGCCCGCATCGAGTCCCATGGTGTCATCCCTTGGCACGCCAATCGCGAAGTCGGCGAAGCCATCCCCATCAGCGTCCCCCGCGATGGCGACGGCAGCGCCGAGCCGACCGCCCGTTTGGGTTCCATCAACTCGATAGAGGACATCCCCAGTGGCACCGGAGAAGACGTAGACCCGGCCGGCATCGGCCAACAACCCGGCGGTGGTCGACACCGCGAATCCTGGCACGCCGACGATCAAGTCGGGCCGGCCATCGCCGTTGACATCGCCACCACCCGCAACCGCTTGACCAAAATCGGGGCGACTCTGATTAGGCTCCGGCGGATGCTCGAAGAGGTGCGAGATGACGCCCCCCTGATCCATGAAGTCGAGTTGGTAGTCGAGATCAGGCTGGTGACCGACGGCGCCGAAAACGGAGCCGGTACCCAAGCTCAGGAGGTTGCGGAGCTCACGGGTGCCATAGGGTTGACCATAGGCTGAACGGTGTTTTTCTTCGAGCACCGCCGCAGCCCCGGCGACGATGGCGCCAGCGCTCGACGTGCCGTTGTAGCAGTAGGTGTAATACTGATCCTGGTTCGGAGCCTGCGGGAACGGATCATTCGAGTTAGCACAGTTGGCTAAGGTGCCGCGCGTCCGCGGTCCGAAGCCGAGCGTGGTGACGTTCTGGCCCCAGGCGTAGGTATCGACTCGACTGCCAAAATTTGAGTTCGGATATGGGTTGTGCAGACCTTGGGTCACCGCCGAAGCACCAGCGCCGACCAGGACAGCACCGGAGTCCCGAGTGTAGCGATCGAACAGACTTCGATTAGTCCCCGGCTCGATCACCAAGCTATTGGTGTCGAGATCGAGTCCGCCAGTCGTGTTGCCGGCCGGCTCGATGACGTGGATTCCTAGCGCGGTCGCTTGGGCCACCGCAGCATACTCGGCCGGATCGGCCTCGAACGGAACATTGATGTTGAAGCCACGGGCGAGCTCCGCCTCCACCAGGAGGACATCTCCCGGTTGTAGGTTGACGGTGGCCATGACCACGCTGTTAGCGCCATTCCAGGAAGGGTTGGTGACGACGTTGACTGGCATGACGCGGATCTTGGCGCCAGGCACCAGACCCGTCGTGCCGTACCCATTGTTGCCGGAAGCCAACACGCCGAGGGTCGCGGTGCCGTGATCGATGTCGCCCGCCGCCGGGCTCCAAGTGCTCGATGGCATCATCGCGACGGGTGGCGATTGAGAAACCAGATGATCGAGATCCTCATGCGCCAAATTCCAGCTGAGTTCGATATCTGCGATGGTGACTCCGGCGCCGGTGAGCCCTCGTCTCCAGGCCTCGTCGATATCGATCCCCGCCGGTCCGGGATCACGATAACCTTGCCCTGGCCCGACACCGTTGTGAAAGTTGTAGGTCATCGGAGGCACATCAACAGGGGTTTGCAGGGCCAGCGGCGCGTACGCCGTCTCGACCGCCGGCTGTGCCAGTAGCTCTTCGACGATCACCGCGCCTGCCGACGCGTCACCGATATGCACCACGAAAAACTGGCTGAGATCAGCCAACGCGGCTCCGGTGTTGCGCTCGCCGGTATGACGCATGGCGTCGAGGAGTGGCTTGGGCAGACCGAAGAGCGGTTCGACGCGGCTTCCGGGCACTAGCGACAACGCCGCGTTGATGGCGTCGATGGCACTTTCGACCTTTTCCGGATTCGAGCCTGGCTGCTTGGAGCCTGTGGGTAGGGCAACAGAGGACGAGGCGAGCTGGCCTCGCTGGGCCAAAACCCCAGCATCATCGACAAGCTTCACCACCAAGGTCCGGGCATCTCGGCCGACGGCAAGGGCCTCTCGACGCGACTTGCTGAATGGGGCCCGGGGGGTCAGATGTGGCGTCGCGAGGCGAGTGCCATCCGCTGTCGACTGCCCTGACTCGGCGACCGCCGGGAGAGTCGAAGTACCCAGGCAGGATGCCAACGCGACAACCCAATAAAGCTTCGGTGTGGAGCGATTCGTTGCGAGCTTGCTCATGATCGGTTCCCTCAATCTTTTGGCTTCTCTAGCTTCTTCATTCCGCAGCAGCGGAAGGCTCTTCATGTCTTCATAGCTGCATAGCGAAAATTCAATGGAGAACCTGTAATCAAAACTGGGTAAATCACGACTGTGATTCGGAATCCAGTCAAGCAATAGCCCAGCCGGGGGAGCATCGCCGGTCGCGCTGATGGGCTGCGGCCTGGCCGGCCGCCTTGGCTGCGTAACTCGCCTTGGCAATGTCGAGTCTTCGCTAGACGCGGCACCATTCTGGGCGGAATCTCGCACTTGGCGGAGAAATTTCCTCCCGGGCCGGTCCGCCCGCCTGGCCGGTAGAAGGGTCCTTGGACCGGTGCAGCGCCTAATCGGTTCAATCAATAAGGCACATTCTGGCTAGCGGCTTTCCGCCATTCAGCTTCGCGCATAGACGATCTGCAACAACCATTCGTATCTCAGAAGTAAGAATATTCATTCAGAACGAGGGAGAATACCGTGAACACCAGATTAATGTTTGTGCTTGGCTTTGTTTCGATGGTCTTCGGCGCGGTTGAGAGTCTCGCCCAGGGCCCCGCCGAGCAGCCCCACACCGTTCAAACCACCGTCCAGGCCAACATCCTCTCCTACGTCGAAGAGGCATACACCCTGCGGATGGGGAAACACTACGACTCGCGCAAGCTGAAAGTCCCGCCCCAGCCACCGAGAGCCACGCTCCGCGAGCGCCGGGCGCCCGAGCCAAGACGCACTCTTGAAAGCAGTTTCGACGTCGTCGTGTCCAGCACCCTGCCGGTGCCAGATACCGACATCGCTGTGGGGCCCAATCACCTGGTAGTCGTCAACAGCGAAGGCGTTTTTGCTTACCTCAAAGACGGCACCAATCTGCTGGATGTCGTGCTGAGCGATTTCTTTTCGAGCCTGGCTCCGATTGATGCGCCGCTCGATCCTCAGGTGCTCTATGACGAGTTCTGGGATCGTTGGGTCGTCTTGGCGATCGACATACCTCCGGCAGGCAACAACTCGGATCTGTTGCTCGCGGTGTCGGTGGGCGGCAGTCCCGTGGGTCCGTACCACCAGGTCAAAATCGGCACCTTGCTGCCGAGCTTCGATCCCGACGGCCCAGGGCCGATACCTGCGGAGCCTCACCGTGCCGAGAGGCCGAAGGTGGGGATCGAGAAACGCCAGATCTATGTCACCTTCGAGATGCCGGCAACTAGCAGTGGCGTCTTCGGCGGCACCGCAGTGTGGAATATCTCTAAGTGGGCCCAAACCGACCCCACGCCCCTGGGCGGCTTCTATGACGGCCAAACGGTGACCATCCAGGCGGGCATACGCCCCTTCAGTATGGGGAACGACTATGACAATGAACGGACGCTGACTCCGGTGGAGATCCATGGCGAGATCGTAGGGAGCCCGGTGGACCGAGGTGTTTTTCTGGCCGCTTACGGCGGCGTCGAGATCGATAACCGGGCCAATGAAGCCTTGGGGATCTCGCAAGCCCTACAGATCTTCTGGATCACCTCCGTGGGGCCGACGGTGAGCAAGATGGTGGTGCCCATGGGGCAGGTGGACGATGTGAGTGGGTTCTCTGAATTTCCACCAGCACCCCAACGCAATGGCCCGCCCACGATCCCTAGTGGCGAACGCCTGATTTACGACGGTGTTTGGCGAGCGGGAGCGATGTGGCTGGTGACGACCGTTGTGCCACCCTCAGGCGTTGACGCGACCGAGGCCACAGCGCATTGGCTTCGGCTCAACGCGCCCAATCCTACGAGCCTGAGCCTTGCGGAGCAAGGCGACATCTCCGCGGACACATTGGTCTCCGGTGCCCATACTTATTACCCGAGCCTGGATGTGAGCCCTGGCGGTCGCGTGGCAGTGGGTTTTTCGGTATCCGCGCCAGAGTTGGAGCTCAGCAGCGCCGTGGCGTTCTTGGGCAGCGAGTGCAACACGCCGGGAGTCGAAGTCCAACCGGCGCTGTTGCGCCGTGGCACCGCCGTGTGGTCGGGCGCCGCATGGGGGCGCCACTCCGGCATCGATTGGGATTCTGGGGAGTGTTTCTGGGCACACAATGCGCACCCGGTCAGCGGTGCTCCGAACAGTTGGGCGGGCACCGTGGGTGAGTTCTGTTTCGACCCCACCTTCATCTTCGGTGACGGTTTCGAGAGCGGAACGCTGGCTGGATGGTGCCAATGATCCAGTACGCAGGCACGCACTCGTCGATCTATCTTCTCAATACCCAGTGGCCCTAGTTCGGTCAGTTCACCTCTTCTGGAAATGAGATCAGCACCATGAAATATCTAGCCAGTCTCCTCGCCCTCACACTTTGCAACTCAGTGAATGCCGCGGAGCAAACCCTGGACCCAAGCGTTCCTATCCCCGTGGTTTACCCGCAGACGCCTCAGATGGTCGCGACCAGCGGGGTCTGGTTCGGTCGCGGCTGGACTAGGGGCCCGCTGAAGCTTATGAATTCGGGCTCGGGTAGCTTGGTTCGCTACACCATCAGCGTCGAAGGTGATCTCGAGCCGACTCCCGAAACCCTGTTGCTGGAGCAAACCCGTTTTCTCAAAAAACCGCTCCCCCCCTCCGACCGCTTGACGTTCAACTTCGAAGCCAACGAAGTACAGCTAGACACCGGAGACCGCATCCTCAGCTTTTCACTGGAAGAGCGGAGACTTGGAGCAGACCCGGTGGGCGGCGTCACCTGGAGTTACGTCACACCAGGACCCCAGAGCGAAGATGTGCTCATGCTGCCCATGCGGGAACATGGAGTCACTTCGGAGCTACCCAACATGATCGCAGTCTTCCAGGTCGCGCGCGATGAGCCGGAGGCCTGGTACCGGACCTTGATCCCGTTGAACTATCTGAGTCTGGATCTCGATCGGGTGCATGCCGAGGGCTTCGGCCTCTATCGCGAAGGGTCTCAATATGTCCTCCTTTTGCCGGGTCGTAATGAAGTTCCACTGCCTGGATTCAACGTGGATGGCCGGATTTGGGAGTTCCACCCACCGGACGCGTCGAGCCGTTACCTGCGGGTTCACCTCTTTCCCATGTCCCTAGCCAAGGATTGAATGGACACCCTCAGCAGATGCAAGGGACTCCCTCGTGGCGCCTGTTTCTCTCGGTGCTGTGTCGTCTTTGGATCAAACCTCTGCATCTTGAGTATATTTAGGCGCTAAACCTGGCGTTGACGCGAGGATCGCGAAAAGCTCTGATAAAGTCTCATCCACCATGCTTTGGGAAGAGACGCTTGAGCGATTTAGGGAGGCTTTGCGGGCCGAGGTTCGCAAGCGGTGGGGGCACATCGGAGAGATCGAGGAGCGCGCCGGGTTAAGGCTCGGTGGCCTAAGCGACTTCTATTCCGGCCGCAAGAAGAACGAGATCAGCGACTTGCTGCGTGCGCTCGACGCGCTGGAGATCGACTATGGCTCGTTCTTCGCACGGGCTTTGGATTTTCACGGGCTGCCGGAGGACTATCTGGCACAACTCGAGGTAGGGGCGGAGAAAGACGACGTCAAGATCGCACGGTTGGAACGGGCCACGTACCAGCTCGAAGGCAAGACGCCACCACCGGTGGACGCATTGGCCGACGCCAGCGACGTCGAAAGGCAGATCGCCGCGGTCATTCGCTGCAAACGGCGAGAGCAGGAGCGCCGATTGCGCGAGACTCGCGCCTACGGTACGCATGCCTTCGCACATTCCTATTTGGAACATCTCGAAATCCTTCGCTACGACGCGCCGGATGAGGCTGCCAAACTGACCGCGATGGTGATGTTCGGCTTGATTCCACGCCTGCCCGCGCCGCAAAGTGAGCGCCTGGAGCTGCATTGCAAGGCGCTCGGTATTTTCGGTTCGGCTCGGCGCGTGCGCGGCCGGCTCGCAAGTTCGGCGCGTGCTTACCGCCTTGCTTTGGAGCTGTCTCGGCGCGGTCGTCTGCTCGGATCGACCGCCGAGGTCTTGCAGCGTGCTTCCTACCTGTTGAGGGATTTCGGTAATTTCGATCGCGCTCTCGCCTACCTGAGCGAGGCGTTGATACTGCATGCGGAGCTCGGTTCCGAAAGCGGCATCGGGAAGGCCCTCGTAGGGCGGGGCATGATGTTGTCCTACAAGGGGGACTACCATAGGGCTATCGCCACCTTGAACCAGGCGATTGAGCGACTCGCAAGCAGCTCCGAAGCACGATACTTGCGTTCGGCCTATCAGTACCTGGCCTATGCCCAGGAGCATTTGGGCAACCTCGAAGCTTCCGAGTACAACCTCCAAGCCGCAGAAAACCTCTCTGCGCCAGCAACCAAACATGAACAGGGTAAGCTGATCTGGTTGCGAGGCGCCCAGGCTCTGCGGCGTGGTGCTTACAAGGACTCTGAAGGACTACTGCGCACGGCTCGCTCGCTGCTGGCCGAAGCCGAAAGCCCAGGGCAGGAGGCGCTGGTCTCGCTCGATCTCCTGGACGCTTTGTTGTGTCAAGGTCAGCTTGTCGAGGCTTGTGAGCTGGCACAGAGCACGGTGCATTTGCTCGAAGCCTTCGCCAACAACAGACTGGCATCCCAGACGATCATCAAGCTGATTCGCCCGGCCCTTGCCGGCCGCCTGAGCCGCTCCGTGGTAGCCGAAGTAAGGACATCCCTGAAGGCGATAGTAGGCCCCAGGCCGAGCGCTTCCGAACGCCTCTAACCCTCTGGGTCGATCAGCGGCCCCAGCGCTGGGGGGCCGCTTGTTGTCGCCTCCCCGGTGCTCTGCGACCTGCGGAGCGGAGCGGCCACCCATTCAAATGCCACGTTGGACAAAACGCTCGCTGAATACTTCTGCTGGTACATCATCTAACCTCCGTCGAGCGGATCGCACGCCGAGCTTCAATGCACGCCGCCGACCGCCCGAATCTCTGAAAGTTAGCGTGGTCCTATCGCACCATACTCTTACCAGAGAATCTCTGTTTAGAGAAATCCATCTCTTTCAAGCGTGTAGTCTGGTTCCCGATGGTGGAGCTCAATCTGTTCAATCCGCCCTGTATTTTGGAAAGCTTGGGAATTCTGGGGAGGCACTTAGGTTTGACACAAAGACCGAATTTTCCGACTGTGCGTCGGAATTCGTGTCGGCTCTGCAAGCCCAAAGCACCTGGCCCTAACCTCCCGGCCCAGGAGGAACCCAGATGCCACAAGACGCCGCTGTGAAAGCCTTACATTCCGCCGTCACCCAGCTCGAATTCGCCTTGGCCCAGCTTGGCGACGGCCTGCAATTCCTGGTCAAAGTCGAAGGTGGTCTCGAGATCGTGCGCCGAGGCGAGGACGGCTTGCCCAACCGCCCGAAAGACGTCGTCGCCGAGCTGGCGGGGGCAGATCCGCTGCTGTGGCAGGCCGAGCGACCGGAGGGTGACGTCACTCTTGGCCCCGCCTACACAGACCCGGCGCCACGCTGCGCCCTCACCGGGCAGTTCCTGTCGCGTAACGGGCTGGTGGAGCTCTACTACCGCGGTCGACCCGTGGACCCGGTGGCGGTTTTCCCACGGGCGCCCCAACTGACCCTGCTCCAGAGCTTTGTCAGCACCCTCAACAGCTTGGCTGCCGAGATCTGGCAGCGGGTCTCCGGCGGTGACATCTTCGCCGAGACCGACCTCATGCTGATGGACGTCGTGACGCGGCTGCGCCACCTGCTGAACCTCCTGGAACTCGACAAACCGGAAGCGACGGATGAGCACGCATCGGTCGCGGCCCCTGCCGAGTCCACCGAAACCGAGCCGACGGAGGAACCATGAAACGCGGTCTATTGCGATACCTGGAGGCCGGCAAATGAGCGAGCAGGACTTTCCCATCAGCCAGGCATTGCGCTTGTTGCGCGTACGTGTTGGCGTCACGCAGACCCGGGTCGCTCAGCAGGGCGGGCCAGACTTCCGCACCATTTCCCATTGGGAAACCGGTCGCAAACATCCGAGCTTGAGGCTCCTGGCGCAGTATCTTGCAGCCCTCGAATGTGACTTTCACGACCTGCAAGACGAGCTCGATCATCTCGGCAAGCGCCCCGGCAGCCTGAAGAGCCGGCTGGTGGACATCGAGCAGCGCCTCGGCGCACTCGAGCGTGGAGCGTTTGGCTAAATCGAAGAAGCCGGCGAGACGCCGGCGCTCCCGGTATGTGGCTTCTTCGAGTCCAGCGGCGGGTACTCGCCGATCGGTTGCTTGGTGATGTAGCACCCACCGGGCCTATCTTCGAACGATATTCTCTATAATAGAGGAAATGAGTCATCTTGCCGAGACGGCGTCAGCGTCGCCGGCCGAACACCGCCGGCAGCCGCGCCTATGACGTCCCGTTGCAGAGTGGGACAACAGCGCCAGCGGCCTCGAAGCTGGGGCGGGTGCGGCGGGCGGCGTCCGATTGGTGGGAGAAGTTGCGTCCGGTGGCGTAGTTTCAGTAGCTCACGTCCGGTTTTGCCGTTTTCGGCCCAGCGAGGGAGAACTCGTGGAGCGAGCAAGCAGCGAGCGTGTTCGAGCTAAACGAATCTTGGCTTCTCGTATCGAGTTGTAATACATGGACTTATGCCCCTCGCAATAGGACCGGCGAGTTCGGAGCTGCGGCGCAGCCCACGAGGTCGCCCGACCCGTGCCGGTGTCAGCATTCGGGGCTGTGGGGCGAGCGACGGAGCTGATTAATTGAGTTACTCGGACGCTCGGGCAAGCAACTCGGCGAGCTCGCGATTTCGCCAATGCTCCGGAGGCAAGTGACGCTCGAAGATCGCCGCGGATCGATGCAACAGCGGCAGCGCGGCAGCAACATCCCCGGCCTCTAGCCAAAGACGGCCGAGGCCACAGAGCGCGGCAGCGGCATCGGGACGATCCCCGCGCCCGTTGAGCCGATAGCTCTCGATCACCTGCTGAAGCAGAAGTTCAGCTTCATTGAGTCTTTGAGCGTCCAGGAGCACTACGGCTAGGCCGCTGAGATTGGTCGTGATCTCGGGATGCTCCTCTGCGAAACGCTTCCTGCGGATCGCCAAGGCCTCTCGATATAGCACCTCGGCCGCGGCCAGGTCACCGCGAGCGCGGTTGAGCTCGGCGAGGGGAGCCAGTACCCGCGCAATCTCTGGATGGTCTTCGCCGAGAGCCTCGCCGAGGATGTCGAGAGCACGCTCCATGAGGCCCTCGGCTTCGCTGTAGCGACCGTCTCGCATGAGCACTCTACCGAGTTGAGTAAGAGGCTCAGCAAGCTCCTCATGGGTTGAGCCCAGGCTCGCTTGCCGCCCGGCGATCACCTCGCGCAACAAGGCCTCAGAAGCTTCGTAATCCCCGAGATCGTACAACAGCAGACCAAGATTGGCTTTGTCGGCAAGGGTATAGAGAGAGTCGGGGCCTTCGAGAGCCGTATCCATCGCGACCGCCTGCCGATAGAGCGGCTCAGCTCCGAAATAGTCGCCGTGATCATGCCGTAAGAGGCCAAGATTATTGAGACTGGCAGCGATCAGCGGGTGACGGGGGCCGAACAATGTCTGTCGCAGCTCTAGCGTTTCGCGAAACAGCGGCTCGGCTTCTTCGAAAGCCCCTTGTTTGACTTTGAGAATCGCCAGCTGGTTGAGGCCCGATGCGTATTCGGCACTCTGCCGACCGGCACTGCGGCCGATCTCCTGCAACGATTCTTCGAGCAGGGGCGCCGCCTGCTGATAGAGCCCCAGTCGCTGGTAGACGCGGCCCACCGTCTCGAGCCGGGCAGCGCGTACGTCCGGCGGATGTTCATTGTCCGACGTTGCCCGTTCCGCGCCACGCTCGAGCAATTCCCGGGCGGTGAGCTGCGCTCCTTCACCCGGCGGCCCGGCGACCGGGAAGAGGTCGATCAGAAACTCCTTCACCTCTTCGGAGAGCCGGAGCCGGCGTTCAGAGGCCTCCCGCTCACGCTCGAGGCGCGTCGTTTGGAGGAGCAACGCGGCTACAAAGGCAATCAACACTAGCGAAGCCAACGACGCCAAACCCACTCCCCAGCGGTGGCGCCGCAGGAACAGCCCGCCGCGATAGCGCAGGGTACCGCGCCGCGCGACTACCGGCTGATGATGACGATAGCGATCGAGATCATCAGCCAGATGCTCGACCGATGGATAACGTGCTGCAGGCAGCTTGCGCAGGGCCCTGAGCACCACGGCGTCGAGGTCACCCTGCAGACGCTGCGCTAGCTCGCGCGCCTCGAGCCCACGTTGGTGGGCGATCTTTTCGACCTCGGGCATGGACCCAGCCACCGGTTCGGAAGGTCTCAGCACCGCCGTACTCGGCCGCCGCGGCTGTTGCTCACGAACCGCCTGCTCGACCTCGTGCGTCGAGCGACCAGTGAGGCGGTAAGGACGCTGACCACACAACAGCTGGTATAACACGACTCCTAACGAGTAAATGTCGCTGGCGGTGGTGATCGCCCCGCCAGTGACCTGCTCGGGGCTGGCATATCCCGGGGTCAGCAGTCGCAAGGGAGTCACCGTCAGATCAATCACCTGCGAACCCACCTCAGGGTCCAACAACTTGGCGATGCCGAAGTCCAGCAGTTTGGGCACTCCCTCCTCAGTGACCAAGATATTGCTCGGCTTGAGATCGCGATGTACAACAAGATTGCGGTGAGCGTGAGCAACCGCGTCGCAAACCTGGGCGAAAAGACGCAAGCGTTGATCGATGTCCAAACGGCGACGATCACAATACACATCGATTGGATCGCCTGTAATCAGCTCCATGACGAAATATGGCCTTCCGTCACGGGTGCTCCCTGCGTCGAGCAAACGAGCGATGTTGGGATGCTCGAGCCGGGCGAGAATCTCCCGTTCGATCGAAAAGCGATGCAGAATTTCGTCGGAGTCCATACCCCGCTTGAGGACCTTCAACGCGACCTGCTTCTCAAATTGTTCATCGGCACGAGTGGCGCGATAAACCACGCTCATCCCACCCTCGCCGAGGCGCTCCGCGACCAACCACGAGCCCAGCCGGTGGCCGGCGATCAGAGTATCGCGCTCGGCGACAATCTCAGCCGCGGCACTCTCCACCACCCCGGTCAACAGGTCGGCGCGATTGTCGGCCTCGAGGAGCCCCTCGAGCTCTCGCAAGAGCTCGTCGTCACCAGCACATTCGTGCTCCAGGTGTCGACGGCGAGCCGCACCGTCGAGATCAACCGCGCTGGCAAATATCTCTTCGACGCGTCGCCAACGTTCGTCAGTCATCTTCCTGCGGCCGGCCCAAAGAAGATACAGTCTTTAGCTCACGGTTCAGCCATGAACGCGCAAAGCGAGTATCGAGCTGCACCGTCTCCTTGGATACCTCTAGCACCTCGGCGGTCTCGCGCGCCGTCAGGCCACCAAAATAGCGCAGCTCGATCACCTTGGCTTTGCGCTCGTCACGTTTCGCGAGACGGGTCAATGCCGCGTCGAGGTCGAGCACATCGAGTTGCGGCTCGACGGCCGCATCGCTGTCCTCGAGCGAAACTTTGATGGCATCGCCACCCCGTTTGGCCGCCAGCCGACCGCGCGCATGATCCACCAGCACCCTTCGCATCACCTGGGCTGCGACAGCAAAAAAATGCAAACGCCCTTGCCAGCGGGGATGCGTCTTTTCGACCAACCGTAAGTAGGCTTCGTGGGTCACCGCTGTCGCCTGCAAGGTGTGGTCGGGACGCTCCCGGCGGAGATAGGAGCGCGCCAAGGTACGGAGCTCGTCGTAGACCACCGGCATCAACAAATCGAGGGCCCGCGCGTCACCGCCGCGCCATGCTTCGAGCAACTCGGTGACATCGATTTCTGGTCGCTGCACACAAACCTCCGGTCCGTCCACTTCCGCGGACTCGAGTGGCTTCGCAAAGCGGTTTTGCAAACTTTCCAGGCCGCCATGAGTGTAGCAGCATCCCGAATCCCTGAAAGAGCCGGCGCCACATGAGGTGCGGTGCGCCTAGAGCAGCTCAGAACCGCCGGCGTCGAACGATGACACTCAGGCCATTCGCAGGCTGGTACGTGATCCCAGCTCGGGTGGGCTCGGTGGAGCTGGATCCGAGCTCGAGATCTAGCCGCTGGACGAGGGTACCCACCACCACAGCTAATTCGAGCTGCGCCAGACCCATCCCTGCACACAACCTCGTGCCGCCACCAAAGGGACTCCAGTCGCTGGCCTTGATCTTGCGATCGAGGAAATTCTCGGGATCGAATTGTTCGGGGTTGGGAAAAAAGTCACTGCGTCCCACCTCTTGAAGGCACTGCGCAAGGGGAGTGCCGGCGGCAATACGGTACCCGCAAATCTGTATGTCTTGCTTGGCGATCCGAGGTCCAGCAAAGGGGCCGACCGACTGAAACCGCATACCCTCTTGAATGACTGCATGGAGGTAGTGCAGCCGCCTGAGATCTTCAGTCCTGATCGGTCTCTCACCCAGCCCATCATCGAGCTCCTGACGCAAGCGGTCGAAGATCTGTCGGTGGGACAACACCCCGAGCAGAGTCCAAGCCAGTACCTTGGAGGTGGTCTCGGCGCCACCGACGACGAGAGCAGTCATCTCGTGTACGATCGCCTCGCGACAGTCCTCTGCGTCTTCATAAAGCTCCGCCGCCATCAACGCCGACAGGACGTCCTCCGGCTCCGGATCCACTTCATCGAACGCGCGTCGCCGTTGGAGGGCAGAGATCACGGTATCTAGAGCCCCGTAGAGCTCACGACGCGCGATGAGGAAGCGGCCGTAGGGACTCCAACGCCCCAGGTCCCACTGCAACGGGCGAGACTGTACCGACGACGGCCGCAATGCGACCAGGAAGCGCCGAGCATACGGCACTAGCAGAGTTGCCGGATCTTGGTCGAGAGGGCCGAAGAGGATCCTGGAAGAAGCTTCGAGCGAGATTTCGTTGAGGTGCGGCTGGAGCTGGAACGCTTCGTCGATAGGCCACCGCATGAGCTTTTCTTCGGTGAGCCGATGAAGTAAGCCAGTGTGCTGGAAGACTCGTCGGCCACCAAAAAAAGGCATTATCACCCGTCGGCGTTCGCTGTACTCAGGGCCGTCGAGCGAAACGCTGGCTCGGCTTCCGAAGAGGTAAGCCACGAGCTTCTTGCGAATCTCACCTGCCAGAACTTGCTCTTCCGGCAGCTTGTAGAGCTCGTTGAGGGCCTGGACATTACACAGGAAAACCCACTTGCCCATCCCCAGCAAACGCAAGGTGAAGATCTCGCCGCACTCAGCCCGTGTACGGGCCAAGAACCCGTAGGGCTCCTTTATGAAGCGGAGGGTCTGTTGAAACCGCGACAACGACGGTTCTGGGGGAGTGGGCAAGTTATTCATGGCATCTCCCTTTTGCAACCCGGCACCATTCGGCCCCTCCCACAGTCACCGAACAGACAAGGTCAGCGGCGGACCTAATCAATGAATTATACGGTCCCGACAACCCAGGGCTCTAAACGGCAATGTTCTAACCGACACTGACCTAACCGACACTGTTTTAGACAGAACGTCGCGAGACACTTCAGCCAGCCTACCATTTCCATCAACTTTGCCCGGAGATCACCAGTGAATATTGGCCTAGCGCTGAATAAGCAAACTCAGTAACGCCAAGGAAATTTGGAGAAGTCTCGCGGTCGTTTCTCAACGAAGGCATCACGACCTTCCTTCGCCTCATCGGTCATGTAGGCGAGCCGGGTCGCCTCACCTGCATAAATCTGC
>JAJCXQ010000311.1 GCA_029263355.1 Acidobacteriota bacterium | reverse complement strand
CCGAAGAGGGTTCTCGTTACTTTCAACGCGAAAACACGCCCTTGACTCTGTTGATCACCAAGCGAATGAACCTTACTTTGGTGGCATCCTTGGCGATCGAGTTCAAGGATCAAGGGAGGCTAACCGAAGAAGATCCGAAGTTTCTGCAATATATCTTGAGCTCCCCCGCTTATGCCGTGGTCCCGCGATTTCTCTGGCCCTCAAAACCCTACGATGATATCGGCTCGTGGTTCAACAGAGTTGTTATCGGCGGAACGCGCAACAGCGCCACGGGCATGAGTCCGGTCGGCTACCTATATATGGCAGGCGGCGGCATAGTTATCCTCGTCGGATTCTTCCTGATAGGAATATGGCAAAGGGTCCTCGCCGAATGGCTGCTCCTCAGCGGCAGCGGCGGCCATGTCCTCTTGATCAGCCAGCTCAAGCTGTTCGTTATGATGCCGACCGCTGTCTACCCCATCTTGATCTCGGCGATTCGCATACTGCCTCTTGTCGTCATCACACAATGGGCGATATTCAAGCGATAGCTTGAGTCAACGGCTTCTATGAACGAATTGAAGCCCACGCATGTTTGGGTCCTCTCTGCGAACCTGTTCCTAGCCGCGGGCGCCGCAGGCTTTGCATTGATTGGCATTCATTTCTTCCTGAACAGAAGCACCTATCCACATACTGTGTCACTGGTTACGTTCACCATAGCCACCGTGGTGTCAGTGGCCCTTGGTTTCGGCCTGCTCGCCGCACTCGAAACGAAGCTGAAAATTTTGCTGGCGCTATGCTCATCTGTGGCAACCTTCTATTTCGTCGAAGTTGGTTTGAGAGTTCTCGACCCACCACTTGACCGAGCAGAGTTTGCTCGTTCCCTGGGCTTCAAATTTGACGAACGAACGCAACTCCAGGTTGTGCGTGATGCGCGCTCCCAAGGTATTGATGCATTTCCCCTCGTTTCGCCCCAAGAGTTCCTGCCCGCTGGCCTCTTTTCCCAAAGTGGCAAGCCGCTGTTGCCGCTCTCCGGTATTTCACAGGTAACGACCGTATGGTGTAACGAAGGTGGCCAATACTTCACTTACCGAAGTGACCAGCATGGATTCAACAACCCTCCGGAAGCCTGGATCGAGGCTCCTCAGATCCTCTTGGTCGGCGATTCCTTCCCCCAGGGCGCCTGCACGGAGGCGAGTGCGGACATCGGCAATCTGCTACGGGCGAAAGGGCATAGCGTCCTGAACCTCGGAATGGGCGGTAGTGGCCCCTTGCTCGAGCTCGCCATTCTTCGAGAGTATGCGGAAGCAAAAAATCCGAGATTCACGTTCTGGTTCTACTATGAGGGCAACGACCTCCAGAACCTCAATACTGAAATGGCGTCACAGACCCTGCAACGCTACCTAGAACAACCCGGCTTTTCTCAAGGCCTGCGCTCTCGACAAGATGAGCTGGACGATGTGTTGCGAAGCTATTTTGAAGAACGATTCGAGAACAAGCCTCCAAGCCCAAACGTCTCAGCGTTGCGAGCCCAAGCTGCTCTCGTTTTAAAGCTCACAAATCTGCGTTCACGCCTCTCGATGCTTCGAACGGAGGTACCCGCCAATGCTGTCGACTCTCTGGGAGAAGTCCTGGCGGTAGCCAAGGAGCGGTTGGCCGAGCAGGGCAGCAAGTTGATGTTCGTTTATCTACCGGCCTACTCACGGTATGCGGCCGAGGCTACCGAGCATTACCAACGGGACCGCGTGCTGGCTCTCGTGCGAGCCTTGGAGATTCCTGTCCTTGATTTTCATGAAACCGTGTCCCGTTCAGGCGCACCCATGAGTTTCTTTCCTTTGGGTTTGAACGGCCACTACAACAGCCATGGGTACCGCCGCCTCGCAGAAGACTTGGAACGGTTTTTAACTTCGCGTATATAGTCGCAGCTCATGTGCGGAATCAACGGCATCTTTGTCTACGGCAGCCAGGCCGTGGAGCCCTGTGAGCAAGAGTGCTTGAAGGTACGCGACGCGATGACATCGCGCGGCCCCGACGACCGAGGCTTCTTTCATGATCCGGACCGGCGAGTGCTTCTCGGCCACCGCCGGCTCGAGATCATCGATCTCTCTGCCCAAGGCGCCCAGCCCATGGCCTCAGCTGACGGCAACCTAGTGATCACTTTTAACGGGGAGATCTACAACTACCAGGAGCTACGGGCAGAGCTGATCGACGACGGGGTCCGCTTCGCAAGCACCAGCGACACCGAGGTTCTCCTCCACCTTTATCGCCACCAGGCAGAGACGATGGTCCATCGCCTCGAAGGCATGTTCGCCTTCGCCATCTGGGATCGCCAGAGAAGCACGCTTTTCTTGACCCGGGATCCTCATGGCATCAAGCCTCTCTATTACGCTGACGATGGATCATGCTTCCGTTTCGCCTCTTCGGTACAGGCTCTGCTTGCCGGCGGTGGCATCTCCCGCGAGCCTGACCCGCTGGGTATCGTGGGTTTCCTGGCCTGGGGCAGCGTGCCAGAACCCGGCACACTCTTCCGACAGGTGCGGTCGCTGCCCGCGGGCAGTACTTTGAGGGTGACTCCGGGCCGGGTCGAAGAACCTCAACGATACTGGTCGTTAGCTTCCGTTTATCAGGAGGCCGTCGTCGTTCCGGAGCGAGAGGAGTTGAACCTGCGGGTTCGCGACGCGCTGCGCGAAAGCGTTGCTCGCCATCTCGTGGCCGACGTTCCGGTTGGGCTGTTCCTGTCTGCGGGTGTCGACTCTGGAGCACTGCTCGGTCTCGCTTCCGAGGTCCACCCGGAACCCCTACGCACGGTGACCTTGGCTTTCGAGGAGTTCCGCGGCCGCCCGGAGGACGAGGCCCCTCTCGCCAAGCAGGTAGCCCAACATTACGGCGCCCAGCACACCACGGTGACGCTTTCCGCCCGCGAGGCGCGGGATGCGTTCGACGTGTTCCTAGAGGCCATGGATCAACCTACGGTGGATGGTCTCAACGTGTATTTTGTCTCGCGAGCCGTGCGCCAGGCCGGCCTCAAAGCCGCCCTCTCCGGTGTCGGTGGCGACGAGCTGTTTGGCGGCTACAGCACTTTTCGCGCCTTCAAACGTTTGCGTCGAGTCAGCTGGCTAGCGCAAGTGCCCGGTCTTCTTCGACTAGCCGGTGCTCTTGGCCCCGCCCGTCGACAAGCCAAGCTACGTTATGCGTCGTCTGCCCTGGCGCGGCCGGCGAGCACCTACCATTTACTGCGCTGCCTTTTTACTCCCATCGAGATCCGCTCCCTGATTCGGCCCGAGATCTGGCAGGCTGCGGGCGGCGCCGAAAAGCTCACTCGCACGGTAGAAGACGCCTGGCAACCGGCGCCGGCAAACAACTGGGCTTGTACCTCGGTGGCCGAACAATCCGTCTATATGCGTCACCAACTCCTGAGAGACGCCGACTGGGCCTCCATGAGCCACAGCCTGGAGGTACGGACCCCACTGGTTGATCGTCGGCTCACCAACAGCCTCGGTGCGCTTCTGGCGGCCACCGGCGGCGGCGAGAGCAAAGAGCCACTCGCGTCGAGCCCCCAGCCGCCACTACCCCAGAAGATCCTGACTCGCCCCAAGACCGGTTTTGGCCTGCCGCTGCAGACCTGGGTAGGGGAAGATTGCCGTGCCGGACGTATTCCCAATCTCCCTTCTTGGTTAGCCGACACAAAGCAACAGGCACTTGTGAGCCGGCTGGCGGAAGGTACCGCTCGTGGCCGCGTTCACTGGTCTCGAATTTGGGCCCTCAAGGTGCTGGGACACCTCTTGCCCGAGTCCTGGTAGTAGGCTCGATCCCGGACGGTCGCCAATCGGTCGGTCCGAGGACGGGAAGGTGCTGCAGGATCAACGTGCTCTGCGGCTCAACGTCTCCAGAATTTCCTTCAGCTGATGTTGGTAGCTATAACCGCTATTCAGACAACGTTCCCGTCCCGCGGCAGCGATGCGATCGCGTTCATGATCGTGGTCGAGGTAGTAGTGCACCTTGTCGACAAGCTCCGCTTCTTCGCTGAAGAACTCGGCTTCGTGCCCTTCCTCGAAGAGCTCCTGGTGCTCCTCGGTCCGTTCTGCAAGGAGAAACTTTCCGCAAGCCGGGATCTCAACGGAGCGCGTGGTACTGCGATCTGGATGCAGAGGCGAAAGCAGCCCCAGCCCGATGCGACCGCCCGCGATCCCCTTCGTATAGTCTCGGCCGCTCAACGTCGAACCCCGAAAGTTCTTCAGCAAGGAGGCATCAGAACAGCTCTCGGACCAGTTGGCCCCCCAGATTGCAAGATCGATGGCAGCGTCTGTCAGCGGACTCAGATAACGCTCTCGCCCCTTGGCGTAGGTACCGATGAACACGGTGTCACAGCCGTACCGTCTCTCGTCTCCCAAACTCAACGAGACCGGCTGATGGAAATCGCGATCGAACGCCGCGTACTTGAAGAGTAAGTCTTTCGCTCCATGTCGGCGATATTGGTCGATTTCGTATTTCTTGTTGGTGATCAGGAGATCGTAGACTGGGATCGCTTTGAAGAAATGCCGGGAATGATGGGTCGCGAACGCCGGATCGGGTGTGTAGTGGACAAGAAGGGACTGATGTCGAGCCTTGAGCTGGGTCAGGGTTTCCGCGGTGATCCACACCCCTTTGTCGATCCAAACGAGATCGGGCTCGAACCGCGCGGCCTCTCTCCGGAGAGCTCGGTTCACAAGATAGAGCGGCGGGCCCGAAAGCGACCGCCTGAACAACACTCCGCCGTACCGACCTCCCCAGCCCAGCGAGGGCACCTGGCAGAACCCATGGACCTCGTGCCCCAAGTCGCGCAAGATGTTCATGCGCATGAGTGTGGTGCTGACGTACCCCGGGTAAATCGCGCCCGAGTATAGAATTTTCATTCTTGCCCCGCCGTGTCAATTCACTCGTTCCACCAGCGCAGGCTGGGGAATCGTTCGACCCAGGCCGGGAGACAGGCAACATAGTTCGCTTCCCGAAACGTCTCGAGCTCCGGGTGCCATCCTTCGTAGTACTCGATTCCCTTCCGTGTGAGCTTGCCGAGCCGATAACCCAAGGGATGGAGTAGCTCGAAGGCGTCACGTAGGTAGTTGCGAGCGTAGATCCAACGGCTGCTGTATTCGAATTGGATCACCTCGATCTTCTGCTCAGCGAGCAGCCGGCGAGCTCCGGCGAGAACCTCCAAATCGTGCCCCTCAGCGTCGATCTTGATCAGGTCAATGTGCTCGATCCCCCACCGGCGGGCGTAGCTATCGACGGTGTCGAGCTCCACCTCCTCCTGATCGACGGGGGCAAGCTCGGGTTGCTCGTGAAGCGAGTTCGTACCCGCGAGCTCGTGGACGATGTGCAGCGTCTTATGCCCCGGCTCGCGGGAGAGTGCGAGAGGTTGAAAAATGAGTCGGTCGACCGCCCGATGAGTCTCAAATCGCTCCTTCAAACTCCGAAATGTCGATCGCGATGGTTCGAAAAGGTGAACATAGACATCCTCACGTTCAGCGTGGGCGCAGTCTTCTAGGAGAACCTCCGTCCACTCTCCCGTATTGGCGCCCACGTCTAGCACTTCGAGATGCCTATCGGAAGGTGCGTTCTTCACCACGATCTCACGGACAAACGCTTCGCCGTGGGAATGGATGTCACCGTTGAGATCAAGCCGCGCTTCCATGGAGAGGAAACGACCCAATCGCACTAAGTTACGGCGCCCCAGGGCACCCCACAGAAGATTGAGTACAAGCTGTTTTAGTGGATTCTTCATTTAGGATTCCCGACCATCTTCGACAGTATCAGCTCTACGATGACGACGGATTCCCCGTCGATTCGCTTCACTGATAGTCGCCCGAGGAAGGCCCAACATCTCGCCGGAC
This sequence comes from Acidobacteriota bacterium, assembly GCA_029263355.1. Classification (GTDB taxonomy): domain Bacteria; phylum Acidobacteriota; class Thermoanaerobaculia; order Multivoradales; family J023; genus JAAELT01. The sequence goes on along the minus strand of JAJCXQ010000311.1, from coordinate 5,410 downwards.
CTGTTTTAGGAATTCCCGATAGAACGCCGCCTGCGTCACTCGGTTGTAATGCCGGACCACGTAATCCCGTCCCGCTTGGCCCATTCCATCCAATTTTTGTCGCTGGTTGGCGACCCGTCGAATGGCGCCAACCAACGACCCGGCGTCTTCCGGAGGAACAAAAACGCCACCACCCGATGCCTCCACCAGGCGCCGAGCTTGGCCATCAACGGTCAGCAGGATCGGGCGTTCCATGGCCAGATACTCGAAGATCTTACTCGGTAGGACATCTTGGAAAAGCGGGGTGTTACGCAGAGTGACAAGCCCTAAGTCGCAGGCGGCGTAGAACATCGGCACACGGTTTTTGGGCTGCTGCCCGATGAATTGGACGTTTCCCAATCCCTTCTCGGTCGCGATTTGTTGCAAGCGCTCTTTCTCGGCGCCCTCCCCAACGAAGACGAAGAGATAACGTGGATCCGCACGCAGAGCTTCGGCGGCGTCGAGAACAACATGCAGGGCATGGGCCATACCGTGGGTGCCCAAGTAGAGCATCACAAAACGCTCACCCCAGCCGTACTCTCGACGAATAGCGTTGTCTTTTGGCCCTGGCTCAAAGAGGTCGGTGCGGATGCCATTTGGCACTTCCGTCATTTTGACCAAGGGAACACCATAACGTTGATGGATCTGCTGACGGTACCCCTCACCCACCGTGACAATCCGGTCACTCTGATCGTAGAGATGCCTGGCGAGCCGTCTCAGACCACGGATGACCAGATTCTCGCCCATGGCATCAACGGCGATGATCGACTCCGGCCATAAATCCCGGACTTCGAAGACAAACGGCACCCGGAAGACCCGCGCCAGGACATAACCGGCGAAGCCGCAAAGCAGCTGGGGAGAGGTGGCGACAACCACCTCCGGACGCCGGACGCGGAGGAAGCCGATGACGATGGCGGACACCATGAACGACAGATAAGAGAGCATTCGCTTGACGGTGCCCTTGTTGGGACTGGCATAAACGTAAGCGCGCACCACGTCGATGCCTTCGATCCGCTCCCGTCGTGTCCATCGCCATCGATCACCCGGCGCCTTGACTCCCACCGGATGGTGCGCGAAGGCGGTGAGGACCGTCACCTCGTCGCCGGCTCCAGCCCACTCCCGCGAGAGCTCATGGACCCGCGCCGCCGGCGCGCCCATTTCCGGCGGGAAGTACTGGGAGACATAGAGAATTCGCATCACATGGCCACACTCGAGTTCAAGCAGGCTCGACCACCGTGCGAACCTCGAGGGGCAGATCCCCCTGCCATCGCCAACCGATTCGCGTTGTCTGTTGCTCGACGCCATAACGCGGATGATAGGGACGCTGCTCGAGGAATCGATCGACGGTCTGAACACCCTCGACCACCACCCGCACCCTGAGATTACCGTCCACGAGTTGCCAGCCTTGAGCGGTCTGCTCGACGTTCCACCCTGGCGCGACGAGAAACCCTCCTTGGATGCGGTGGACGCCTGACCCTGCGATACGGTCGATAACAACCAAGGGGCCGGGCTCGTCGATGATCACCTGTCGACGATGGCGTGGTCGGCCTGAAAGATGGTCGTACCCATCATGAGCTGCGGACGCGTTGATGCCAGAGACGCGAATCTCGGTCGTCACGTCGAGGGGACGAGCCCGCCGACCGACTCGGAAGATCTTCCACATCTCGCTCGAATCGGTGTCATCAACACCTATCGTATTGTGCGCCTCGGTGCCACGATCGTAGCGACGCCGGTCATCGTCGTCGTAACTGAAACTGCCGGGATCAACAAACAGGCGACGGCCCGCAAGCGAGCACTCGATCGACAAAGTATCGGCATGCGCGTGGCCGGGTTGAAAGTCAGGGCCGACGGGGCCGACGTCGAAGAACAGCGCCCAGTGAGCACCGTGCCAAACCACCATGCCAGTGTCAGCGAAGAGCTTGCCGCCCCGTCTGGGTGAGCCGTCCACCGAGATGCCGATCTTTTCACCCAGGCTGATCAGGCTGGACACGGCGTCGGCGCCACGCAGAGCAGCGTCGTTGAAGAGGGGAATGTCACCGTCGGGGTGACGCATCCACGCCAAAAACTCCGCCATGTTGCCCCAAGCCTGCCGCAGGCTCGCCCGAGCGTCAGGATCTTCGACCAGCAGCGCAAGAGCCAGCAAATCTTCCATGATCTCGACGTGATAGCCGGGGCTGCGCTCGAAATGCCCACCGTCTGGCAGCACCTGCTCTGCAACTTGATCGACAGCGAGGGTTGTCGCCTGCTCGAGCCAGGCGCGGGGCCGACGGCCATCGAGAAACCGACCCGCCCACGCCAACCCCACCGCGTCACGCATCAGGTGATTGCCCCGCAGATGCCATTCGAGATGGCCGTTCAGATACGACGCCTGCAGCCAGAGGCTGCGAAGCAAGCGGCGCTCGAGCTCAGAACCGGGCTCGAAGAGCAACGACCGCGACTCCGAATAGGAACGAATCCACCAGCCTAAACGGGTGGCGATGGCATAGGCGTTCCACGCCAACGCTGAGGCCCCCGGCTGATCAATCCCACAACGCTCGACCCAGTCAGAAAAATAATGACGCAGGAGATGGGCGGCGGTCTCCGCCTGGCTGCTGCCCTCGTGGTGGGTGGCGGCTCGCGCCAGGGCCTCGAACCACTCATGGTAGTGCAGCGTCACCGTCCACAAACGATCCTTGGAACAATCGCCAAGGCGCCAATCGGGCAACTCGCGTCCGATCTCGACCCGCTCATTCAACAGTTCCAAGAAACCGTTGTCGAGATCTTGGATGGCGAGCGGCTGCTTCAGGCTCGACGAAGGAAATCGTGGGATGGACGGGAAATCGTCACGCACGACAAGCTGTTCCGGTGGACGCCACGCCGAGCGTGCTCGCGACAGGCCCAACCCGGCGATCAGTCGCTGCTCGACGATATAGCGCAGACGCCAGAGCACTTGGGAAGGGCGGAGGTGACGGACAGTCTGCCACAGGCTCACTCCACTTCCCTCTCGTCTCGAATCTTCCACGCACCGTCCTCTCGAACAAAATCCAGCAGCTTGGAAACCCGGTCCTGATAGGTGTCGGATCGGTAGGTCTGGACGAAGGTCGCGGCGGCCGCCCGGGACGCGACCGAGACCACTTCGAGTTGCTCCAGGCTGACCTTGATGAAAGCCGGGCCCAAGATCCGCTGCCTGCGCAATATCTCCCAATCGTCGCGCCGCAGCCCGTTGGGGGGTCGGAAACTCGTCGCATAAAACGCGAGATAGTTATCGACCCGCTGATCCGACCACGCCGCGGCCCACTCTAGGACAACAGCTCGCACCGCCACGTCCATCTCGGACTCCGGAGGTTGCGTTTCTCGAGCCTGGCTCAGGAGCTCTTCCCGAACCTCTGAAGAGACGGCGATCTTGAATTCGAGCAAGTGCCCGGGCCGCACGGCAAGATCATCAGCAAACTCCACCTGAGAGCGCGTCTCGTCGGCCTCGATCAGGGTACCGCTTCCTAGCTCGATCCTCTTGGCTGACTGACCCACCGTGAGCTCGTAATAGAAGGCTCCAACGTCGCCCGGTCGCAGACCCTCGTGGCTTCCCCGGTCAATGGTGGCGACGCCTTCGTGGACGCTCAAAACCGTTGCAACGAGCAGCAAAAAAGTAGTAGCAGGCACAGATCTATCCAAATTTCGAGCGCGTTGGCGAAGCCAGATTTTCGAGTATGAAGCTGATGCAAGCCCTTGTCAAAGGAGCCAGACGGATGGGACCCATCCCGGGTCTGAGCTGTCCCTTGAAATCAATTCAAGCGTCGATGCAACCAACAAAGGGCACGATTTGCTGGCAGGTAGGAGTCGCCAACAGGGTAGGAGAGTCGGCGCAGGTTGTCCGCCATCAAGAGGTTCCCCAGCACCTGGGTCACCCGCGGCAGAGACTGCCGCCAGCGATCGATTTTCCGTGGATTGAACCTCTGGCGAACCATCTCTTCGGTGGTCCAGTAGCCGTCGACCGGGATGCCAGCCTGCTGCGCCGTAATCTTCTCCGGAGCGAGAGCGGTGTCCTCCAGCTCGAGCGAAAGATGTTGGAAAAGGCGAGAGAGAATCCGCTCCGGCTCGAGCAGCAAATCCTCGAACCGCACCTCGACGACACGTCCGGCCACATCGCGATCGGCTCGGAGCTCCAAGTGTGTCTCGATCGCTCGATTCCAGCGTCCACAGACGTGCCGCGTTCTGAAGGTCGCCCGGTTGTAGGTCTCGTCGCCTGCGGCGACCAACCGCTTCCGAACCTGGCGGTGCGAGGCGAGAACGCCACGACCGTCCCGAATCACGTGGACGAAGAAACTGTCGGGGAAAATCTTCAGCAGCTGAGGAGCGGCAAAGATGTTGGAGGGGGTTTTTTCGGAGAGGTAGAGGGCACCGGGCTTGCCCTCGATCAGCCGGCGAAAGAAGCTGCCGTAAAAACTCCGGAAAGCCGCGGCGAGCTCTTCGTCGTCGTAGAAGGCTTCGAGGCGCGTTGCGTACGGACCCGGGTAGCTCGTCGTCATCCTCCGGTAGAGGTCGGCGATGCGGCCGGTGAACACAAACTCCGGCCCCCCCGCGATCCGGCTGTGGGAGGTCAGGATCTTCTGGACCAGGGTAGTTCCCGAGCGCTCACACCCACCGACGAAGATCAGCCTCATTGTCTCTGGCGCCGACCGCTGCATATCCGCGCTTCAATATTGTCATCCGCGCTTCAATGTAGAGGCCGGTGGCGAGAAGCTAAGGAGGAAAAGGGCCTCGGTAGTCCGTATCCCTGACAGCAAAGCTCCACAGCTCGACACCGTTGGACAGTGAGACAGCCCGTAGCGAGAGAGGCTTCTCGACCATCTGATCACCCTCGCGCCAGGCTCCCGGACGTCCCTCGAGAACGACGAGCCCGTCGCTGACATAGAACGGAGCATATTCCACTCGGTTAGAGAAGCTCCCGAGCCGACTGCCGTTCGAGTCGAAGAGGGTCCACTCGTAAGTGTCCGCCGCCGAGCCGACTCCCGGCGCACTCGCCAGCCGATTGTTCCTGTCGACGGAGAAGTACTGGCGACCGGCGACGGGCAGGCCCTGGGACCCGGGGACTTCGATCCCTGGGCCTACGAGGGGACCAGCCGGCGGCGCCGTGTTGACGTTGACGCCGGTGACCGAGTCGAAAGTGAAGGCGCCGGTCCGAACGCGGGGAGCGGATGCCTCGTCGAGGATCAGGGCGCCTCGCGGCGCCAAGAAGGTCGACTGCCACTCGACCTGGAAGCCTCCACCATCGGTCGGAGTGCCACGGATGAGGAAGCTGTGGCTGAGCCCGTCGACGACCGGCGCCTCGACTCCTGCCGGCAGAGCCACCGTGGTGCTCTGTAGCAGTCGTCCCGAGGTGTCGAGAACTGCGAGCTGCAGACTCCCCGGCTGA
>JAJCXQ010000310.1 GCA_029263355.1 Acidobacteriota bacterium | reverse complement strand
GCACCCTAGCAGTCATTGTTCCTCTGCTCAAGGTGGCTGAGCATAGTCTCTTTTGCATCGAACCATGAGGTGGGCGGTGAGCACTTGAGCTACTCCAATAGGTGAGTTCAGACAAGCTGCATCAGATCTCTATGTCCTATGCCGTTTCCGCCACACGCACAAATTCTGAAAGAACCAATGCACTCCGCACCTCTTCCAAATCAAGAGCAGTTTCTTGAACTGATACGGCTCCTTTGGGAGTGTCATGAGCCCTACCTCGTGGCTGCGACGGTGCTGGTTGAGGATTTGGTCATCGTTGACGACCTCCGCAAGGAAATGGGCGCATTCGTCGATGACATGGTGACGCTGGCGCGAGCAGGTAAATACTCTTTGCCAGAAGCGTTTGTGGCCGACGTTCGACAAGAACTTCATGAGATGGGACAGCTGCCGAAGCGTCTAGAGCTGGGGTTGTTGTTCTGTAAAGAAACGCAAAAACGCTGTGGCCGTCAAGCCGTGCCGATATTGGCTTTGGCTTTGTTCCAGGTGGCGCGGTGGGTGGAGTATGGGACGGAATGGCTGGAAAGTGTTGACAGACTCAGAATTCAGGCTGATGCCCTCATCGGTGGTCTGACATCGGGATGTGTGAATCGATTGCCTCTTTCCTCCAAGGGATGATGCTAAATGCAATACGTTGATTTCGGGAAAATCGCTCGGCTGATTGATGCGGTGGCTGCGCATGCACCGACAGAGCTGCCAACACTCTTAGATGCGCTTTGGCGTTCGGAAGAACGACAGACAGCAAAAGTAGTGACCTTGATCGCCGGCCAGGTCGAAGATCCATTAGCGGAAGTAGTTCATACGTGCCAAGACGCTCTTCAAACTGCTGCCCAACTGGACCAACTCTGCGAAGCTCGTCACTGGCGAGATCCATCCAGAGTTGTTGAAAGTCCCCGTTGCCAAGGTCTGCTTCATCTCTGTGCTGAGCGCATCGTCAACCGCCATGACGACTCGACCAAATTCCGCCGCTATCGCGTTATTCGTGTACGGCTTTTCCAAGCGGCAGAGCAAGAACGCAAGGATCAGCAGCAGGAGATCGAACGGCTCGAACGAAGCCGTGAGGCGACGGTACCTGATTTGCTAACGGTATATCGAGACTTTGGGCAGAAGGTCGGGTAGTCGCTATGACCCTGGAGAAGTTTCTTAGAACGCAGGTCGGCTCCTTCCCCGAGCCCGCTCTTTCCCCAAGAAGCCTCTCCAGGGTCGCTTTTTCTTGTCATCACTTATGAGTGACTGGCGACAAGAGTCGTTGACCGGAGCCTACCGTCAGCTCGCTTCAGGACTCTCCGCACTGCTGCGGGAATACCGGCAGATCCTGCCGGAACTCGTGAAATCCAGTGGAGCTCACGACATGATTGCTGGCGCGTTGGCGCAGCTCGAGGTGCTAGGAGTAACAGCGGTCTACATCCACGAAGAAGACCAAGCTGGCAAATGGCTCGACGATCAGCCTCCTGCCGTTTTCAGCATTGAATGGGTCGAAGCATCTCCAGGATCATGCACGATCTGCGGAGCTGCAATGGGTACGGGACCGGTTGGGTGGCAGCGTGGATGCGGTGCAGTTTGTGACGGCTGTATGCTGGATCATGCGTGGGGACTGGGGTCAATACTTCTCGCAGTCAATGTGATGCGGGAAATGGGCGCGATTGATAGCGAGAGTGATGAGGATACAGACGCTGCCACCGGAGCACTAACCACGTATGCTCGCCTTTATCAACGTGTCGCCGAAGATAAGTGGCCGCATCGTCCAGTGGGTCTTCTGGCATACCTCCGTCATTTGGGAGAGAAGTTCGAACAGCTGGTTCCCAACGAGTCAGATGTAGAGAAGATCTTCAGCCAGGGTGAGAACGACGACGATGAAACAACGCACTAGCTGAGTTTGATAGGTTCCGCCTTGGGGAGGCGTCTCTGGGAAATCCTGAGTGTAGGATTGTTGTGATTAAGCCCCAACTACATGCTCAGGGATGCCTCTCCGATTTAGTCTGCGTGACTCGCAGGGCAAGCCAAAAGCCGAGAGTTAGTTGATCGGCTCCAAATCGACGAGCTGACCTCGTTTGCAAAACGATCTGCGGAACGCCTGCTCTGCCAAGGAGTAGCAAGAGACGAGTACCTACCACAAGCTCGATTGTGCAAAGCTGCACTCCAGGGTCCTTCTCGCTCAGAGTCAGTCAGTAGCCAAAGCTACCCACCCTAGAAACGAGTGCAGGCACGGAATCTCGCCTGGAGTTGACAAGGCTCTGATAGGCCGTTCTCCCGCGAACTTGCTATGACCTTATGAACTCTCTAAGACGCTGGCGAGAATTTTCTATGGTCAATTTAAAGCGTTGCTCCCAAGATAGATCCTTTGGAAATGGAACCGGCTCCAGGCTCAACCATACACAGCGATACGCTGGGTCAATTCTTTTCACCCAAGTCAAACACTTTTCCCCGACACCAGGGCGCAGGTGTCGAGGGGCGTCCAAGCGAGCGTACAGCCCATCGATCTCAACGAGCAGGCCTCCGTCGAAAGCGTGCACGGCCGAGCCGGAACATCGTTTCCCAGGCACCAGGGACTCCAGGGTGGCTTGACTCTGACTCGAAACCAATTTTTTAACCCAGGCCTTTCTGCTTAAGGTGGCCGTCAAGGCCTCTCGGTCTATCCTCGTTACGAGGAATCGCGTCTCAACACCAAGCCAAGCTTCTGGAAACGCACAAACTCCTAAATCGATCTGCCTCGAATTTACAGTAAATTTACCAGGGGAACCCAAGTTCACCTCGAAACCACTCGGAGTTAGCCTTTGTATCTTTCCTGCCACAGGAGTCTGTTCGCGGTAAGCCGTCTCAAGATCGTGCCAATGCCGACCGACTTCCCTGTCTTGCTCGCCAAGCAAGGCGCCGAGCTCTGACTCTCTTAGATGAAATTCCTCTGAATCTGCGGCCTCTTTGAGTGTGTGATACACACGCCTCCAGATAGGCTTTTGGCGGTTAGCTCGAAGCCACTCGGCCATCCACTTTGCCAAGCGCTCAATGCCCGTGCCGGCCTCTGCACGACATAAAACCTTCGCAGCAACCAGTGGCGTATAGTAATGGCTTCTGTTTCTCATGCACCAATGTGACGAGCATTCCAGCAGTTGTTTTCTAGATCCTCCAGCGTCAAGATAGAGTTCAAATAATCTTACCCACGTCGGCCTGCTATGATTGCAGCTCTCCATTAGCCATTCTTCGGAAACTCTCAGCACGGGAACCAGCTCGGAGCCGCCAAGGCTCGAGAGTATGCCAATGGCGACTTCTGCTGCTTCTCGATTTCTTGTAACTCCCGGCGACTGTAGCCATGCGCGCCCGCGATCCAAGAACTCGCTGCGCTCGGCCTTTGGCGCGATCTTCTGGACTAACTTAAAATTGTCTAGAAATGTTCGCCATAATGGCCCCCATAGTGCTCGAGAGAGCCAGCCAGGTGATGGCAGCAAGTACTCCCATATGTCAGCCGCCTTGTATTTGTGGGAGAAAACTCGAGTCGAGAGATTGGCGATATACAGCCAAGCCCTCAGCCATCTGATGGAGAATTCATTGTCGGCTAACCAACTTAAGCCTATCTGCTCCATGTGGCCTCGAACATCTGGCGAGGAGCTATGTCGAGCCAGAAGATTCAATACAAGAGGCCAGCGGCGGTGGTCTTGATTCTCCCCTAGCCATGTAAGCCCGATGTGCTGAACGATAGGCTGATAATTATGCACACGACATTCAACGAGTTTTCTCCAGATTGCAAGCCAGGGCTTAGATCTCTTTTCCTGTGCTTGGGAGTTCTCGAGCTGGCGTAACCCCAGCCCTATAAGTTGTACATAATTCGGGAACCACTCACATAAAAATAACCAGGCTGAATACCAGTCCTTCTGATCTTTGAGCTTAAGCGATGCCAGGCACTGGAGAAACATCGATTCTCGTTGCGGCTTCGCTGCCAAACGTGGGTGCCGCTCTTCCCATCGAATCCAAGAAATCCAGTTCCATATGGAAGATTGCTCGCCACGTTTCGGGCCGACATCAGTCCACGCCTTGAGAGCCTCGACGTAGAGCACTTCCTCGTCACATATTGAAAGTCGCTCACTCCCTCCTGCAAATATCTTGAGAAGGCCCAGCGATAACGCATCGTCGTTCTCGTCTAGCGCTCGCTTGAATGCTCCGGCGAGGATGCGGGCCTCTTTTCGGGGTCGAAGTATCCTGCCACTTAGCGCCCTGTAAAGGGTGTCGGCGAGATGTGGATGAGTCAGGCGGAGGCGACCGTCACGGCTCTCGGGAGAGAGGATGAAGTCCTCCTGCGCGTTTAGCTGTTCAAGCTCTTCGATATGGTCATCCTCAAGCCAACGCTGCGGTGGCCAAACATAAAGCCTGTGAACCGCCAAAGGAAGGCGAAGTGTCTCTGCAAGGCCAGCCGCCTCAAGGCGCTTCTTGAAGTTGTCCCCTACTCTGGCAAGGCTAGACTGATCATTCTCCTGAAGCGAGGTGAATTCGTACATTATCGAAACCATCAGTCCTTGATTGTGGTCAAGAGCCTGCCTTGCGGCTAAACCTTGAAGTGGGGATTTGCCCGTTCGCAGCCGATACCAAGCTTCTAGTTTCTCTATCTCCGCTCTCTCAACCGCAGGGAGCCTCCAGTTGTAAACGTGAAGGCCTTCCACGGAATCGCTTCTGAAAGCCTGCTCGAAATCGGGCGGTCCGCACGTGAGGAGGATCGGCCATTCTTCCTCCCGGTTGCTCGTGACAAGGGAGGTCAGCTTTTCGAGGTCAAGAGTTTCTCGTGACTGCGGATCGTAAATGTCGTCAACGGCCACAAATATGGGCTGGCCAATCAGGCGCGTTACCTGGGGCCATTCCGATAGGATCGACATTAGCTCCTCTGGCTGATCTAGCCAGAATACGGATTCGCCGGCTTCGACCAGTTGCTGGACTATCTGAAGGAGAATTACGCTTTTGCCGCTGCCAGACTTGCCAGTAATCCAGAAGATGTTTAGTCCGTCATCGATCTCTTTGGCTGCGGCTGCATCGAGTTCGCCAATTGCTGACGCGACCAGATCTTCCCGCGGCATGAAGTTACCGTTTCTGATATCGGTAAAGATAGGGGTGCGCCCCACTTGGATTCTACCGGTAGAGGATTGGCCACGTCTTACGTCTTCCTCAGTGAGTAATTTTACCCTAGGGAGAGTGGGGAGCTGCCAGTGTCTATCAAACAGCCTAACGAGACTGTCTCGGACGTCCTCCGAGCCTTCAGGATTTAACCCTCTACGTAGGCATGTTGAAGCGGCCTCATTTAGAAATTCAATGGGCCTAGAGACGTAGGGGAATATTTCCGCCAAGAGCTGGGGTCTTGGGTCGGCAAGCGTTCGGAACGGAAGGAAAGCGCGTTGCAATCGCAGTCGCTCAAAGACTTCCTGATCTGCTGGGTTGCTTAGGTGGAGATCTTCGATGCTAGGTCGCCCCCTGATCCTCTTGGTGACTATCTCGTAAGCGATTTCTGTGGACCCCAATTCCTCTTTCAAGAATCGTTCGATAGAAATTGCCTCCTCGATACACTTCCGCAGTGTTGAACGGGTGAGCGTTCTCTTTACTTGAACACAAACTACCTCGCCTTGGCCTGTCGGAGCGCGAGTATGATCAGAGAGCGCTTCGAACGCGCCAAGTAGTTCTGATTGGCTCTCGGGGGGCGAGGCGTCTAGTCTCGACCTTGTGAGGGCTCGGAAAAAGTCAAGAAGGAAGGCGTGGATCTGGAGTTCGAAACCTGCGAGTGCGTATACGCCACCACGGGCTCGGTAGCCTTCTCTCTCTCGATACTTGAGTAAAAGTTCAGTAAGTTGAGTCATCTTAACGACTGAATATAGCGTGCTTGAGGTGCCTGGTTGCTTTAGCTCTTTGCCAATAGGCCGGTTGACTCGGCTTCAATTGTTGAAGGCTCTCAAGGTGCCAAATACTTGTTGTTTAAGTCCGTGGTCCTTTGTAGGAAGGGCGAGTTTTGCGTCTAAATCTCTTCGTTTTGTTGAGTTGTTCACAAC
>JAJCXQ010000309.1 GCA_029263355.1 Acidobacteriota bacterium | reverse complement strand
CACCAGACCTTGCCGCCGAAGAACGGATAGAGGGTGATGGGAATGACCGCCACCAGCCAAAAGTCCACCAAGTAGTTGTAACTGCGCCACCAACCGTTGTTGCCATCGGTCTGGAACAGGCCGACCACCACAACGCCAACCATCACGCTGGCGAGCAACACCATGACGGCCTGAAACTCCCAAGCGCGGGAACGATCCCCTTTAGGTGACAGGTGACGCCACCGATCACCGAGAGTTTCCGCCAATCCGCCACAGCCACAGATCCAGGTACAAAAACGTTTACCGTGATTACGCGCCATGATCGGGATCGCCACCAAGCTGCCGAAAACGCCGGCGCCGACAAAAAGGTAAACGATCCAGCGCGGATCCCCCGGATACCACCAGAAGAAGGTGTTGAAGAACAAGGGGAACGGTTGATACAAACCCCAGGCCCGCCAGGCATATTTCACTGACAACGCCTGCACCGCAACAACGTTGACGATTAGAAAGAACGTCACCTGGAAACTCAGCAGACTGATAAAACGCCAGGTTTGGTATTCTTTGTTCTTGGCTTTCTTGCGCCAACGGATAAGTGCTTCGTAGCCAAAACCCAACATCGCCACGGTGTAAAGCAAGCTGTAGAGATAACCTTGCTGATAACCGCGGTCAGCCCGGATGTTGGCCAGCGACTCGTTGGTGAACAGCCACGAAAACGGTGCGAAGAACACCTTGAATAGGCTACCGAGTACTCCGTCATAAGCCTCGGGAGCAATCAGATTCTCGAACGGCCAGGCCGTCATACCTTTGCCGTAGCTCTTCAAGGCATAAAGCGAATAGACGAAGGCGAACGATGCAAACAGGATCGCCCACTTTTTCCAATGCCAGCTACCGGCCAAGCGGATGCCCACCCGCTTCAGAAACGGCAACGGCAGCTCGGCGCCGATCATCTCGAACACCACGCTATTGGGTAAGGTGCGCCGCTCGCTGCCAGCAACCTCGACTTCGACATCGTCTTTGCCGATCGACTTCACCGCAGAGCTCAACAACACCTCGAGCTTGCCGTCGGCTTCGAGGGCGCGCACTGCATCGATATTGCGTTTCTTGGGAAAGGTGAATTCTTTGTCGATCGCCGACAGGGTCACCCGATTTGTGCCTTTCCCAGCCAGCGCGATTGCCGCCTCACAGGCGACATCCCCCGCACCGACGATGATCACGTCCTCATCGTCAAAATCATCTGGATCGAGCAACCGATGATGGACCTTGTCGGCGTGCTCCTTCTCTCCTGGAACGCCGAGTTTGCGTGGGTTGCCTGCCTTGCCAAGACATAACACCACTCGGCGGGCGCGGTACTCACCGACGTCGGTTTTGACCAGGAAATTGTCACTTGCCCCCTGGATGTCGAGGACCTTCTCCTGCTCCTGGATCCGCAGACTCTTCTCCGCTCGCAGCTCTTTCCAGCGCTCGAGCAGGGTTTCCTTGGTGCATTCCTCGAACCAGGCCAGTGAACGATTCGGCACGTCGTTGGGCTCGGCGAAGAGCCACTTGCCTTTGGTCATGGTGACGAAGGTATTGGCGAAGGCCGCGGCTTCCAAAGTGACATAGGACAGGCCCATGGCGTGGGCCTGTAGAGTGGCGCCAAAGCCCGAGCTGCCGCTGCCGATGATCACCACGTCGAGGAGGTCAGGAGACTCCCCGTCGCGGCTTACCTTTAACTCACCGCCGAGGCGAGCGATCAGATCATGCCCAGCGTTGAGACCAAGTTTCACCAGCGGCGTACCGGCGAGCTCACCCACCGCATAAATCCCAGGCACATTGGTCTCGCCGCTCGACTCGTCGACTTCAGGCAGCGAGGGATAAGACGGCTCCATACGCTTCGACGCGACCAATCGACGTAAGGCGGCAGGAAAACTCATGGTGGCGGGTTCCTCGATTCGGTTCTTCTCGAAAGTCTAGCAGGCGGACCTGCCCTCGATACGGAGACCGCTGAGAGTCGGATGGGTGATGGCGCCCCGTCATTGCAACATTGACTCGGCGCCGTGATGTGTCCCACCATAACGGCACCAACCGAGTGTCAACATGTCTATTCTCTCGCGACTCCGCCAATCTCTTACCCGTCTACCGTGGCTCGGCGGCCGGGTCAGACGGTTGAGCCATCCCGTCCGCAAGTTGGCTTATCACGACGGCGTCTACCACAATTTGGCGACCGAAGGTCCTCATATCCCGGGCTGCAATCTGGTGGGTTTCGCCCGCGGCGAGTTCGGAATCGGACAACACTTGCGCGGCGTCGCCGGAGCATTCGAGGCTAATAGCCTCGACTACTCGGTGGTCAACTACGAGCGCACCCTGCACCGCCAGGAAGACCACAGCCTCGACTCGACTTTGGCCTCTGCCAAGGGGAACGATGAGGCGGCTGAACCAGACGACCGCCACCGCGCCAACCTCTTCTGTCTCAACGCTGGCGGCGTGCTCGAGCTCTACAACGACCACCGCGAGCTATTCGCCGAGCGTTACAACATCGGCTACGGCTTCTGGGAGCTGAGTGACTTCCCCGACGCCTGGCTACCGGTGATGAACGTGCTCGACGAAATCTGGGCGCCGAGTCGTTACGTCCAACAGGTGATCTCCGAAAAGGCGGCGGTGCCGGTGCTCCACATGCCCCTGGCGGTGGACTTCGAGCATCCCCCGCCGACCACCGAGGAACGTTACGACCGCAGAGACTTCGGGCTGGCGAGGGAACAGATCGTGTTTCTGTTCACTTTTGACTTCTCTTCGCGCATCCGACGCAAGAACCCCCAAGGGGTGATCGAGGCCTTCCGTCGCGCCTTCCCTCGCGAACGCCGCGACGTGACCCTGGTGCTGAAGACCAAAACCGTCGACTCTGTCGCCGAGCAGGTCGAGGATTATCAAACCGTCGCTAGGATCGCCCGGGGCGACCGCCGAATCCAACTGATCAACGCAACTTGGCCCCGTCAGAAAGTACTTGATCTCATCCGTTGCACTGACGTTTACGTCTCCCTGCACCGCGCCGAAGGTTTCGGTTTAGGCATGGCCGAGGCGATGAAGCTCGGCAAACCGGTGATCGCCACCGACTACTCCGGCAACACCGACTTCACCCACCCCGACAACGCCTGCTTGGTCGGCTTTGAGCTCATCGACGTCCAGCCGGGCGAAAACTATGACCTGGAGGGGGAGTCCGTGTGGGCCGAGCCCGATGTGGAGGAAGCGGCAGACCACATGCGTTTTTTGGCTAAGGACGCTGAAGCACGCCAACAGCTAGGCGCTAATGGCCAACGGTTCATCAACGAATTCCACAGCGCCCGAGTTGTCGGCGAACGTTACCGCCAACGGCTGCGACGCATCGGCCTGATTTAGAAGTCTCTCCGGTGCAAATCGTCACCATCAGCAACCGGCCGCGCATCGCTCTCGAGACTCTGGAGTTTGTCGCGGCCTTGATGCCTTTTGTCGACGAGGTGATCTTTGTCTGCCCTAGGCGCCAAACAGAGGCTTTCACGCCGACAGGTGGACGCCTCGCCGTGAAGGTGATTCCCGAAGAGGACCTGCTCGGCGATCAGCTCCAACGCTTCCAAGCATCCCCCGATCACCAGCTTATGAACTGGCTACTGCGTTCGTCGTTGCCAAGCGTCGAGAGCCTCCAAGAGGTCTTCCTGATGGCCGATGACGATAGTCGTCCACTGGTCGAGATACCGGTCGAAATGTTCGTCGAAGATGGACGCTTCCACGGCTACACCACCTACGCTCTCGCACACTGGACCGCCCGCACCACCGACTACGACCTCGGCCAACATCGGACCCGTGAGATTCTCGACCGCCGCGGCTTCCCCACCCTGTCGTATTCGGCCCACATGCCTCAGATCATCGATAAAGCCTTGCTCGCTGAGGTGGTGACGGAGCTCGCCAGTGAAACCGAGGCCGGACTCGCGATCGACGAATGGAGCGCGTACTTCAACATCGCCCAGACGCGACACCCCAAACGATTCCATCCACCTCGAACCTACCAGACGTTGTGTTGGCCGGCTCTGCCGACCGACTGGGACGCGGGCGTCCGTCCCGCAACGTTCCGATTCGAGAACACCTATCCTCCACTTTACGGTGAGGGCGCCCTGTTCGAAGGATTGTCAACACGCTTCGATGCGAACCATCAAGCACCCGACTCGACTGAGAAAATTCATCGACGCATGGCAGTACAATCCGTCTACGACTCCTTCGTCGCACGTCTCCTACGGCGCGCGGCCTGGGTTGTGCGGCGTGGTGTTCAGACCGGTGAGGCTCGCCTCACCCACACTCCTGCGTTGTATCGAGCTCTGCGACGCTTCACTCCCCCACCGATCCGTCGGTTCCTGCACGAAGCGTCCTGCCACGGCCATGACCCGGCGTGGTCGTTCCCGTCGTTCATGACGCGCTACCGCTGCCGTCGAGCTGGCGATTGAGCTGGCGGGCGACAAAATGGTCTAAATTGTTGCAGACGAGGACGAGCAGCGAGTCATTGAAAACCGGTTGGTACCGGATGGACAATGGACCGCCGCCGTCGAACCACCCTGAATAGCAGGGCCTCGCTCTCACTAAGAGAATAGGAACCCGGCCCGATGCGTAACCTCAAGGGACGGCGCTTGCCGTCGACCGAAGGTAACGTCATCAGCCTACCACCGGAGTCCAGCCATGGGTTGTCTCGAGATCGTCATCCTCGCCGTCTGCGGCATTGCCTTGATCAGTCTGTTCTTTTTCGCCATCGAGATCGCCATCTTGGCGACGATCGGCGGCGTGCTTCTCGGCGGCCTCGGCTTCCTGCTCTTCGGCCTGCCTGGCCTGAAGATGGGCGTCGTCCTCGGCGGGTTGATCGGCGCCGTCCTGGCCTTTACCGGTTAGCCGAGGAGTGCCGGCAAGCCTTCGATAGTTCACCGTCCTGAAGTTGAGGTCACGGGTTCAGATCCACGGAAATTTTTTCGCTGACCCAATTCGACGCTCGAATGCGCGTGTCTAACGAGTCCGCATAGAGCGGTCCTGGTCCGCGGGGCGATAACCCGTAGGCAACGATCGGAACACCTCAACTTAGGAGAACTGACATGACGAAGAAACTGATTTTGCTCCTCGCCCTCGGTCTAGTTGCCACCTTGACACCGGCTCTGGCAGAACCGGGTAGCGAAGCAGTCGCCTCACAGGCAGAGATGGCGCCGGCCGGGATCACTGTGGCTTCGGAAGCCGGCGCGACGGAGGCCGCTGAGTCCCACGCATCGCAAGTCGCAACGCCCGCGATGGACGCTGTGTCGGCGGTTGAGATTCCGATCTTCAGCACCGTGCTCGACACTCCGAAGACCGGCATCACGATCACCTGTAACCTGTGCGACACCCACTCGGACTGCACCGGCGTCTGTCCCGGCCAGCCGATTTATGACTTCGTGTGTTCGAGGCATTTCAACAGTTGTTACGGCTGGGGTCCCAAGGTCTGCATCTGCACCTAGTCTGAACCGCGGATCCGCTGTGGGATCGGGTCGGCCGCCCGCCCGGTCCCTATCTTTTGCTGGAAGGAATAGAGGAGTTGGGTTGGTGGAGGTGGACTGAGACCGAGTCAGAGGCTCAGATCCAGTCCAGGGTCTTGATAAGCTCTTATGGATGAAGGCTTCAAATGGGCGGGACGTAACCCGGCTCCTCGAGGCTTGGCGAGGAGGCGATGCGCAGGCGGGCGAGGAGCTGATGCCCCTGGTCTACACTGAGTTGCGGAAGATTGCCGCCGGCTATCTCTCGATAGAACGCCCGAACCACACCCTGCAACCGACC
>JAJCXQ010000308.1 GCA_029263355.1 Acidobacteriota bacterium | reverse complement strand
GGGCGCTTGCCTGGAGGCGCTGGCCACCACCGCCCGGTTGGCGACGCGGACTTCGTGTGCTCTCGAGTCTGATACTGATTCTGGCTCTCGCTCAGCCCGCAATTCGCCTCCCGCGCCGCGGCGGTACCTTGGTTGTGGTTGCCGATCGCAGTGCGTCGATGCCAGCCGAGGCCGCTGCGACAGAGCTCGAGATCATCGATCGATTGGAGTCGAGTCGCGGCGGTGGCGACCGGTTGGCGGTGGTCTCGTTCGGGGCTCGAGCAGCGATCGAGCGGCTCCCGGATGGGGAGCGTTTGGCGGCTTTCACGGCGGCGGTCGACGACCAACGGTCGGAATTGGGGGCAGCTCTCGAGACCGCTTTGGCTCTGGCTCCGGCGGGGGAGGCTGCTCGCGTCTTGGTGCTTTCCGACGGTCGCTTTACTGGAGATGATCCGCGGGCGGTCGGTGGCCGTGCGGCGTTGCGGGGTGTGGCGATCGACTATCGCCTGCTGGAACGTGCGCGGACCGGTGATTTGGCGATCGAGGAGGTTGACACGCCTTCTGTGGTCACACCGGGAGAAGGCTACTTGATCACCGCCTGGGTGCGTTCTCCGGTAGCCCAGGAGGTGGCGCTCGAACTACGTCGTGGTGAGGTGGTCCTCGCCAGCGGTCGGCGGCAGCTGCCAGCGGGACGAAGTCGCATCACGTTTCGCGATCGCGCACTCAGTCCGGGTGTTGTCCCCTTCCGTTTGACGGTCCGCGGTGACGGCGATGATCCGATGCCCGAGAACAACACAGCGCGTTTTCTTGTCGGCGTTCGCGGGCCGCGTCCTCTGCTGGTGGTGACCGATCAGCCCAGCGGTGGACTGAGCGTGGTGTTGGATGCCGGCGGCCTCGACGTGCGCAGCGTCCTGCCGGAGCAGTTCTCGGCGTCCCTCGAGGAACTCGCTAACGTCTCGGCTGTCGTGATCGAAGGAGTCGCGGTGGATCGCCTGGGTGAGGAGGGAGGGCACGAGTTGGCGCAGCAGCGTTTGGCAGCGTGGGTACAGAGTGGGGGAGGTGGACTAATGGTCACCGGTGGCCCGCGTTCGTTCGGGCCTGGAGGCTACTTTCGTTCACCCGTGGATCCGATTCTGCCGGTATCGATGGAACTGCGACAAGAGCACCGCAAGTTGGCGTTGGCGATGGTCGTGGCCCTCGATCGATCCGGCTCGATGGCGGTGGAGGTCACGGGCGGGCGAACCAAGATGGACCTCGCCAATTTGGCGACGGCCGAAGTTCTGGACTTGCTCTCACCACTCGATGAGTTTGGGGTCGTGGCAGTCGACTCGACGCCTCATCTGGTGGCGCCCCTCGCGCCGGTCGACAATGTGGCGGCAACGCGCCAGATGATTCTGCGGATCGGCTCGATGGGTGGAGGGATCTTCGTTTACGAGGCGCTGCATGCGGCGGCAGAGCAACTCTTGAGGGCCAAGGCTGGCACCCGCCATATCCTGCTTTTCGCCGATGCCGCCGATGCCGAGCAGCCCGGGGCATATCAAGAGTTGATTGCCAAGTCCCGGGCCGCCGGCATCACGATCAGCGTCGTGGGTCTCGGGCGACCCAGCGATTCGGATGCCGGTCTGTTGCGCGATATCGCTGAGCGTGGCGGTGGCCAGGTCTTCTTTACCGAGAGCGCCGATGAATTGCCTCGTCTATTCGCTCAGGATACCTTCATCGTCGCTCGCTCGGCATTCATCGAAGAGCTGACGTCCTGGCGTTGGACGGCTGGACTCTCTCGATTGACTGGCCGAACGAGCAGCTCGAATGAGTCTCCAGGGCCACCAGTGGGAGGCTACAACCTGACTTATCTGCGGCCTGAAGCCAACCTGGCAGCAGTGACGACAGACGAAATTCAGGCCCCTATCATTGCCTCTTGGCAGGTCGGCCTGGGGCGTTCTCTGGTCTACACCGCGGAGATTGCAGGCGACTACGCTGGCCCGATTACGGAGTGGCCGGATCTTGGCCAACACCTGACGAGTCTGGCGCGGTGGACCGCTGGTGAGCAGGATGAGCTCGGTGATATGTTGGTGACTCAAGAGCTCAGCGGCGGGCAGCTGATCATCCGTCTTCACCTCGACCCAGAGCGCTCCGTTGATCCTTTTGTCGGCTTGCCCGAGGTCAAAATCTTGCGGGGGAAGCCGGGCCAACCACCGGCAACCGACAGTAGGACTTTGCGTTGGATCGAGCCCGATAGTCTGCAGGTTGGAATTCCAATCGTCAGTGACGAAGTGGCGTTGGCAACGGTGACGATCGAGGGCCGCGGTTCGCGATCATTGGCGCCGGTGCGGTTGCCGTATTCACCGGAGTTTGCACCGATCGATGCCGACCGAGCCCGGTTGACGTTAGAGTCCCTGGCCAAGGTGACGGGTGGTCGTCAGCGTCTCGACGTCAGAGATGTGTGGCGAGCCTTCCCCCGACGTCCACGCCACGTCGCGCTGACTCCGTGGCTGGTGCTCGCCGGCCTGGTGCTGCTGCTGCTCGAGATTCTCGAGCGCCGGACAGCCATCTTGTCCCAGATTCCTGCGCGGCGTGTCGCCCCCGACGTCGCGGAGAGTCGGGGCAACGCTTCGAGACCGGCCGCCTCAGCTGCCGAGCCTGCGCCGGAGCTGCCGCCGGATCGCCCGCCGATCGCTCATTCGTTGCAGGGCGGGAACGACGAGCCGGGCGTCATCGATGCCCTCAGCGAGGCGCGTCGTCGTATAGGTCGGCGAACCCGGCGTTGACTGGAGGCGATCCAAGCCGAGCTTCAGCCGACCGTCGGGACTTTGTCCGTCGACTCGGCGGCCGGTATGGGCAAGGGGCCGAAGTTGTCGGCGTAGCGGCGCTCGAACTCGTCTTGTGAGTAGTGGTGGCTTTGGGTGCCGTTGCACTCGACGACATAGGCTGAAGTCACGCTGCCCATTCGGCCGCAGACCTCGAGCTCGTGGCCGCGCATCAATCCGGCAACGAAGCCAGAACGAAAGGCGTCGCCAGCACCGGTGGGATCGGTCAAGGTGGCGTTGGCTGCAGGGATCATAAGATCGTTGAAACCCCTGCGTCGAATCTTGCTACCTTCGCCACCGAGGGTGACAATCACCATGTCCGCCAGGTCGAAGATGGTGTCATCATCCATACCGGTCTTTTTTAAGAACACTGCGTATTCGTAGTCGTTCACCACCAGCATCGCAGCTCCGCGGGTGGCTGTAGCCAGCGACTCGCCGTCCATCGCTGTCACTTGAAACGACGGGTCGAACAGGAAAGGAAGCCCTGCCTCGCGCGCTTCCTGGCAGTGTCGACTCATTGCGCTAGGATCATCTGGAGCCACAATACAGAGCGCGGGGCGATCCCCCATGCGTTGCTTGAGGCTGAGCTCGCCGGCCCGTGCCATCGCGCCGACGAAGAATCCAGTGATCTGGTTGTCGTCCTGGTCGGTAGTGATGTGGCAAGAGGCGGTAGTTTCGTCCTCGAAAGTTTCGACGCCTTCCAGATCGACCCCGTGCTGCCTAAGCCACTCGGCGTAGCTCGAAAAATCGTTGCCGGCCGCGGCGACGATACGAGAATCATGGCCGAGTAGGGCCAGGGTGTAGGCGATGTTGCCGGCGCAGCCGCCCCGTTGCTTCCGCATCTCGCTGACCAGGAAGGAGATGTTGATGATGTGTAACTTGTCTGGCAGGATGTGATCTTTGAAGCTGCCAGGGAAGACCATGATCTGGTCGAAAGCCAGGGAGCCGGTGACGATCACCTGGCCATCCGGGCGGACCGGTAGAATAGAACTGGACACACTGATCTCCTGAGGTTGAGACAATTCGGAGGAGGGAAGACTCGGGGTGATCGGCAGCCGCACATCATCTCAGATGGGCAGCCCGATGGTAAAGGGTTTTCGTCTCTCTCGCTCCCCGCCGCCAACGGAGGCAACTAATTGCTGCTGGGGATGGCGAGTGCCGGGGCCCGATCGAGAACAACCAAGGTCAGGTCATCTTTGAGCGAGGCGCCACCGTGATGGCGCTTGACCGCCCGCAAGATACGGTCGTGGACTCGCTGCGGGCTCTCGGGGCTTGTCAGCAGCCCCTGCAACCGTCCAAAGCCGAAGGTTTCGGTGTTCTCGCCGGCTGCTGCCTCGGGAATGCCGTCACTGTAAAGCACCAAGAGATCACCGTGGTCGATCGTCGTGCGCCCTTCGGGGAAGGATCCTTGTTTGTTGAGTCCGAGTGGCAGAGCGCCGGCTCCCAGTTCTTCGATGGTTCCTTCCGATCGCCGCAGCAGCGGGAAGGGATGCCCAGCCGACGCGTACTCGAACTCACCGGTGGTGAGGTCGAGCACGCCGTAGAACAAGGTCATGAAGGCCCGGCTACCGCCGGTGCGAAACAACACCCTGTTGAGCTGACCGAGGACGGCGGCCGGGCTCGGGTCGACATCGATCGCGGTCTTGAGGGTGGCGTTGGCGATCGCCATCACGAGTCCGGCGCTGATGCCGTGGCCACTGGCGTCTCCTACTGTCAAGACCAGACGATCATCGGGCAGCGGCAGGAAGTCGTAGTAGTCGCCGCCGATTTCGTTGGCGGTGCGATAGGAGTGAGCAATCCTGTACCCTGGCAGGATAGGCGCCTGTTGCGGCAACAGGTCCCGTTGCAGCTGGCGGGCGACCTCGAGCTCGTCACGTACCCGCAGACGATCGACCAACTCCAAGGCGAGCAGCAGTATCAAGCCGGCGACGCTGGTCAGAAACCACAACGGTGAGAAGTCGATCGTCAGGTGGTAGGCGCCGATGGTGGCGTCGAGATCTAGAAAGCCCAACAGCGGGCACAACAAACAGAAGACAAAGAGCAGTCGCCGCCCGGGGGAAAGCTTGAGTGTGAAGCCTACGAAGAAGCCCTTGACCTGGAGCAGGAAGTGCTTGAAGGCGTCATTCCCATCTCTGGCTGGGGCGTCGGTTGACAGAGCCTTGTAGGCGCCACGGGCGTCCTGATCAAAAAGCCGAGCCACCTCGCGGCGATTGATGCCGTCGGTGAATTGCTTGCCGAAGCGACTCGAACGCTCGGCGAGATCTTGGAGATTGTGGGTCAGCTTGGACATTGCGAAACCGATTCACCTTGCATCGTATCAGTACGTTTTAGCGCCGAGAATCTTCGCTCACTGCGACACCGGATTGTGAAGTTGCAACAGGGAGGATAATCTCTGCTGATGCAAGGCCGAGCTTCCTACCTACTCTATGGTGCATTGGCGATCGCCGTCGCGGTCTGGCTATTCAGCCAGATCGGAGGTGAGAAGCGGCAGATTGAGAAACGTCTCGAGGCGTTGCAAGTCCTGCTCGACAAGGACGGGACGGAGAGTCCGCTCAGCGCCGCTAACAAAGCCCACTCTGTGGGGGCGTTTTTCGCCCGTGAGTTCGAGGTCGCTCTCGGAGGATACGGATCGGGCGCCGCCACAGGCCGTCAACAGATCGCCCAGGCGTTGTTGCGCTACCGGACCCCGGCCAGCCGCGTCGATGTCACATTCCGCGATGTCGACATCCAGCTGGACGCAACCGAGCGCGGTGCCGACATGACCGCGATTGGAGTCGCCTCCGCAACAGTTGAGGGCAATCCGTCGCGCCGTCGGTTTCGATTCGCTTTTCGTTGGATCAAGGACGATCGCGAGTGGGTGATCCAGCGCGTCGAGCTGATCGAAGAGATGGATCCGGGCCTGTTTTGAGTGGCCTGCGGTGAGGCCGTCAGTTGGACTCGTGAATCTTGGCGCCAAGACGTTGGCACACCGCGGGTAGAAGCTCCTCTGCGCGGTCAGCTAGAACATGGATCCCAAGGTAGGGCGGTGGGGTGCCACCAGGATCGATCGAGTAGATCGGCACCCGGCCGAGTAAACCTTGTTGCACGAACATGTCGGTTACGCCGACCGCAAAAGATGTGCCGACAAAAAGCACCAGGCGCATCAGCCCGGCGGCGGATTGTACCCGCTGCCATTGGTAATCCTCGTGGCTGGTGTAATACTCATCGAACCACAGCACGTGCTGGCGCAGAATGACGTTGCAATCTGGACAGTGCGGCAGGTTCTCCGCGATGGGCTCGGCTTGAAAGGGCTCGAGATCAAAATCGGCGCGAGCCAGCGAACCGCGGGGCGCACCATAGCGGCAACCGTCGATTGGGCAGCGTAGTCGATCGGCAGCACCGTGGACCTCTACCAGGTTTTTGGCGCCGGCGGCGCGGTGTAAGGTGTCGATGTTCTGGGTCACCAGGAGGGTGCTGCCGCCTCGGGCAGTCTGCCAGTCTTCGAGAGCGACCAGCGCATGGTGGGCAGCGTTGGGCTCGGCGCCAAGGACCTTGGCGAAGCGGCTCAGGTACCAGCTCCAGCTGCCGACTGGATCTTCTTGGAAATAGCGAAAGGTGCCGAGCTCGGTGACGTCCCGTTTCCAGACCGCCTCGGGGTCATTCCCGCGGAACGTCGGAATGCCGCTCGCCAGACTGATGCCAGCCCCGGTCACGACCAGAAACAAGCCGCTGCCGACCTGCTCAATTGCATCTGCGAGTTGGGCGACCCTGCTCACGTTCGACGTACCGTCAGACCACGATGTTGACGAGTCGGTCCGGCACCACAATCACTTTGCGTACCGTCTTGTCCGCAATGTGGCGCTGCGCTAACGGGGAGGCTAGCGCCAGCTCGCTGAGCCGCTCGCGATCACTGCCTTGCGCGACCTCGATGCGGTCTCGGAGCTTACCGTTGACCTGCACGATGAGAGTGATCATGTCCTCGGCGCACAACGCTTCGTCATGGGCTGGCCAGCTACTCTGGACGACCAGACCCTGGACCTCCCGACCGTCGTCTCCCAACAGCTCCCAGGCTTCTTCCGCGAGATGCGGCGCGTAGGGTGACAACGCCTGCAGGAATGGCATCAGGATCTCCCGCGGCAGAGTTGAGGCGCTGGTCGCCTCGTTGACGAAGATCATCATCTGAGCGATCGCGGTGTTGAATCGCAAGCCAGCGGTGTCGTCGTGGACCTTTTTCAAAGTCTTGTGAAGCACCTTCTCGAGGGTTTCCTCGCTGCTCGCTGGAGCGTCGGTGATCTTGTCCGCCAACTCACCGGTGCGGTCGTCGACGACCAGACGCCAGACCCGGCTGAGAAAACGGTGGATCCCTTCGAGACCTTCCATTTGCCAAGGTTTGGTTTGCTCCAGAGGTCCCATGAACAACTCGTAGAGCCGCACTGCGTCGGCGCCGTACTCTTCGATCACCCGCATGGGGTCGACGCCATTGAGCTTCGACTTACCCATGCGTTCAACCTGCACCGAAACCGGCTCGTCTTCGCCTTCCGGGAAGAGCTTGTCATCACGTTCGACGAGCGCTTCGCGGGGGTAGTACTTGCCGCTTGCCGAACGGTAGCTGGTGGCCAGGATCATGCCCTGATTGAATAGCTTCTGAAAAGGCTCACGATGACTGACCAGGCCGCAGTCGAAAAGCACTTTATGCCAGAAGCGAGCGTAGAGCAGATGGAGCACAGCATG
>JAJCXQ010000307.1 GCA_029263355.1 Acidobacteriota bacterium | reverse complement strand
TGCTCGGCGCCTTTCTCAAGCGGAGACGGTGCCGACCGGCGCCAGCTGAGTCTCGATCACCCGCGCCAGGTCTTTCACCGCAGGTTGGGTCAGGATCGAAAAATGGTCGCCGGGGATCTCGTGGACCTCGACTTTCCCAGCGACAACCGCACCCCAACCGAGGGTGGGGTCGGCAGCACTGGCGAAGTCTGGATCAGAGGCTCGGAAGCTCTGGTCGGCGGCGCGCAACAAGACGAGGTTGCCGCTGTAAGGCTGCGGTCGATAACGTAACTGAGCCTGGTGGTTGGAGCGCATCACTTCAAACAGAAGCCGCGCCTGGGCGAGGCCGATATCGGGCGGGAGGAGGCCAAGCTGCTGGGCTTTTTCGATGACCAGAGGCAATTGCTCGTCGATCGACTTGCCGGCGAGGGCGGCAGTGTCGAGCAGCTCGCTGGCCTGTCGTCCGCCGAGGAAGAGGTGGTCCAGGGGGCCGCTCGGCAGCGCCTGGGCCGATCCCGCGGTGGGCACCCGAGTGTCCAGCAGGGTGAGCGACGCGACTTCGAGCTTCCCCGCGCTTTGTTGACGCAGCTGCCGAGCCATCTCGTAAGCCACTAGCCCACCCATCGACCAGCCACCGAGGTGGATGCTGCCTTCCGGGAGTTGGTCCTGGGTCTCTAGGGACCGGATCTCGTCCAGGTAACGCGCTGCCATCTCTTCGACGCTGCTGAGCAGCGGACCGTGGCCGTCGAGTCCCGGTGATTGTAAAGCGAAAATTGGCTGCTCCGGACCCAGGAGCCGCGCGAGCTGGTGGTAACACATCACCGTACCGCCGACCGGATGGACGAGGACAATCGGCGCTCCAGAAGTTTGGTGCACTGAACCCTGGGGCCCTGAACCCTCCTGGGACGCCAGGTGCAGGGGCACCAGGAGAGGCTCGGCCTCTGCCGAGCGCTCGCCATAGGATCCTGCTTCCCGCAAGATCCTGGCCAGAGCCTCCACCGTCGGGTTCTGGAACAGCACCGCCAGCGGGATCGAGACCGCGAACCGCTGCTCGAGCCGAGCGACCAGCCGCACCGCGAGCAGCGAGTGGCCGCCGAGCTCGAAGAAGCTGCGATGCACTCCCACCGGCCCGCTACCGAGGAGGTCTTCGAAGATCCCCGCCAGCTCGCTCTCCAACTCGTTGCGGGGCGTACCTGGATCGTCGTCCCCGAGGGTAAGCGGTGTGAGTAGGGGGCGGTGGGTGAGGTCTGCACGGTCGATCTTGCGATTGAGGGTCAGCGGCAGGGCGTCGAGCTCGATGAAAGCCGCCGGTACCATATAGTCGGGCAGCCGTTCGCCGACGAAGGCACGCAGCTCGCCGATATCGAGGGCGGTGTCGATGGCCGTGTCGGTGACTAGGTAGGCCACCAGGACACGGCCTCGGGCCTCCTCGTCGCGGACGATCACCACCGCCCGTCGTACTGTCGGATGGCTTTCGAGGGCGGCTTCGATCTCGGTGAGCTCGATTCGGAAGCCACGGATCTTGACTTGGTGGTCGCTGCGACCGGCGAACACCACGTCGCCGGTGGGCAAGCTGCGCCCCAGATCGCCAGTGCGGTAACGACGCTCGCCGGGGTGGGCGCTCAGCATATCGGGTTGGAAGCGCTCGGCGGTGAGGCGTGGATCGTCGAGATAACCTCGCGCCAGGTGGGGGCTACGCATGATCACTTCACCGAGCTCGCCGATACCCGCCAATTGGCCTCGAGGAGTGAGCACCAGCAACTCGACGCCACGCATGCCACGGCCGAGGGGTAAGACCTCGGGGGTTGCTGCCGCAGTAGCGGATCGTGGCGACACGTAATAACCGACGGCACGCTGAGTCTCGGTGGAACCGTAGAGGTTGATGCAGGTGACCTCCGGCGCCAGCCGTCGCAAGCGTTCGACATCACGGCGGCGCAGCACGTCGCCCACGATGAAGGCGCGGCGCAAGGAGTGGACGGTGCCCTCGGCGTCAACGGCATCACCCAAGAGTTGACCCAGGGCCGGCGTCAAGTGGGCGACACTGATCTGCTGGCGGGCCATCCACGCCGCCAGATATCCGGGCTCGAGCATCCGTTTGGGATCGGGGATCACAATTGTGCCGCCGAGCACCAGCGGAGTGAAGAGGTCGCGTTGTAGGGGGTCGTGGGCCAGGCCGGAAACCAGGCTGTAACGTTCACCCTGGTGGAGATTGAAACGCTCTCTCTGGAACGGAACGAAGTGCGTCAGCGGCCCGTGGCGGCCGACAATACCTTTGGGTGTACCCGTGGAGCCCGAGGTGAAGGCGATGGCCGCGGCGTCTTCGGGGCTGAGCTCAACGTGCGGAGCGGTCGCCGGCCAGTCGGCGAGGGGATCGTCGACACCTTCTTGCCAGGGAGCGAGCGTCAGCCGTGGACAGGCCAGCTCGTCAAGCGCTGCCGCGACTTCGGGGGGCTCAGGGCCGGCGGCGGCGAGGGCGAGCCAGGCGCCAGGTCGGGCGCGGCGTGCGATCTCGACCAGGCGGGTGCTGGGGTAGGCCGGGTCGACGATCACGAAGGCGCCGCCCGCGGCGAGGGTGGCCAGCACCGCCGCCACCAGCGGTGGCGAACGGTGAGCGTAAATCACCACCGGGCGGCCGCGCTCGACTCCCTGTGCTCGCAGCCAGTGGGC
Organism: Acidobacteriota bacterium; assembly: GCA_029263355.1. Taxonomy (GTDB): domain Bacteria; phylum Acidobacteriota; class Thermoanaerobaculia; order Multivoradales; family J023; genus JAAELT01. Next base: position 6,078 of record JAJCXQ010000307.1, on the reverse strand, counting down.
TAGCCGGTGGCTGCGGGTCGCCAGCTCCAGATAACTCCAACAACCGTCGTCGGTGATCACCGCCGGTCGTTCGCCCCACTGGTCGGCGCCAGCGGCGAAAAGCGCGGGTACCGAGCCGCGCCAGGTGCGGTCGAGCCGAGGCTCGCCGACCGGCAGCAGGGCCCGGGACGTCGTAGCCAGATCGAGCTCGTCGATCCGCGTGGTGGGATCGGCCGTCGCTTGTTCGAGCAGGGAGACGTATTGATCAAGCAAGATTTCACAACGTCGGGCGTCGAACAGGTCGATGTTGTAAACCAGGTTGAGACGAAGACCGGCTTGATGCTCGGCGCCGGACGCAGCGCCGGAAGCGGCGCCGGACTCAGCGGGGGACTCTGCGACATATAACGTCAAGTCGAACTTGGCCACGGTCTCGGGGAGCTCCACCGTCTGCATGCTGAGATCTGGCAGCTCGAGCTGCGTCCACGGCATATTGAGCATGTTGAAGAAGACCTGGAAGAGCGGCGTGCGGGTCAGGTCACGCCGCGGCTCCAGCTCGTCGAGTAGGCGTTCGAAGGGTAAGTCCTGATGGGCGTAAGCCTCGAGGGTGGTGCGTCGAACCTGATCTACAAGCTCGAGGATCGAGGGGTTGCCGGAGAGGTCGGCGGCCAACGGTAGATTGTTGAGGAACATCCCCACCAACCCTTCGACTTCGCCTCGCTGACGGCCGGCGATCGGTGTGCCGACGATCACCTCGCGGGCGCCAGCGAGGCGACCGAGGAGGAGCTGGAAGAGCGCCAGCAAGGTCATGAAGAGGGTTGCGTCAGTGCGCCGAGCGAGGGCCTCGAGACGCTGACTGAGAGCGGGGTCGAGGTGACGCTCGAGGCTGGCGCCGTGGACGGTTTGTCGCCGCGGGCGCGGTCGGTCCGTCGGCAGCTCGAGCACCGTCGGGACCCCGGCCAGCCGGTGGCGCCAGACGTCGAGCTGACGCTCGAGGGTAGCCCCCGAGAGGCGCCGACGTTGCCAGACAGCGTAGTCGGCATATTGCACCGGCAGGGTGTCGAATGTCGGTAGCTCAGCGGTGGCGAAGGCGCGGTAGGCTTCGGCCAGGTCACGGAGCAGCACCGACATCGACCAGCCGTCCGCAACGATGTGATGGACGGCGAGACACAACATGTGTTCACGATCCGCCAAACGCACTAGCCGGGTACGCAGCAGAGGCCCATGCTCGAGATCGAACACCTGGCGAGCGGTGGCTGCCGCCAGCTGCTCGGCGGTCCTCTGACGCTCCGGATTCGACGGTGCGGCGGGGGACAGTGCGGTGAGGTCGACGAGAGGCAGGGGAATCGCCAGCTCGTCGAGCACGACCTGTCGCGGCTCGCCGTCCTGGTCGGTGGTGAAAACGGTGCGTAAGGTCTCGTGCCGTTTCACCAAGACGGCCAGGGCGCGTTCGAAGGCGCTGACCACGAGTCGGCCGCGCAGACGGACCGCGGCCGGAATGTTGTAGGCCGCGCTGCCGCCTGCGAAGCGGTCGAGGAACCACAGGCGTTCTTGAGCGAAGGACAGCGGTAGCGGCTCGCCATCTCGGACGACCGGGCGGATCGTCTCTTCCGCCTGCTCGACGCCGGTTTCCAGGGTCTGCGCCAGGCCCGCGACGGTTGGCTGGGAGAAAAGCTCGACGAGGGGCAGCTCGATCGCCATCTCGTCGCGCAAACGTGAGATCAGCTGGGTGGCGAGCAGCGAATGTCCGCCGAGCTCGAAGAAGTTGTCGTGGACGCCGAGGCCTTCGACCCCTAGGACTGCCGCCCACAGGGTCACGAGACGTTCTTCGAGCGCCGTCCGTGGCGCCACAACCTCGTTCGTCTCGTCCGTCCATGGCCGTGCCGCCAGCGCCCGGCGGTCGACTTTGCCGCTCGGGGTCAGCGGTAGGCTGTCGAGGGTGACGAAGGCGGCTGGCACCATGACTTCGGGCAACGATCTCGCCAGCGCCGTGCGCAGGGTTGCGGACTCGAGCTCGTCGCTGATTTTGTTGGTGGCATCCGCGGTGAGATAGGCCACCAGCCGTTGACGGCCGGTCGTCGTCTGCTGGTGCAGGACGGTGGCTTCGGCGACGCCATCCTGAGCGAGCAGCATCGCTTCGATTTCGCCGAGCTCGACGCGGAAGCCGCGGATCTTGACTTGACCGTCGAGGCGGCCGAGGAAGTCGAGAGATCCGTTAGCTAAGGTGCGGACCCGGTCGCCGGTTTTGTAGAGTCGATATCCCGGGGTGGAGCTGAAGGGATCGGGAATGAAGATATGAGCGTTCAGCTGTGGGCGGTACCGATAGCCGCGGGCGAGACCGACGCCGGCGAGGCAAAGCTCGCCCGCTACACCAATTGGCACGGGTTGTAGGTGACGGTCGAGTAGATAGGTTCGGACGTTGGTGAGTGGTCGACCTATGGGGGGTGATGCGGTTTGGGTGCCCGACGGGACGGTGACTGGCGGTACGGTGGTCGCGGTGGCGACGACGGTGTTTTCGGTTGGGCCGTAGTGGTTGACTAGGGTGAAGGGCAGTGGGGTGGTGGGGGCGCGGCGTAGGCGATCGCCGCCGGTTAGGAGAGCTCGGAGGGGGGACCGGAGGGGGGACCGGGACCGGAGGGGGGCCAAGACGGCTTCGGCTAGGGGGGTTGGCATGAACGATAGGGTGATGTGTTGCTCGACGAGCCAGGTGCTGAGGTTTTCGGGGGCGGTGATGTTGTTGGGGGGTGGCACGTGGATCGAGGCGCCGGTGCAGAGGTAGGGCCAGAGCTCCCAGACTGAAGCGTCGAAGCCGGGGCCGGCTAGCCAGCTGGCTCGATCCTGGGTGGTGAGGGCATAACGTTCTCGGTGCCAATCGACCAGGTTGCTGAGACCGGTGTGAGTTAGTTCGGTGCCCTTGGGTCTGCCGGTGGAGCCGGAGGTGTAGATGACGTAGGCCAGGTGAGGGCCTTGGCTGGGTTCTCGGTCTTCGACCGTCGAGGGGCGGGCGTCTGATCCCAGGGCTGATGGGTGATCGAGGCAGAGGGTTTGAGCCTTGGCGCCGGCTAGGGACGGCTGGTGTTGTTGCTGGGTGAGGACAATTTCGACTCCGGCGTCGGCGAGCTGGAAGGTCACGCGGTCGGTTGGGACGGTGGGGTCAACCGGCAGGTAGGCGCCGCCAGCGCGCAAGATTCCGAGCACGGTGATCGCCATCTCCACGGATCGCTCCATGAGCACGCCCACTGGCTGGTCGGGTCCGACGCCGGCAGCTTGCAGCCTTCGTGAGAGTCGCTGTGAGCGGCGTTCGAGCTCACCGTAACTCAGGCTTGCTCCGTCGGTTGTCACCGCTACCGCGTCCGGGGTTTGTACCGCCTGTTCCGTGACGCGCTGGTGGACGGGTTTAATGGAGGTCCTGCTCGCGGTGTCGTTCCATTCCCGCAACAGCTGTTGGCGTTCGGCTGGGGCGAGCAGGTCAACTTCGGTGAGACGAGCCTCCGGGTCGGCCGCAATCGTCGTCAGGAGTGCAAACCAATGACGCAATAGGCGTTCGACGGTGGTGGCGTCGAAGAGGGTGCGGCTATATTCAAGACCACCGTCGAGGCCACCGCTGAGGTCATTGTTGAGACTGCTGCTGGCCTTGGGCGGGGTTTCGCTCAGACTCAGGGTGAGATCGAACTTGGCCTGCGTTTCGCCAGTGAGGGGCCAGGGGGAGAGCTCGAGCCCGGGCAGCTGGATGGTCTCCCGCGGCACGTTCTGCAGAGCGAACATGACCTGGAAGATTGGCGAGTGGCTGAGACTGCGTTCGGGCTGCAGCTCTTCGACCAGGCGCTCGAAGGGTAGGTCCTGGTGAGCGAAGGCTGCCAGGGCGGTGGCCCGCGACTGGGTGATGAGCTCGCTGAAGGTGGTGTCGGGAGCGAGCCGAGCGCGTAACACCAGGGTGTTGACGAAGAAGCCGATCAGACCTTCGACTTCGCGCTGATCGCGACCCGCGGCGGGTGAGCCCACGACCACATCGGACTGCGAGCTGAGACGCGCCAACAGAGCTTGGAAGGCGGCGAGCAGCACCATGAAGAGGGTTGCGCCTTGGTGCTGGGCGAGTTTCGAGAGGCTGGCCGTCAGCTGGCTGTTGATGTGTACCGGGCGTTGGGCGCCGTCAGCGCTCCTGACCTTGGGCCGTGGCCGATCGGTGGGCAGCTCGAGCATGGCAGGAGCGCCTGCCAAAGTGGAGCGCCAGAACTCGAGCTGACGCGCCGCCCTGGCGTCGTCGAGGACTTGCCGTTGCCAGGCGGCGAAGTCGGCATATTGCACTGGCAGTGGCTCGAGATGCGGTTGTCGTCCGGCAAGTCGGGCGCTGTAGAGCTCAGTCAGCTCGCGGATCAGGATACCCAGGGACCAGCCGTCGGAGATGATGTGGTGCATCACTACCAGGAGGACGTGTTGCCGTCTCCCCAGGTGTAAGAGGACGGCTCGCCACAGGGGCGGTCGCGCCAGATCGAAGGGTTGAGCAACTTGCTGCCGGAGGATCATGTTGAGCTCTGACCGACTTGGCGTCGCGGACAGGACGGTGAGGTCGAGGTGGGTGAGCGCGACGGTGAGCTGTGGAACGACGACGGGAACCGGCCGGCCAGCGGTCGCGATAAAGCCGGTGCGTAGGATTTCGTGACGCTGTGCGATTTCGAGCAGATTCGATTCGAGGGTCGCGGTGTCGAGCTCACCTTCTAGGTGGAGGGCCATCGGCAGATGGTAGGCGTCACCCGTCGGCTGGCTTGCCCTGCCGTCTGAGGCGGTTGGCCGAGTCGACGCCGCTGGCCCAGCTGACGGCTCTGGTCTAGCCGACGCCTCTGGCCCAGGTTGTTGAGATGTCGTGAGCTGGTCGAGAAACCACAGCCTTTCCTGGGCGAAGGATGTGGATGGCGCCTGGGTGTCATCACGGCGGACGAGGGGTGCGGTGCTCTGTCCCGGCGTCGTTGCCAATGTGTTGCCTGCCAATGTGTCGGCAACCGCCTCGGCCAGAGCTTCGAGGGTGGTGTGCTCGAAGAGCTGACGCAGCTCGAGATCCACTCCCCAGGTTTCCCGCAGTCTCGCCACCACCCGGGTGGCGAGCAGCGAGTGTCCGCCGAGAGCGAAGAAGTTGTCGTGGACGCCAACCCGCTCTACCTCTAGAAGCTCACTCCACAACGTCGCTAGCCATTCTTCGATCGGGGTGCGGGGAGCGGTGAAGGTGGTTGTTGCCACCGGCCATTCCGGCGCCGGCAAGGCGCGGCGATCCACTTTGCCTACCGCGAGCAACGGCAGGGCGTCGAGCACCGTCCAGGCGGCAGGCACCATGTGCTCCGGCAGACTCGTTGCCAGAAAAGCGCCAAGCTCCGCAGGGTCAGAGAGGGTTGCCGTCAACACGACGTAGGCGGCGAGCCGCCGGGTGGCGCCGTCGGCGTGGTCTAAGACCGCGGCTTGTTGGACCGCGGGATGACGACACAAGGCGGCTTCGATCTCGCCGAGCTCAACGCGGAATCCGCGGATTTTCACTTGAGCGTCGAGGCGGCCGAGAAATTCCACCGCGCCATCGGCGCGGTAGCGCGCCAGATCGCCGGTGCGGTAGAGCCGACTTCCGCGGTTCTCGTTAGTAGTCGTGAAGGGGTTGGGCACAAACGTGCTCGCGGTCCTCCCGGGGCGGCCGAGATAACCACGAGCGAGGGTCGGGCCACCGATCACCAGCTCCCCCGGCACCCGCGTCGGCGCCGCCTGACCCCAGCGGTCGAGGAGGTGAACTTCGGCCCCGGCGATCGGTCGGCCGATGGGCAACGCCGGTGACGCCGCCCGCTCCCCGCGGGCCGCACGACCTTCGTTGTGACACCGCCAGCTGGTGACCGAGATGGTGGTTTCGGTGGGTCCGTAGCGGTTCTCCAACATCGTCTGGCGCGAGAGTCGGATGTAGAAGCGTCGCGGCAGGTCCTCCGGCATCCGTTCTCCGCCAACCAGCACATGACGCAGCCCATGACAGCGGTTGAAGTCAGGGTCGTCGAGGGCGGCATCGAGCAGCGCGGTGGGAAAGGAGGTGTGGGTGATGCCGCGTTCTTCGATGCTGCGGGTCAGATGGGCCGTCTC
>JAJCXQ010000306.1 GCA_029263355.1 Acidobacteriota bacterium | reverse complement strand
TCTTGGATCTCTTTGCGGACGCCGGCATCTTCGGCTTCCATGCTTTCCTGGCTGACGTATTCAGCCTGGCCGTCGCCGTCGATGTCGCCGAAATAAACCAACTCCTCGTCAGCAGCGGGGCAGGTGTCGTCCTCGTCCTCGTCCTCGTCGTTTTCGGGGCACGGGTCGAGCAGGGTCAGAGGCCCGGTCGACTCGGCGAATCGACCGTCGCCGAGGTTGGCGAGGACAAAGAAGTTGAGGTCGTCGTATTCTTCATCGTCGCGGAACACCAAGTCGCGGCGGCGGTCGCCGTTGACGTCTCGCACACCGGGCAGGGGATAATAGCGAATCAGCCGCCGGCCGGCCTTGCGACGGTCGGTGGGCAGTGACATGCGGGCGACGGCTGGTTGGTACCCATCGTCCGAGGCCAGGTAGATGGCAGCGCCGTCAGCCGCCGGGAACAGCAGATCGAGTCGATTGTCGTCGTCCAGGTGATGTCCCAGGTTTAGACGTGGCACGAAGGTGCCGCTACCGGCGAGTACCGGCGGATCGTCGAACAGTGGCTCGAAGCTCAGCCGTTCACCGTCGAGTCGCAGAGCGGAGAGGCCAACATCCGTGATGGCGACCAAAGGGTTTGCTGCCGGCCCGTCTTCGAGCGCTACGATGTCGCGCTCAATCGGTAGGTGGGGGACCGCTTGGTAGGCACCTCCGTCCTGCCCCAGAAACACGTGCAGCTCCCTTCGGTCGGCGAGGGCGGGGACAATGGTCATGATCTCCATCAACCCTTCCACTTCGTCCATCTCGGCGGTTTCTTCCACCGTCAGCTGGCCCCATTCGGTGTAGACCACCATCACCACCAGATCGCGCCGGCCGTCGCCGTTGAGGTCAGGGTGAAGAATCGTCGCCGGGGAGCCCGGCAGGTTGATCGATGTCTGTCGCAGCTCGAGGCGCTCGCGTCTTGCCTCGGCAGCCGTCGCTATCAGGCAGGTGGCCAAGCCGACAAAACACGTCATCATGATTCGCTGATTCCGGCTCCGTATCCCCATCTATGTCCTCTCCGGTTTGCGATGTGCGTGGTGGGCGGTGGGTGCCGTTGTCCCCAAGGTTCTAAACGTGCGAGTCGCCTAGGTGTTACATCGGGTCGTGGTCGGAATCCGTCTGCCGACATCGCGGGCCGCTTAGCGCACAAGATGCCATAGTCGACCGTTCCGTGCCATCCCTGTGGAACTAGCAGGAGCCACCTGCTGGGAGCGCCGGCGTCTCGACAGCAAGGTCGATGCGTCGACATCGCAGGCACGAAGAGGAAGACCGCGCCTGGCACTCGAACTCCAACTCTCTAGGTTCGTTAACCCAAAGACGTTTCCAGACTCGGTGCCAACCGCAAGAGCTGCTTCTCAACCGCCGTGAACTCTTTCTCGAGCGCATCAATCTTGTCTGGAAAGTCAAAGATCACACCCTGTAGAGCGAGAAGCTCGAGTTCTCGGCTGAGGGTCGAGAGTTTCTTTGCGCCGAGATTTCCGGCACTACCACTGAGAGAGTGCACACGGAGCCTGACCGCCGATGCGTCGTGCAGATCAGTTGCTCGGCGAATCTCTGACAACAGAACCCGGCCCCGTCGGAGAAAGATATGTGCAATCTGCGCATAGGCATCGGAACCGTCTCTTCCGAGCTGACGTAAGCTCTCGACTTGTTCGGGATCTAGCTCACCGGAAGCGCCTCGAAAAACTCCAGTCGTGGGCAGCCTCGGTGGCTGTTCACGATCTGCAAGCTCCTGTTTACCAAGCCATCGGTCGAGGACCGCGATCAGGGTCGCCCGCAAGAATGGCTTGGCCAAGTAGTCATCCATCCCAACGCCGAGACACCGCTCACGGTCCTCGGTCAGTGCGTGCGCGGTGAGAGCAACTATCGGCGTATGGCGTTGGCCAAGCTGTCGTCGCCTAATCTCTCGTGTCGCCTCATAGCCATCCAATACTGGCATCTCACAATCCATCAGGATCAGGTCGTAGTGTTGATCTTCTAGTTTGTCGAGGGCTTCGATCCCATCACGTGCCACGTTGGCCATGATGCCAAGAGTCTCGAGGATCCGTGTGGCAACCAGGCGATTGACCTCGTTATCTTCCACCAGCAGCACCCTAGGTCCATCTAGCTCACGCAGGCGAATCTCGGCAGTGCTGGGCTTGTTTCGGTCCAAACTTGACTCCTGAGACTTGAGCCTGGAAGCCACAAATGGGATCCGACACCAAAAAGTAGAGCCGACTCCCGAGCTACTTTCGCACCCGATCTCGCCGCCCAGCAACCGGACGATGTTCAAGCAGATCGACAGTCCAAGTCCGGTCCCCCCATAACGGCGTGAGATGGAGCTATCGCCTTGAGCAAAAGCTGTGAAGATTTTCGCTTGTGTCTCTTCTCCCATCCCGATACCTGTGTCATCGATAGCGAACCGAATCCATCGGCGCTCACCCTCGGACTCCCAGGTGGCGCTCACCTTGACCCGTCCGTCATCAGTGAACTTGATCGCGTTGCCGATCAGGTTGATGAGAACCTGCCTCAATCGAAGTGGATCTCCAATCAGCCAGTCAGGAAGATTTGACGGCAGGTCGAGCTCGAGTCCAATCCCCTTGCGTTGCGCTCGTGGGCCGAGGAGCTCGATCACTTCGGTGATCGACTTGAGCAAACTAAAGTCGATGGCAGCAATCTCCAACCGGCCAGCCTCTATCTTTGAGAAGTCGAGGACGTCATCGACCAGGGCAAGTAAGCTCTCAGCTGATGCTTGTACAACTCTGGAGTACTGTCGGGCTTTCTCGAGATCATCGCTGCTTGTCAGCAGCTCGGACATGCCGAGAATTCCTCCGAGAGGCGTTCGGATCTCGTGACTCATCGTGGCCAGAAATCTATCTCGAGAATCGCGGGCGGCTTCAGCTTCGGAGCGTGCCCTCTCCAACTCTGCGACCTGAATCTCGAGCAGCCTTGCATGGCACCATCCGCGCCAGAGCTCCACGTGTCGACGCTGGCCAGCTACTAGCAGATACACTAAGAAAAGCGCCAAGGAAATAGTGATCCAGAATCCTTCTAAACCACCCACAACAAGACCGACCACAAGGTGAGGGCCCAGCAGCGATATTGCGTATCCATGGGCTAGACGCAGACTTCTAGCGTAGACACTCATCGCCATCGCGCTGAATGCTGCTGTAATGAGTAGCCCCAAGAATGCTGGCCAGCTCACGCTGTAGAAAAAGAATGCCAGCGAGCTCAAAACGCTCCAGAGAATCGCTGCGGTGATGACTCCTGCCGCAAACAGCCAACGCCAAACCTGCGGATTCTTCGAATGTAGCTTCTCGAATCGCCAAACCAGGAAACAACGCACGACCGCGACGGCCAAGCTGGCGCCTCCCAAAGTCCAGACCAGCTGGGGGAAATCGCGGCTGTAGGTAGAAATCACTCCTACCAACAGGCATGCAACCGGATATGCGAGTGTTCCCGACAACGACTGCCTGGCCATAGACCAGTCACCCGCTCGCTTGAGACCCGCAATATCGCCTCGACCGAGACTCTTCAGCTCAGACTCCAGCAAGATCTTCGGACGAATTGCCACTACTTCATCCCCAGCATCGAGAGTCGGGCCACGTGATCATGGCTAGATCTCAGGTTGAGCAAGCGCTGCCTAGATTGACGACAATTCGATTGTACCAATGACTAGCCGGGATAGGCACTGGATGTCGAGGACATGTATAGCGCTGACAACTCCGCAATCGGCACCGATGAGATCATGTTCTGGACCGCCTATGGTTTCGATCGCGGATCACTGCCGAAGCCCGATCACAAGATGCCATAGTCGACCGTTCCGTGCCATCCCTGTGGAACTAGCAAGAAGCCACCTGCTGGGAGCGCCGGCGTCTCGCCGGCTTGGTCGATGCCGCGAAACCGACCGATACGTGTTGTTACGAAGTTATGCATGCAGTAGTGGCGAGGCGTGGCCCCCCGTCTTGGACGCTTCCCAAGTAAAGCAGTACTTCACTGCGGGTTGCTTATTGCCCCTTTTGAACGCGACAACCACGATCGAAAGTGATCAGGTCGCGATCCTTCGTGCGCCAGATCACTGAGCTGTTGCGTTGAGGCTACGGATCAAGTCTTGTTGGTCAGTGGATTGGTGTATAGTCATTAATCTATACGTATGCCTTGAAAGTGTTCCTGTAGATCCTGCCAGGAGACGGCTGCCCGTCGCGGGTGCCTGCGCTCGCGCTGCCTATGTGTGGAACAGCTCGCATGACGTCTTGCGATCGTTGGGTAGGGAGTTTTCCAGCTCACTCCAACCCCGAGGATCCGCCAATGAAGAGACAACATCCGAGCTCCGTCCTTTCCTCCCTGGCCGCACTCTTTGCGATGGCTACGCCAACCTTGGCCCAGCCTCCTACGATCACTTTCACCGAGCGTGCGACTCCCGAGCATGGGGTCGTATACGAGCGGGTACCCTCCGCCCGGCACGCCTCCGCCCTTGCCCTTTACCAGGACAGCCTCACCAACCCGATTGTCGCGCCGGTTCCTGGACTGCTGCCGATGCCCACCAAGTCGCGTGGGCTACCTGGTGTGGCCATCCTCGATGCCGACCTGGACGGTGATCTCGATATTTTCGTCACCAACGGTCCAGGGGCGGCCAATGGCTTGTTTTCGAGTCAGCTTGTGGAGTCGGGTGAGCTGAATTTTGTCGATGTGGCGGCCCAAGCTGGCGTTGCAGCAACGGCGCGAGATAGCTCCGGCGTCTGCTTTGGTGACATCGACAACGACGGTGACCCCGATCTGCTGGTGACCACCGAACACGGCTCACCGATTCTGTTCGCCAACGATGGTGACGGCAGGTTTACCGACGTCAGCGCAACGGCGGGCTTCAATCCTACTGGGCGCTCCGCGACCTCGTGCGCGATGGGAGACGTCGACAACGACGGTCTACTCGATGTGGCCCTCGGCCGAGTTTTCAATCTCGACACCTTGGAAGGTATTTTCCCGGTCGCGCCGTTCGACCCTTTCGGACGCAACTTTCACAATGAGCTCTACCTGAACCAAGGTGGCGGGAGTTTCCTCGACGTCAGCCTCGCAGCAGGCCTGCACGAGCTCGGCGGAGTGCCGCCGGGCGCCGCGACCATTACCTGGGCGATGGCGTTTGTCGATCACGATCAAGATGGAGATGTCGATCTGTGGTTGGCAGACGATCAGGGTGGTTTGCCTGGGCCCCCGGTCGGCGTCCATCGCGGTTTCCTCCAGATCTTCGAGAATGATGGCACGGGTCAGTTCCAGGCCATCTCGGAGGGGCTTGGCCTGACGGACCAAGGTGAGTCTTGGATGGGTCTGTCGTTCGCCGATTTTGACCACAGTGGCACCCTTGATATCTTTGGCTCCAACTTCGGTGATTACTTCATTCCGGTTCTGTCCCCGATCTCCAACTATCAACTCGGTGAACAAGCATCGCGTTGGTTGCTGCAGAACGCCGACGGGTCCTTCACCGACAATGGTGTTGGCTCGTTGGTTGCGTCGGTCTTCGGCTGGGGCACCTCGGCGGAAGACTTCGACAACGATGGGGATACCGACATCGTTTTCCATGGTGGCTTGGACATGCATGGACTGGTGAACCTCGACAACCCGGGCGCTCTCTTGACCAACGATGGCGCGGCGGGCTTTGCGCTCGAGTTGAACCCGTTCTCCTCCAACCATGCCGAACGCAACGTCCAGGGAGTCGCCAGCGGTGATCTCGATCATGACGGCTTTGTTGATGTCGTCAGCGTCGCCAACGAGGTGATCCCGAGCGCGTCGTTTCCGGTGGTGCCGTATGCAGCGGTTGGTGTCGCCTACGGATCCCCTTTTGATGCAACCGGCCTGTTCGCTCCTAGGTTTGCGGAGACATCAGCAGGTTCGGGCATGCTGTCGTGGCTCGGATTCGACTATCCCAACGGCGATCTGTCGATCGAGATCAACAATGGCGAGACCGGCCACCGCTCGGTGACGGTAACGACTCTCGGCACGATCGGCATCACCTCGCTCGGCACGGTCAATCGCAGCGGTATCGGCGCTACCCTGGCCGCAACGCCACGAGGTCTCGCCACCGCCGTCAAGCCGGTATTGGGGGGCGGTAGCTTCCTCTCGCAGGATGCTCTGCCTCAGACCTTCGGACTGGGGAGATCGAACCGCGCCACGATCGATGTGTTGTGGCCAGGTGGGGTGCGCAATCGCTACCTCAAAGCCAAAGCGGGGGAGCACCTTCTCTTTCCTGAGATCCCCTGCGATCCTGTCGCCAGCGGATCGGATCAAGACAACTTCGAACACTGCGTCGAGGGCGCGCTCGCAGAGCTTGTGGCAGCAGGAATCATCAACCGGCGCGCGGCGTCGAGATTCGAAGCCGGGATGGAAGAGCTTTTCGAGGAGCTCAACGGAGACGACGAGGATTCGGACAGTGATTCCGATGCGGACTCGGACAGCGCTGTTACCTTTCGAGAATTCGTCGACGATCCAGCCATCTCGTCTTATGCGAGGTCGGGCTCGACCACGGTCGCGCTGGCTGAGGCGTTACATCAAGCCTCGTTGAGCGAGCCCGTTACGATCGTCGATGTCGCCGCGTCTCCCATGATGCCGCGAGGTCTGCCGGGGGTGGCAGTGCTCGATTTTGACAACGACGACGACCTGGATCTGTACGTCACCAACGGAGCGAACACTGCCAACAGCTTGATGAAAAACTTGCTGTCGGAGACCGGGCAGTTGGGATTCGTCGACGTCGCGGCGTCGGCCGGGGTGACGGTGACGGATCAGGACAGCTTCGGCACCTGTTTCGGGGATCTCGACAACGACGGTGATCGCGATCTCATGGTGTTGGGGCGCCAAGGCCCCAATCGGCTGTTCGAAAACTTGGGTGACGGGTCCTTTGCGGAGATCGCGGGCTCCGGGGTCGAAGGCGGAGACTGGACCTCGACGGGTTGCTCGATGGGAGACTTCAATGGCGACGGCTTGTTGGACATCGTCGTGTCCAATTCGTTCGACATGACGGTCGCCTTCGCGATCTTCTTTGAGCCTTACGCCCTCAACCAGCACAACCAACTCTTCATCAACCGGGGCGGCTTGTCGTTTTCGGATGAGAGTGAAGCCTCCGGGATCACCGTCAATGGTGGCTATCCACCGGGCGCGGCAGGCATCAGCTGGTCGGTTGGCGCAGCTGATCTCGACTTGGATGGCGACCTGGACGTTGTGTTCGCCGACGACCAAGGCGCGGTGATCCCCGAGCGGTTCTGTGATCTGGCGCCGCCCGGGCGGCCCTGCTTGGACCGTGCCTATCTGCATGCGTTCCTCAACGATGGCGCCGGGCATTTCACCGACGCGCCGATCATCCTGGACGAATATTCCGCCTCCGAATGGATGGGACTTGCTTTTGGGGATCTGAATTGTGATGGCAGCCTGGATCTCTTCGGATCAACCTTCGGGGACTATGGCAATCCAATTCTGAATCTGCCGTACCGGCAAGGTGGCAGAACCAGTCGCTGGTTTCTCGGCCGCGGTGACGGCACCTTCACCGATCCGGGAGTGGGTGACTTGTTGGCCACCCCCTTTGGTTGGGGGGCTGGGATCTTCGACTACGACAACGACGGTGATCTGGACATCCTCTACCATGGCGGGTTGGACGCTGGGAACCTCGTGGTGATCAGTGACAATCCGGGAACAGTGCTTCAGAACCAGGATTGTTCGGCGAACTTTGTTGCCGACACCGAGGCCATCACGACGGATCATCTGCGCCGCAACGTCCGAGGCGTCGCCGTCGGTGACCTGGATCAAAATGGGTTCGTCGATGTTGTCACGGTCGCCAACTTGATGTCCGGTCCGCCGACGCCGCTGGTTCCGGCTCCTGCTCAGTACGGCTCTGTGTTCGACGCTACGGCGTTCTTCGCGCCGATCATGTTTCCCGCTGGCACACCGGAAGCGCCGGCGTTCGTGTGGGGCGGCGTCGAGAACGGGTTGGGTGATCTCAAGGTTGAGCTCAACAACGGTGAGAACGAATACCGTTCCGCCACGGTGAAGCTGATGGGCAGTGTCGGAATCACGCCTCGCGGCCGCGTCAACCGAGATGGCATCGGCGCGGTGGTCGCCTGGACCCCAAAAAACGGCGCTACGGCCATGATGCCGGTTGTGGGGGGATCGAGCCACAGCTCGCAGCATGCGCTCGAAAAAGTGCTCGGCATGGGGGAGCGCGATCGCGGCACGGTTGAGGTGCTGTGGCCGGGAGGAGCCCGCAACCGTCTCTACAATGTCCGGGCTAGCGAGCGGCTCGTCTTGCCGGAGATTCCCTGCAGCTTTGACGCCGATTGGCGCAACCGAGGGCGTTATGTCGCGTGTGTCGTCCACGCGCTGAACGACCTGGTGGCGGTCGGCGTTCTCGATCCACGATCCAAGCCGCGTTTTCTCCACAGTGCGATCCGTGCCTTCAACGAGCATTGAGCTCGCGTGCTCGAGTCGAGGTGTTGGTCCTCGTGTAGGATCGCGCGGTGACGCGCCAGATCGCAGGGCTTGAGCCTACTGTTCTCCTCGCTGGCACCCGGACGCCGTTTCAACGCGCCGGTACCGGCTTCCGCGACCTGATGTCGTATCAGTTAGCGGCCGCCGCGATCGGTGGGGTGCTGCGACGGGGAGCGCTTGAGCCCGAGGCCGTCGATCGGGTGATTCTGGGGGCGACGGTGCACAACCCGCGGACCACCAACGTGGCGCGGGAAGCGGCGCTGACGGCCGGCATTCCTTCGACGGTGCCGGCGATGACGGTGACCGCAGCCGGCGCCTCAGCCACCGCCGCGATCGCCACTGGCGCCGACCTCATCGCGACCGGCCAGGCCAACGTTGTGATCGCCGGGGCCACCGACTGCGTCTCCGATCCGCCGATCGGCTACCGCCGCGCCATGCGCAAAAAGCTGCTCGCCAGCCGTCGCTTGAAGACTGTGGGGCAGAAACTACGTTTCCTCACCTCGCTGCGGCCTTGGGACTTTTTGCCGGACATACCGGATGTTCGTGAGTTCACCACCGGAAAGACGATGGGAGAGTACACCGAGGAGTTGGCTCGGCAGTTTGATATCGATCGCTCGGCGCAGGATGTCTATGCCCTGGAGTCTCACCGGCGGGCTGCCGCGGCCCGCGACGCTGGCCTGCTCGCCGACGAGATCACCCCGGTGGAGATCGAAGGACTCCAGGTTGCCGACGACAACGGGATTCGCGACGCTTCAACACTCGAGACGTT
>JAJCXQ010000305.1 GCA_029263355.1 Acidobacteriota bacterium | reverse complement strand
GGAAGGGGCGCACGGCTGTGCGCCCGCGGCGGAAGGGGCGCACGAAGGTGCGCCCGCCGCCGCTTGCTTAGGCGGGCATCGGCAAGAGTAGGCGTTCGAGTTTGATCGCCTTTCCGGTCGCCACGTCGATCTCGACCACCGCGGCGGCGAGCCGCACGTCGCGCTTGGCGACCTCCAGGGAAACATTTCGCTGGAGCGCAAAACGTTGCAGCGACTTGGACGCCCGGAAGCCGATGATCCCTTCGTAGGCGCCGGTCATGCCGACATCGGTCACAAAGGCGGTACCTCCGGGTAGCAGGCGCTCGTCGGCGGTGGGTACATGGGTGTGAGTGCCGAAGACTGCGCTCACCCGGCCATCTAGGTGAAAACCCATCGCCTGCTTCTCACTCGTTGCTTCGGCATGAAAATCAACACAGATCGCTTTGACCCCATCGGGGAGCTCCGCCAATAGCTGATCGGCGACCTTGAACGGCGAGTCGATGTTCTTCATGAACACCTGCCCTTCGAGATTCATCACCGCCACCGGCACTCCACTGGAGGTCTCGCCCACATAGACACCGCGACCAGGATTGCCGTCGGGATAGTTACCTGGGCGCAACAAGCGGGGCTCGCTGGTGAGCAGCGGCAAACCCTCTTTCTTGTCCCAGATGTGGTTGCCGCTGGTGTAACAATCGATGTGCAGAGCTTCGAGCTCGCGTAGGATATCCGGGGTGACGCCAAAACCGCCGGCAGCGTTCTCGACGTTGACCACCACGTAGTCGAGAGCCCGCTCGGCCCGCAGCGCTGGCAGCAGGCGCTGCAATACCCGACGGCCGGGCTTGCCGATCACGTCACCCACAAACAGTAGGGTGATCCGGTCAGGATCGCTGGCCAACGTCATCGTGCATACTCGATCGACCGCGTCTCACGGATGACGGTGACCTTGATCTCGCCAGGATAAGTCAGTTCGCTCTCGACTTTCTTGGCAATGTTCTTCGATAGCCAGATCGCCTCTTCATCAGCGATCTTCTTGGAGTCCACAATCACCCGCACCTCACGTCCAGCCTGGATCGCGAAGCTCTTCTGCACGCCCTTGAAGCCATTGGCCATTTCTTCGAGCTTTTCGAGACGCTTGATGTAACTCTCCAGGATCTCGCGGCGAGCGCCTGGGCGAGCCGCCGACAGCGCATCGGATGCGGTCACCAACACCGCCTCGACGGTCTCGGGATCATAATCCCCGTGATGACAAGCCATGGCATGCACAACCTTCTCGTTCTCACCATACTTGCGCAAGAGATCGATGCCGAGCTCGAGATGACTACCTTCCATCTCACGGTCGACCGCCTTGCCGATATCGTGCAACAGGCCAGCACGTTTCGCGATGTGGACGTCGACTTTGAGCTCCGCCGCCATCGTTGCGGCGAGGTAGGCAACTTCCTTCGAATGTTTGAGGACATTCTGGCCGTAAGAGGTGCGGAAGCGGAGACGGCCGAGAAGCTTGATCAACTCGGGATGCAAATCGGGGATATTGAGCTCCAACAGCGCCGATTCGCCTTCCTGGCGCACCCGATTCTCGAACTCCGCCTTGGTCTTCTCGACCACTTCCTCAATCCGTGCCGGATGAATCCGACCGTCTGAGATCAGGCGCTCCAAAGCAACCCGAGCAATCTCACGCCGAAAAGGGTCAAAACCGGAAAGGATCACAGCCTCGGGTGTATCGTCGACAATCAGATCGATACCGGTCGCCATCTCCAGGGCCCGAATGTTGCGCCCTTCACGACCGATGATCCGGCCCTTCATCTCGTCGTTGGGCAGCAACACCACTGACACCGTCGTCTCGGACACAAAGTCCGACGCGTTGCGCTGGATGGCATTGGCGATAATCCGCTGAGCGTGACGAGTTGCCTGTTCTCGGGCTTCGTCTTCGATCCGTTTGACGAGATGGGCCGCGTCGTTGCGCGCCTCGTTCTCCATCACCCGAATCAACTCGTCCTTGGCCTGCTGTCCAGTGAGGCCCGCAAGCTGTTCGAGCTTGCGGCGCTCCTCCTGTAACAGGCGGTCGACTTCCTCTTCCCGTTTCTCGAGATCTTTCTCGGTTGCGCCGAGAGCCCGTTCGAGACGGCTGACCTCCTGCTCGCGGCGGATCTGCTCCTCCGACCGCTTGTCGAGGTTGTCCTCTTTCTGCGCCAGACGCCGTTCAAAAGTCTCGAGCTCGCCGCGACGTTTCCGAGACACTTTCTCGAATTCGTTGCGGGCCTGTAAGAGCTTCTCTTTGGCTTGGAGCTCTGCTTCGCGCAAGCGATCGTCTCGCTCACGCTGGGCGTCCGATGCGATCCTGGCGGCCCGAGCCTCAGCTTCAGCAATCTGCCGACTGGCATTGCGCCGAACCAGGAAATAATAGACCTGCAAACTGAAAATCGCGACCAATAGGCCAACGATCACCAGCCAGAAAGTTTGTTCGTTCAATTTCGTTCACCCCCAAAACGGTGATCTCGAGGGGGAAGGGGGTGGACGGAAAATTTTCGCTCGCCAGGGAGGGTAGGCTGCATCCCCCGCGTAGCCGTGTGGACTCTGAGTGGGTTAGAACCGGGCTCCAACCAAGTGGGTGTCCGCGCCGCGGGCCCTCAGCGTCCTCGTCTAAGCGAGGCTGGCACAGGCGCCGCGTATCTAGACTCCCTAGTCTTAAATGTTGGTTCTAGAGTACTGAGTAGTCCATCGCCAACCACACAGGGGATGCAATTTCTTTCGATGTAGGTTCAGGCTTGCGAATGGCGGGGTTTTCGGAGTGGTGATACTTCAAACGTCCAATGCTTCGGTGAGCACTCCGGTCAACTCCTCCACTTTTTCCATCATTGCGACCCGTTCCCCTTGCTGCTGATTGTTGCACTGAAGCAGTTCGTCCGCCAAGTTCAGCGC
>JAJCXQ010000304.1 GCA_029263355.1 Acidobacteriota bacterium | reverse complement strand
GGCCACCGGAGCCGGCGCCGATGGTGAACAGCCGCTCCGACCATTGCGCCTCGGCGAACAGGCTCGGGCTGAGGATACCGGTGTAGTTGACCGAGCTGATCTCCTGCGGATCGCCGCGGTTGGGGTTTAGGCTGCGGGTATCGAGGATGGTGCCGAAGTCGGTGTTGGTTCGGTCGCGCTCGATCTCGAGGTAGGAGCCGATGAAGCTGTGGCTGTTGCTGGGTGACACCGTCAGCTTGAGCTCGTTGCGCGTTTCCTCGTCGGTCCGGTCGTAGCTGATACGCGTGATGTCGGTGGTGGCTGTGTCGGCGGTCGAGCGGTCGCGTCCGGCGGCGAAGAACCATAGGTGGTCCTTCCAGATGAAGCCACCGAGAGTCGCCTCGTACACTTCGTTGATGCTGTCGGTCTGAGTGGTAGTGAGCGGCGTCGCGGACTCCCAATCCTCGTTGGTCAGGTTGACCCTGAGCGAGCCGTTGAAGCTGTTGCCGCCCGACTTGGTGATCGCATTGACCACACCGCCGGTGAACCGCCCGTACTCGGCCGAGATACCCGAGATCGAGGTCGTCGTCTCTTGGACGGCATCCTCGATGAACAGATTGAGGATCTCGGAACGCACGTTCTCGTTGATCACCACGCCGTTGACCATGTATAGGTTCTCGTAACTCGGCGCGCCGGCCATCACCGGGGTTGAGCTGCGGAAGCCCGAGTTGGCGACCCCTGGCGTCAGGTTGATGATGTCGTCGAGCTCACGTTGGATCGGCAAGCTCTCGATCTCGCTGTGGGTAATCGTCGATGCAACGGTGCCAGTCTCCGAAATCACCGACTGTTGACTGGTCACCAAAATCTCTTCGGTCACGGTGCCGAGTTGCAGGACGATGTTGGAAGGGGTCGTCTGGGCGGCGGAAAGCTTGATCTCACGCACCGAGGTGTTGAAACCCTCGAGACCATAAGTCACTTGGTAAACACCCGGCGGCAGGTAGGCGAGCTTGTAGCTGCCATTCTCGTTGGTCGTTGTCATGCGTTCACCTTGTAGCGACGGCGACTTGGCGGAGACCGTGACGCCCGGCAGGGCACTACCGTCCTGGTCGCTCACCCGGCCTGTCAGGGTGCCGGTGGGATTCTGCGCCCAGGCTTGCCCCGCGAGCAGCAACAACACCGCAGCGGACCTGAGAACCGAAATTAGAATTCCATCTCTCTTCATGAGGGCTCCAGGGCCCGACCAGCGAGGGGGTGTTCGCACTTCGTTCTCCTTTTTTGTTAGCCCAGATCGAAAAGCACTGCACCGCTACCGAACGGATGGTCCAAAAATGCACTGCTCTTCGACTGCAGCTGCTAAATGAGTTATCTACCTACGATTGTAGAGAGCAATTGCCATGCCAGTCTGCACGGAACCCGAGGAGGTTTCGCCCAAAAACCGAAGAGGCGGAAACCTGACGGGGAGATGACCCGTTGGTGGACTCGAGCCAGGGGACGACAAGTCATCAATCTAGGGCGAAACGCTGATTTCCAGGGACGGTGCCCGAAACAGCAGGCTACGTCGCCGATTGGGAGCGGATGGAATAATTTCTCGACCCCTAAAGTGTGCCCAATCCAAGGAAGTGTGCCCAATCCAAGGAAGTGGATGCCCGGTCCACGGAAGAGACCCATGGACCAACCTTGCGCCAGGTGTGACCAACTGACCCTCAAGCAAGCAGCCGGCGAGACACCGGCGCTCCCGGGATGTGGCCTCTCCAAGTAGCGGGGCTTTCTGGCATCATTTCTCGCCCTCTTCCAACCAGGCGAGATCAACCAGATCCTTCGAGATCAGCCAGGGGCGCCCCGATGAGATGGAAACGAGGCGTCGTGTTATCGTCCAGGCTGCCCCTGGAAACCTACTCCCATCGAGGGAAAAGCCGGAACAACCCTCATGCCGAGGAGACGACCCAAGAAGCCCAGCACGATACCTCGCGAGCTCAATCGCGCTGGCGCTCTTTGCCTGGCGTTCGCCAACTCCGGCACACCGCGCCGTGACGATCGACGACGGGGTTCTCAGGCGCCGCCAAAAGCAGCGCTGGAGACGTACGGCGATCTCGTCGCCTGGGGACGCAAGATGGGAGCCTTGGAGGCGAGCGAAGGCCAGCGACTGATCCGGGTGGCCCCCGAGCACCCTGGCGAGGCGGCGGCGGTGCTGATCCAGGCGGTTGGGCTGCGGCCGGTGCTACGACGGATTTTTATGGCCACGGCAGGGAAACGAGAGCCCAAGCCCGAGGATCTCGAGTTGCTCAACGCGGCAATTGGCCAGCGGCGGGTGGTACCGGCCACGCCGCAGTTTCAACTCGACTGGGCGGGCGGCCCGGACGCTCTCGGCCGAGCCTTGTGGCCGATCTCACAATCGGCGGTGGAGCTGCTGGCCTCAGAACGGCTGGTGAAAGTGCGCCGGTGCCCTGCCAAGGGCTGTCTTCAGCTCTTCGTCCAAAACGATCCGCGACGCGTGTGGTGCGACGCCAACACCTGTGGCAGCCACGCCAAGGGCAAGCGCTATCAACATTTTCTCAAAGGCATCGACGCGCAAAACAACCGGCAACGGCAGGAAAAGCGGCAAGAGTGGCTGGCGAAGCGCGCCGAAGACGCCAAAGCCGAGAGCTCATGAGGTGTTGTCACCCGGTGTTCCGGCCATAGATCACCAGATCACACCGAAAATATCGTCGATATTCTGTGGGATACGCTCGATAAAACCGGAATTACCGGCGACTTCCGGTGGGATACGCTCGACATAACCGGAATTACTGACGATTTCCGGTGGGATACGCTCGACAATAGCGGTATCAATCGATGATTGGACCGCGGAGCACCCACAAGGCCGGCAAACAGCCGGTGATTTGACGCCCACTCTTCGACAAGATCGGCAATCAGCCGATGATTCGACGCCCGATCGTCGACCCAATCGGCAATCCGCGGGATAACACGTCTATGGTTTCGGTCAGGTCACGCGGCGCCCGGTGGTCGCTACGCTACGTTCGGGCCATAATGCGACGATCCTGTAATGCGACGATCCTGTAAGTTATCTGGAAGACACGCTGCTCGGTGGATTCGAGGGTGATGGTGGCGTGACGTGGCAACACGTCACCGACGCGATGGAAGATATGCAACGCCGAGGTGTTCTTCAGCCAACAGATCTTCGTTTTCTCGAGGAAGCGCGGCGCCGGGTGCTCACTTCGCAAGAACCATGAGTGACATCTTCATTTCCTACAAGCGTGAGGACGCACTGCGCGTCGCGCGCCTTGTGAAAGCGCTCGAAGGCCAGGGGCTGTCGGTGTGGTGGGACCGCGACCTGCCGGGCGGCGAGAGCTGGCGTGACAACATCCAACAAGCGCTAGACGATGCAAAATGCGCCGTGGTCGTGTGGACGAAAACCTCCATAGGCGCCGATGGCGGATTCGTCAGAGACGAAGCATCAAGCGCTGCTCGACGCAACATTCTCGTGCCGGTGATGATGGACAAGGTCGACCCGCCGCTAGGGTTTGGCGAGCACCAGGCGATCGATCTCACGCGCTGGCGAGGTAGGCAGCGCGATCCGTTCTTTCAGGATCTAGTCTCGGCCATTCGCACAAAAATCGAAGGTCGCGCCGTCCCGAGGCCGAAGGGGCCGATGGCGCGGTTGCGTCGGCGTTTGACCGCCGGCGGGATCACCGCAGCCCTGGTGGCGCTCGCTTTGGCCTTTGCGACGAATACGCTCAACTTGCAAAACACCGTGTGCAGTGCGCCGTTTGCGCAGCCCTTGCTGTCCGACACCTGCGGCGCGCTTGGCCTTGGCGCACGGCCGAAAAAAGCCGAGCGGATCGCCTGGGGACAGCGACCCGAAGGCGACTGCGAAGCCTTGCGCGAGCACTTGCGGAAATTTCCCGAAGGAGCCTACCGCGCCACGGCAAGTGCGTTGCTGGACGGGCGAAGCGTGAAAACCATCGAAGAGACAACACCTACCCAGCAACCGCTCAGGATGGTTGTCGTACGAGACGCCCACCCAGCGTCCAACGAGACGGCCGCAAAAGCAGACGCCATCGAGCGCGGCAAGAAGAAGGCCCAGGCAATGTGTCGGGACTTCGCAGCCTCGGGTCAATTCCGTTTTCGGGATGCTGATGTCAGGCCACAGGAATGGTTTTGCGACACTGTGCGGGGAGGTACCCTTTGTGGATTCGAGGGCGATGCGGTGTGTACACTCGACGCCATCATCATGAAAGAATTGGAGATCTGCCATTCGTCGCCGGTGCGATAGCCGACTCCAGTTCGCCGGAATAGCAGCCAGACGTTGGTGTCAGGCAGCAGACAGCCGCCTACCTTCGACGCCGCCATGCGCCTGTCTTGCAACCCAAAGATCATATTTTCGACTGCTGATGGAGCCAGCTCTCAGCAGAGGTATCGAATACCTTGGACAGCCTGATAGCCATCTCAGGGCTGATGCCTGCGCAGCCGTTCGAGATCGCAGACCATGGCGCTTCGCGCGGGGCGAACGTCGATCGCTGTGGGTGATCGCGCTCGTCGCAATGTTCAGCCTGCGACTTCCCGCCGTCGCTACCGACCTGAGCGAGGGCGCGAGGGCAGCCGTAGGGCAGGCGCTGTATGCCGCGTCGGCAACGCACAGTGCCGCCGAGCGCGTGCTGGATGCGCGCCTGAGCGAGCAGCGCAAGGCGATCGACCTCTTGCACAGCCAACTGAGCGCGGCCAATGCGCGCGGTGCTGCGGCACAGGCCAGCGCGCGCGATTTGCAAACGCGGCTGACACAGGCTCAGGAACGCTATGTGACGCAATTGGCCAATCTCGACCGCGCCTATGCGCGGGAAATCGCGGTGTTCCGCGACACGGTGCAAGACATCGCGTCCACATCAGAAGGCGAAGCAGCCTTGCGTCAGTACAACGCGGGCGAGGAGGTCGCAGCGCTGGCGGTGCTGGACCAGCTCAACGACGCCCGTCGCCATGCTCGTCAAGTGCGGGTAGACATCGAAGAAGCCGCCGATCGGCGGCGGGTGGCGACGCTGGCGCTCGATGCTCGAGACAAGGGAAAAGTCGACACCCACTCGGTGATCGCGCGCTTCGAGGAGGTGACGCGGCTGGACCCAGGATTGCACTGGGACTGGGTAGAGCTCCGGCGGCTATACGCGGAGGTCGGACGCTTATCGCAAGCGTGGACCGCAGCCGAGAGGGCAGCGCAGACCGCCGGCAACGATCGTGATCGGTCTGTCGCGTTGAATGAGCTCGGCGACGTGCTGGTGGCCCAGGGGGATCTCGACAGCGCGGCCACCCGCTTCCAGCAGAGCTTCGAGATCGCCAAGCGCCTGGCCAACAACTATCCCAGCTCGGCGACCCTGCAACGCGATGTCAGCGTGAGTCTGAACAGGCTCGGCGACGTGCTGCTGGCGCAGGGGGATCTGGGCGGCGCAGCCACCCGCTTCCAGCAGAGCTTCGAGATCGCCAGGCGACTGGCCGAGGGCGACCCCAGCTCGGCGACCCTGCAACGCGATGTCAGCGTGAGTCTCAACCAGCTCGGCGACGTG
>JAJCXQ010000303.1 GCA_029263355.1 Acidobacteriota bacterium | reverse complement strand
CGTCATCTAGCTCATCGCCCAGAGCGTAGGCGATCAAGATCGGTACTTCGGGACAATTCACCTCACCAGCCCTGTGTCGGTCTATCTCGATGATGGGCACCAACCGGAGGCCGTCGAGGACGCGCAGCCGCACCATTCCAGTCAGTGCGCGCTGTCGCGCCGGGAACGTCGACTATCGACACAATGGCATGCTTGTAGACGAGCATCTCTTGGTCACTGGTGAAGAAGATGATGGCGTAGCGGTCGAAGCGCCGCACCGTTCCTTTGAAGAACTTGCCGGTAGTCAGCGCTACAGCAATCTCGCGGTTCTCCTTCAGAGTCTGAAATAGCCATCCGTCCTGAATGTTGATGGGGCCTCGGCGTGGTGGTGCAGACATTGGCAATCCCTCCCTTGGCATCGGTTGTATGTGTGCAGTCGCTACTAACTGCGACAACTAGCTCAAAACAACCTCAACCGTCCCCCGAATCCGGCCTCCGTTCAACGATGCTAAGGCGCCGTTCGATGGTGGCAAGGCGCTCTAGCAGATGCCCTGGACGCTGGGCGAGCTGATCGAGCGCATCCTGAAAGTCATAGAAATTCAACTGAAGTGTCGCAAGGTACTGAGCCACTTGGCTTAGGCTTGGGGTTTCTTCTCCTTCTTCCCATCTGGCAATCGTCCAGAAGTCTGGCCCACCCCGGCGCGTCACTTCCGCTTGGTCACTCCCAACGCGCACCCGAATCAGGCGCAACGCTTCGCCGATAGGGACTACATCATCTGGCTTCGAGCCTGGATCGCTCATCCGGCTCTCCTGAGCCTTCGGGCCTTCTTGGCCAGCTGAAGGGCGTAGTCGGTGATCGCCATCTCCAGGGCCACGTCCTGCATTACCGTCAGCTCTTCGCGCACATGATCGACTGACGCTCCTTCTTGGAACATCTCCAGGGCCCTTTGCCGTTCATAGCCTGGTGGCCTCTGGATGACTCCCATGTTGGCCAGTAGCTGCTGCGTCGTGCTGTCGGAGATGTCGAGGTCTATCGCCACCAGCCTTGCGCGTTCCTCGCTATCGGTCTCTTCGCTGTGTCGTCCCCAGGATTCGATGGCCTGGCGCTGTGCGTCTCTCATGCGGAGACTTTGAACGACCCGCAGTAGATCGGGCCGTACTTCGCTGAGCGCTCTCGCTTCTTCGCTCTGTGAATCTTTGATGCCGCTCATGTTGTGATCACTCCTCAGTTTGCAGGGGCTATCACTGACCTAAGCAGCTCTTCCCATGGCGCCTTTTTCATGCGTGTCTCAAGCTCCTTCATAAGGACGGCAGCCTTCGCTTCGCGGCGCGGCCAGTCTGCGCCTTGGTCATACAGCTTCGCGAAAGTCATCATCGTCACCAGAACTTGATCCACGCGCCATGGATCTTCGATGCGTGATGCCTCTTCAGCCAGTTCGCGGGCCATATTCGCCAGCCACAACAGATTTCCTAGCTGCTTGTCCAGGAGCAGCAAACACCCGTCACACAATGGACCCGCAGGGTCATCCGTACTGAATCCCGCAGGCCCCTCGCCGACCTCTCGATTGCACTGGCAACACGGGCCAGGATCGGCTTCAAACCACTGGACGCTGTACAACCCTAATTCGATATAGATGCCTGGCCGTTTGCTGTTGTCGTCCATGTGTTACCCCTTCAAGAAAAAATTGCCCGAAGGCGGTCGAGCGTTGGGAGGACGCACGGGCGACCGACCGCCTTCGGGTCTTGAATACGTTCCAGGTGAAGTAAGAGGAGATGCCGCCACCCTTCTGGAGCAACAAAGGGCGCTCATCATTTACTTCTTAGGAACTCAACTATCCCCGTCGCCTGAGTGGTCCTTTCTCCAGCTTGCCTAGCGCTCCCTGCCGGTGAAACTGATCCGGTGCTGTGTTCTCTTGATGCCTGAGCATTTCCCTGATCGGCCGGAAGTTCGCTCCATTCACCCAGGTAGCGCCGGTCGTTCGCTCGACGATCGCCGCCCGTCGCCCTACCGGCATCGCTGCTAGTGCTTCGCGCGCTTCGTCTTCTGTGTCGTGGTAGTCCACCGCCAGAATCCAGAACACGCCCGCGTAGGGTTTGGCGCGCTTCTTCTGGTGTGCTCTATGGAGTCGGAGCACCGCATCAAGCTCTGGGTTACCACTGCTGGCCCCATTTGCCATCAGTGGACCCTCTCTTCAGGTCGTTGTGAAGGAAGCTGGCACGGCAGCTGAAGGGCTTTCTCGCCTGTGAGTTCCATGTTGACGACAATTTCTACGACGCGGCTCTGGATCAACTCGGCCAAGGCGGGGTGCAGGTCCATCGTCCGTCCATCTTCCATCTCGATGACGGAGCCGGCATCAAGTGCCTCTCCGAGATCACCGTCGCCTATCAGACGGAGCGAAAATCCGCCCTCGATCTTGGTGGCTTTGATTCTCCAGCGCTGTGCCATCTTGGGGGTAATCCTCTTCGTTGAAACTTCCTCGATCGGGTGACTATGCGGTTAGGGCTTCAACCAACTCCAAGCACTCGAAGTTAGCCACCCGACCGAGGAAAATGGCGCCCCCTGCCCTGCGTGGTAGAAAGCGGCCCGATAGGAGCCAATTCGCCGAGCGCTCGGCTGGAAGGGTGCAGGGCTGAGGGCATAATCTGTTTATTCCGTATCGCGTCTTTGCGTCATCGCCCGATCCAGGTCAATCCAGCGGCACCCACCTTCTGGGGCTTCTGGAAGTCCAAAGCACAACGCCACTGCGTCTAACCACTGCTTTACCTCTTCCTCGCCGGATAAAGTCGTGGCGCTTTCAGCGTCGTCGCCGCCCGCGATGACGGTTAGGTCAAGGACATCGGACCGATCGCCAGTGACTGTCGGCTGCGGCTGAGGATCACCATCCGCGTCGTTTTCGTCGAAGATGATTGGGATGAGTTGGGGCATGGGCATGTCGTTACTCCGTATCGCGGAAGCGCTCATACAGTTGCCAGATGTTCGGGCAGCGCGCTTCGCGCAAGCCAGCAAACGCCTTCATCTCTTTTCCGCGTAACGACCGCTCAAGTCCTGCGGCCACCTCCAGGCGCTCACGAATTGCCTGGTAGCGCGCCTGCTTCGCGACGATGAGCCGTCCAATCTCCCAATCGCAGGCAGTTAGCAATGCGCAGGCGTGGGGATCTGGGTGTCCTACAACACTGACAAGGCTCTGCCACTGTCCAGCACGCACAAGCTTGTCGAGGTCGGCGAATGTTTGCAGCGCGTCTATGCAGATGGTGCCGAGATCTGACATTGGGTCTTGGCAAACAACGGCCATCCCCAAGACGGCACGCATCTCGGACTTGTAACTGGTCTCCCAAGTGATCGTCAGCAGAGTTGACAGTCGTGCAGGCGCATTGCCTGCCACTGCATCGATAAGGCCCGCTACAGACTGGTAGTCGAGGCAGAGGACCGTGCCGCCCGCCGACTCTTCAGCCCTAACGGCGGTATCAGTTGATGCTGTAACGAGCATGCTCGGTTGTGGCATCGTCTAACTCCGCTGCCCAAATGGATGGCCGACCTTCGAGGTCACCTAGCTCCCGCTCCGCTGTCCAATCTGGCCGAAAGTCATCGAGCCAATCGGTTGAGAGGACTTCCTCCTCGGCGTGAAACCCTGGCAGCAAGTAGGGGTTGGTTGGCTGGTATCCGAGGGCGACTTGTTCCCAATACTGCTCTAGCACGTTGATCTGGATGAGGGTCACAGCCCAAAACGGCATGATGTCGTCACCGAATTTCTCGTACCCGGCTTGGCTAAACAGGAAATTCAGCTTGAGCCGCCATGGCATCTGCTGGTGGATGTGGTACTCGCGAATCTTGGCGTCGAGTGCCTCAACTTGATCCTCAGTGCCGTTGACCCAAGCCTCATCGCGGCACCGCGCCAGGTGCAGCAGATACTCATGTCCGTGTTCACGAAAGTCCGCCAGAAGCGCTAGCAGTAGGCGACGCGCCAGGATATCTGGGCACGGAATATCTCGAAGAAGCTGCACTAAACCCACGGCATATCCACTCAGTCTGCCTCGCAGCACGACATAAGACTCGCAACAAATGTCGAATCTCTCTGAAATCGCGGAGCCAGTGACTGGCATCCGAGATTGTTGACTGTGTTCACTTGCGCCGGCGCGAGCCGGTAGCTCTGTCTCACCTGATCGGCCTCCCTTTTTGCAAATTCCCGCGCCCCCAGAACATGCCATATGTCCTGGCTTTTTCAGTTTGGTTTCTCGTAGGGAAAAAGATATGAAGCCAAGCGGTAAAGTGGGGAAGTCATAGGCAATGTCCGGCACTTCGTGATGCAGACTCGCGAGCGCCGAAAGGAGTGAGCCATGAAGACCAACCCGCATGGCTAGATGAGACACGACTCGGGGGCGGAGTCGAAAGGGATACGCCCTCCTCGCAACCGGTGGTTGGCGAGGCCGAACTGTCAACTGGACCGTAACCGAAAGGAGAGAGCCGTGAAGACTAAAACAGCTGTCCGTGCTGGATCGCCTTCTTACATCGACCCACATGGCTAGATGAGTCACGCCTCGAAGGGAGGGCAGGGTCAATTGGCCCGCCCTCTCTTCGGGTCACATCAGTGGATCTACGCACAGGGCGTCTCGAAGCTCGGTCAAGAGTCGGTGTGTAAGGCTTCCGGCCTCGACAGCCCTCACCAGATAACCCACGGTCGTCAGCGTTTCGGTATGGAGATCCAACGAAGTGAGAATCGGAAGCGTCGTAGAAGCCAGCACTCCTACTCTCTCCCAATCATCTTGCATCGAGTGGACGATCATAAGACTGACGGAGATCCGGCCGAAGCATCTCCGCTCGTCCGCATCGCGAAATGCCGATCGGGCAGCCAGGTAGAAACTCTTTGCAGCCTCAAGGTCACGATGGTGCTCGCTTATGAGACCGTCGATCCAATCGAGCTTAGGTAATCCCAAGGGGTCGTGGATCGATTTACTCAGTTGCCGCGCGCGGTCCAGTTCCTCCTCGGCGTTTCTTGTCTCGCCTGCTCGTGCCATGGTGTTCGCCAGATTGCATCTGGCAGCAAAGGCCAACTCCCTGTCCTTATCTTCGTCGATCAAGACCACTGCCCCGCGAAGGTCTTCGACCGATTCCTTGAGCTTGCCAGCGTAGCCGTGAATGCTCGCCCGAGTGATCAACTCGCGCGCCTCGTCGCGCGCAAGACCAGACTGGTGGTACAGGGAACAAGAGCGGTCAAGTTCTCGCGTGGCCGCGTCGTAGTCCCGCCGCATCATCCACAGAGTCCCCTTCAGGGCGCAGATGTTGGCCAACACCAGTTGATCGAGCTGCGCTCTAGGATTAGACCACTCACGATCCGACTGCTCGAACGCCGCTGCTGCCTCCGAGAAATCGAGTGCCAGCCGATACGCGTTCCCTAGCCACGCCCAGCCGTGCGCGCGCAAGTCGTGGATCCGGTCACCGAACACTCGGTCACTGCGTTCTAGGCTGACTAGCGCCAGCTTCGCCAACTCGATGCCCCGCTGCCGCTTCTTGCGTCCTTCCAAGCGCGACACCTTGCGTAGCAGGTCGAAGAGCACTGTAGAGCAGAAGCGAAACCCCCGTACCAGCTGGCACTGGTCTGCGAAGGGCAGATCGCGAATCTCCTGCCATATTCCCTCGGCTTTCAACTGGTCGTCGCGAGCACCGTCAACTATGACCGGTGGCTCGGTTTCGACGGGGCAGATTCTCTCCCGGATGCATTTGGCAGCTGTCGGAGAG
>JAJCXQ010000302.1 GCA_029263355.1 Acidobacteriota bacterium | reverse complement strand
CGACGTTGATCTTGGGTTACCGCTGCGCCATTTGGTCGAGGTGGATCCTGTGGGTCGGGGCTCGACGGCCGTCGAGCAGGCCGGTGGCGGCGAGTACCAGGGCGCCGGTACAGATCGATAGCAAGCGGGCGCCGCGGTCGTAGGCGGCACGTAGGCGCTCGATGAGCTCGTCTGAGGGTAGGACCTCCCCGTCACACCAGCCGGGAATGATGATGGTGTCGGCATCGTCGAGCATCGAGATGTCGTGCCGGCCGTCAATCAAAAAGCCAGCTGTGCCGCGAACCGGTGGCGGATCGAGCGCGCAGACTTCGAAGTCGTACCACTGTGGAAATTCTGGGCGTGAGCGTCCGAAGAGCTCCAGAACAACAGCAAATTCGAACGAGGCAAACCCCTCGTACGCCAGGGCGATGACACGGGAATGGACCCTCGATGTGTCTGAATGTGCCATGGCAGCATCCTAACGAATATCGTCATTTATGCCAATAGACGGTCTGGAATTGGCGGCGTACTCTGGTGATGTCTTATGGATTTGAAAGGAGGCTGCTATAAACATCACTCTGGAACGTCGCTCAATTCCCGCGGCGTTTACGTTTGTCTCGATCGCTTCTCTGGTGATTTCGATCGCCGTGACAACCGCCGTACTCGCCGCGCCAATGGCCCTTCACGAGCCCGCTGGCCGCGCCCAACCGGGGGTCCACGATAGCGAGTTTGCCAGCTACCTCGAGCAGGCAGCTGGCTTGATCCGCGAGCAGATGCTCGAGGTTCCGAGCTGTCGTGCGTATTTCAAACGATTCGGCGTCGATCTCGGCACCTGGCTCGAGCCGAGTGAGCCGCCCTACGTCGTCTCGCGGCGATTCGCCGCTCTGCCGTGGCGAAACACCTCGCCGATCTGTGGCGGCGCCCAGGGCCGCCCACCGTTCGAATTTCTGTTTGTCGACAAGGGATGCTTCCGCGGCCGCGATGTCTGTGAGCTCGCGTCGCTGCTGCTGCACGAGATGGGGCATCTTGCCCGCCGCGATACCCGAGACAACGAACCGTCCGAATTTTTTGCAGTCTGTCGTTTGAGTGCCTGCGTCGATCCGGCGCGGTTCAACTGATCCGTGGCTTCGATCGATCCGTCGACCTCCGGGGCGCCCCCACCCGGCTCAGCTCAGCAGCAGTTGCAGATCCTCGGCGGACAAATCACGGATCATGCTGCCGCTGGCATTGAGGATGGCGTCGGCGAGCTCGCGCTTCGACTGCTGGAGCTCGAGGATTTTCTCTTCCACCGTGTCGCTAGCGATCAGCCGATAGGCGAAAACCGGGCGGTTTTGGCCGATGCGATGGGCGCGGTCGACGGCCTGGGCTTCAACGGCTGGGTTCCACCACGGGTCGAGGATGAAAACGTAGTCGGCGGCGGTGAGGTTGAGGCCGAGGCCGCCCGCCTTGAGGCTGATCAGAAATACTGGGCAGTCGGGATCGGTCTGGAAGCGATCGACGCAGGTCTTTCGGTCGCGCGTCTTGCCGTCGAGATATTCGTAGGTGATGCCGAGTGCGTTGAGTCGGCGCTTGACCAGGGCCAGCAAGCTGGTGAACTGTGAGAAGACCAATGCTTTATGGCCGCCAGAAAGCACTTCGTTCAGTTGCTCGATCAAAACCTCGAGCTTGGCGCTGTCTTGGTCGCTGCGGGTTGGATCGATGAGGGCGGGATGACAGGCCGCCTGCCGCAAGCGGAGCAAGGCTTCGAGCACTTGGATCTTCGAGCGCTTGAGTCCTTGCTCTTCGATCCGGCGATCGAGGGCCGCTCGATAGTGGTTGCGCAGCTCTTTGTAGAGCCGGCGTTGGCTGGCTCCGAGCTCGCAGAAGAGGGTCTGCTCGGTTTTTGCCGGCAAGTCGTCGAGCACCGCCTCTTTGGTACGACGCAGGATGAAAGGCCGCAAGGCACGCGCCACCGCGGCGAGGGTCGTGTCTCCTAGAGTGCGATTGCCGGCAAGGCCTTTGAACGCAGGGAGACGTCCCAACAAACCCGGGTTCAAGAATTCGAAGAGCGACCACAGCTCACCGAGATGATTTTCGACCGGTGTACCGGTGAGGGCCAAACGGTGCCGGGCGCGCACCAGGCGCGAGGCTTTGGCGGCCTGCGAGGAGGGATTCTTGATTGCTTGAGCCTCGTCGAGAATCACGTAGTCGAAGTTGATGCTCTTCAGACGCAGAATGTCGCGTCGCAACACGCCGTAGGTGGTGACTACCAGGTCATGGTCGTCCAGCGTTTCTAGAAGACGCTTGCGCTGTGGCCCGGAGTAGATCGCCATCCGGAGTTGGGGAGTGAAGCGCGCCGCTTCGTCCTGCCAGTTGTAAACTACGCTGCGCGGCACCACGATCAAGGAGGGGCGACGGTCGCCGCTCGGTGTGTTCTGTGATCGTGTCTGCAACGCCGCCAGGACCTGGACGGTCTTGCCGAGACCCATGTCGTCCGCCAGGCAGCCGCCAAAATCGAAGTCCTCGAGAAACTTCAGCCAGCCCAGACCCTCCCGCTGATAGGCTCGCAGCTCACCTCGAAACTCTGGCGACTCGTGAATCGGCGCGATCCGGTCAAAAGCCTCCAGGCGCTCGCGGAGGCGAAAGAAGCTGTGGTCGACATCAACCTGTGGCTCGGTGGCCAACAGTGTGTCCAGCAGCACTGCCTGGGAGGGCAGATAACGGACCGCCTCGCCATCTTGGCCGTGGGACAGCTTGGCGAGAGGTGCGAACCGGTCCAGCCATTCTTGCGGCAACATGCCCTGAGTGCCGTCACCGAGCTGGATCATGCGCTCTTCGCCACGAACCGCGGCGAGGAGTTGAGGCAGCGGTACCGTGGTGCCGTCGAAGTCGATGTCGCCGCTGAGCTCAAACCAGTCGATGTTGCTGGTGACGCTGAAGCTGACGTTGCCAGCCGCCCGGATCCGGCTGCCGTCGGCCTCCACTAACCAGCCTTCAGTCAGCAGGGTTTCAATGGCCTCACCGAACACCTTCTGCGAGACTTTGACATCGTAACGTTGGGTAGACTTGCCTAAGGATGGCTGCATCCCGAGCTCGTGCAGCTGTGCGAAGGCGGTCTGCTCGGCGGTTTCTTGGCGCTGAATCACCCGGCGATTGTCGCGGTCGAGAATCCGCTCTCCCATCCAGCGCGCCGGCACCGGGAAGGTGTCGTATTCGAAGGTGACGTCGCCGCGTAACTGCGAGGCGCCTGAAGGCCACAAGGTGAGACGTGACCGCGGTGTCGGGCTGATGATGTCCCATTGCCATTCCGCTGGTATTTTGAGCTCGGGCAGGAGCGGCATCTCACCGAGGGTCTCGAACAGCGCCTCGCGGTGATTCTCGGGGACTCGGATCTCGTCCTCTCGGCGCAGCATGGAGATCCATGGGAACGTGTCCTCGGCCGCGAGTCGAGAGATCCGATCTCGCCATACGACAATACCGCTGGCCAGTAGCAGTACGGGTTCTGAGAGTGGCCGAGTCTCCTCTCCTCGACGCAAGATGCCGACGACCCGCAACCCGTCGTCTTCGGCATCCGGCTCCAGGCTGATCCCGAAGCGCCAGGGCCCCGCATTGTCCCAGGAGAGCGCGCTTGCCTGGGCCGGATCTTGGGTACCGTCGCGGACCCAGCCGAAGCGTCCGGTCGCGCAGAGCCGCGGTAGGAGGTGTTCATAAAGCGCTACCGGGACTGTGCCCTGGGAGCTATCGTGATGCGCGTAGAAGCGTCCGCGGTACGGGTCGGTGTCGTTGTTCGAGTAGTTCTGGAAACTCTTGAGCAGCTCACGATCGTCGGCATCCGGGAAGCTTTCGGTTGGCTCGCGGCCGAGGAATAATCGCCCGAACCGACCCAATTCGCCACTCTTTTTCGACTTACGTTGGTAGAGATCGACGATCAGCTGTTCGCGACCCAGGCAGTCGGCAATGTTGAGGCAGTATCGGACTTCGCGGACCTGTGGCCACGGATTAGCGTGAACGGAGGCGGCGCCCAGCGCCTGGCGTATCGATCCCAGCTGCCGCAGCCAGGTGGGTTGTGGAGTGTGTCGCCGCAATGTTGGCTTGAGCTTCCGATAGACATCCAAGAGGTCTGATGTGTCGCCTTGGTCGCGATCCCTTGAGCTCTCCGTGAGTGAACGGCTCGGTGGCCAACTGTCGTTGGCGGTTGCCCCGGCTCCTTCGTCATAACTCGGGGGAGTGAGAGACAGCTCGAGGGGGCCTTGCCCTGGAACCAATTCGGTGAATTGAGCGCTATCGTAGGCCACCATGGTGGCCCAGACGTGTTTGCAGACTGTGAATTCAGCGAAACGGGGACAACTGCACGAGATGATTAGCAGGCCCTCGTATTCGGCCCGTGTCCAGTCGATCTGTACTTCGTAGACTGAGCCTTCCGGGCCTTCAACGGTGGCTGCGATGCCTTCGGTTTCGCGCGCTCCTAGCGAAACTCGCCGTTGATGGAAATAGCGTACGCCCCGCTCCCGGTCACCGGGCAAGACTTCGCTCAAACAACGTTTCTGAAGAGACATCGATCACCACCGGAACGCCGTGCGTCCGGTCTCCAGGTCGAGTCGGTCGAGGACTTGACGTGCGATGTCGATATCGAGGTAGGCGATCGCCACACGATGGCCGCGCTGGCTGGCGCCCGCGGTATCAGCGTGCACCGAAGCCATCGCGTTGCGTCGATCGAACGGGGTTTGATAGAGGGTCAGAACCTGAATCTTGCCAAAGGGTACGACACTCAGCCGGCGGACCCAACAGCCGCTGCGGTAGAGCAGCGCACTCGGGGTCAAAGAGTAACCGGTGCGGTGGGCGTAGAGCTGGGCGTGCAGGAAGGCCAAAAGCACTCCTGGGACGACCAACGCCACACCCCAGAGACCGAGCACCACAAGAGCTGCGATCGCCAGCAGCGCCAGCAGGATCAACCAACGTCTAAACACTCGCCGCCAGGCGCGAGTTGAGATTGGGTGCCACGTCAAACCATCGAGGCGATACTCGGGAATCACCTGGCGCAAGAGCGCTCGCACCTGGGCTCGAGGGATGATCGGCGCCAGCCACTGGCGATCCTGGCCTGCCTGACCGCCCTGCTCGCCAGCGCTGCCGCCCGCGGTGTCGACCTGGACCGATGCCCGTTTAAACAGACGATGGAGGGGTGTCAGGTGGAGCGTAATCCGCTGAATGCGATGCCGCGGGATGGTGGCAGTGACCTTGGTCAGTAGTCCGTACTCCGCCCGCAGATCCTCGTCATGGAGAACAAGCCGAAATCCGTGATATTTGACCATCGCCCACAGCACCGAAAACAAGCGCAGCATCAGGACGATCCCGATGATGCCCGCCAGCGCCAGTGTGATCACAAACAACGGCGAATCCGGGGCGGTGATCGACGGCGAGATGGTCTCGAGCGATGCCAACGTCCGCAGCCATCTGGGGTCCTCAAAATACCCGGTCTGGGCGGCAAGGCCCAATCCGGCCGCCACCATGACCAGACCTTTGTTCGAGATGGCGCCAAAAATCGCCAGTTCGGTTGGCGGCAGCTCGAGAAGCTGACGCTCAGCAGCGGGACTCTCGCCGTCGCCGGTGGCGCTTTCGGTGCGCTCACGGAAGATCTTGGCACGCATGTCCGCGATTGTCGGCAGGGTCAGTACGCTGATCACCGCCTCCGGTTTGCCCCCGGACGCGGTCTCGAGGCGTACTACCGCGACCTTGAACAGGCGATGAAGTGGCTTCTGGATCAAGTCGACGTTCTGGATGCGTGCATAGGGGATGTGGCGCTCGTTGCGGTTCAGCAGTCCCTCGCGGATCACCATCTCATCGGGCCCCAACCAGTAGCGGAAACTGATGTACTTGAACAGCGAGCTGACCAACGCAGGCAGCAGCAACAAGGCGATCAAGAATGGACTGTTGACGGGTGAGAATAACACCACCAACAAAAGCGCCCAGGCGGCAGCGCCGACCCCGAACAAGAGCGAAATCGGATGCAGCCGCTGGCCGCGGGTTTCAGACGGCATCGTCCAGGCCGCCCT
>JAJCXQ010000301.1 GCA_029263355.1 Acidobacteriota bacterium | reverse complement strand
GAGAGGTGCTGCCCCGTGAGTTGGTCAGTGGGCTGACATCGCGTCTGGCCGTGCGTGTGATAAACGAATATGGCCCGACGGAAGCTTCGATTGACGCGACGGCGAGTCTCGTAGAGCCCACGGAAGAAGCCTGGCGTCCGGTGCCCATCGGTCGCCCGATCACCGACAACACAGGATACGTGGCCGATCGTCGTCTGCTACCGGTCTCCATCGGGATACCTGGCGAGTTGTTGGTCGGTGGGCTCGGTGTAACTCGTGGTTACCTGGGGCGACCCGGTCTGACGTCGGAACGCTTCGTCGCCGATCCGTTCGGAGACCGTCCGGGAGCTCGACTGTATCGCACCGGTGATCGTGTGCGCCAACTCGTCGACGGCAGTCTAGACATCCTCGGGCGTTTAGACCAGCAGGTCAAGATCCGAGGTTTTCGTGTCGAGCCCAGCGAGATCGAGACGACCCTGGCGGAGCATGAGTTGGTTCGTGAGGCGGCGGTGGTCAGTCGGCCGGGTATCGATGGAGAACCTCAGCTGGTGGCCTACCTCGTCTGGGGGGATGAGGCGAGAAATCTCGAAGGGTTGCGAGGCTACCTCAGCGAGCGGTTGCCACGGTATATGCTGCCAGCCG
This sequence comes from Acidobacteriota bacterium, assembly GCA_029263355.1. Classification (GTDB taxonomy): domain Bacteria; phylum Acidobacteriota; class Thermoanaerobaculia; order Multivoradales; family J023; genus JAAELT01. The sequence continues at coordinate 5,086 of JAJCXQ010000301.1, read as the reverse complement.
CGATCAACGTCCTCGAGGCTTTGCCGCTGATGCCTAGCGGTAAAGTCGATCGTCGGGCGTTGCCGGCTCCCGAATGGGGGGTGGCCGCGGCGACGACGATCACACCGCGGACGCTGACGGAGGAGAGGCTGGCCGGGTTGTGGTGTCAGGTCTTGGGAGTCGAAAGTGTTGGCGTGCAAGACGACTTCTTTGACCTGGGCGGTCACTCGCTCATGGCGACACAGGTGGTGTCCCGGATCCGGCAGACGTTTGGGGTTGAGCTACCGCTACGTCGCCTGTTCGAGAAGCCGACGGTAGCGCAACTCGCGGTGGAACTGGATGCGGCGCGACAGCAGGGTGAGCTCGACGCACCTCCGATTGTCGCCGCGGACATCGATGAGGGTTGGGCGGATCGGACGGCTCCGGCGTCGTTTGCCCAGGAGCGTTTGTGGCTTCGTGAACAACTCGAGCCCGGAAGCTCTGCCTATGTCGTGTCGACCGCTGTGCGCCTTCATGGCCGGCTCGACTCGCGGCTGCTGCAAGCCAGCCTCGAGACGCTTGCCGAACGGCAGGAGGCGTTGCGCACCGTTTTCAGGCCAGGGGCGGGAAAGCGGCCGGTGCAGCGCATCTTGGCGCGAGTGCAACCTGATCTAGCCTGGATCGACTTGCGGCAGTTGGCGCCTCCTGCGCGGATGGCCGAGATGCGGCGATTGGCTGTCGCGGTGATTCACCAACCGTTCGATCTAGTCTCCGGGCCCCTACTTCGATGGCGCCTGTTGTGCCTCGCGGAGGAAGAGCATGTGGCGTTGTTGACGATGCACCACATCATCTCCGATGCTTGGTCGACCGGAGTCTTGGTGCAGGAGGTTGCGACATCGTACTCTGCCTTCGCTCGAGGGGAGCAGCCGGTTCTGGCCGCGCTTCCGGTCCAGTATGCTGATTTTGCTCGCTGGCAGCACCAGTGGCTCACCGGAGATTTACTGGAACGCCTGCTGGGCTATTGGCGACCACAACTCCAAGGCGCCAAGGTCCTCGAATTGCCAACCGACAAGCCGAGAACTCCGAGGCCGAGCTCGCGCGGTGCCCGCCGTATCTTCCAGCTCTCTTCAGAGCTGAGCCGAAGCCTGCGAGACCTTGCCCGCGAGCAAGGAACGACTCTGTTCACGGTTCTCCTGGCAGGTTTCAATGTCCTCTTGCGCCACCAAACGAAGCAAGAGGACATTGTGGTGGGGTCGGCGATTGCCGGGCGAAACAGACTGGAAACCGAGAGATTGATCGGTTTCTTCATCAATATGTTGGTTCTTCGTACCGACGTATCAAAAAACCCCCGCTTTGTGGAGTTGCTCTCCAGAGCTCACAAGGTGGTCGTCGAAGCTTTGACCCACCAGGATATGCCGTTCGATCAATTGGTCGAACAGCTGCGTCCGGCGCGTGCCGCCGACGGCACACCCTGGTTTCAGATCGCCTTCGGTCTTCAGAACGCGCCGGCAACCCGTCTCGAGGTGCCAGGACTGATTGTGGAACCGGTCGATTTCGAGAACGATCTGGCACGATTTGATTTGACCGTGTGGACCTGGGATGGCCCTGATGGAATTTCCGTGTCCTGGACCTGGCGTCGCGACCTCTTTCGGAAATCGACAATCGAGCGCTGGGAGGGGCTTTACGAAGGGCTCTTGACCAGCGCCATGGCGGATCCCGAAACAAGAATCCAAGCCCTGGAGGTGTCGGGCGACCACAACCCGCGACAGGAGGCCGAATTGGACTGGCATTCGACCGAGCTTACGTCCCGCGATCAGCCAGGCGGACGCCGCCGACGGCGGGGTATTCGACTCGAGTAAGACCATCATCGAACTGAAAGAAAAACAGCCGACAGATGTGAGTCGGTTGAACATCGTTGTAGTTCTCAACAGCTGAGAGGAAAGGTAAGAAATGACGAAAAAACCCAACAGTGGACCCGCGAGCTTCAGTCGATTCGGTTCGGCGAAGCGGCAGGCCCTCCGTCTGTCGCCTGAGGAGTTGATTCGGTTTGGTTCGCTCACGGACGACAATGAGAAGGATGCGTTCCCGCTTCTCGTGGAACCCAACATTTCCAATCTCAATCTAGTGAGTTGGGCTCAGGGGCATCGTGACCTCGTCGAATCAAAGCTATGCGATCACGGAGTGATCTTGTTTCGCGGCTTCAAAGTAGAGGGAGTAGATCAGTTTCAGGACTTCGCTCGTGCTGTTTCGAAGGGACTCCTCGACTACACAGAGCGGGCTGCGCCGCGAAACGAAGTCGCGAGCAATGTTTACACATCTACTGAATTCCCGCCTGACCAGGTGATTCCTCTTCACCATGAGATGTCCTACTCACACAACTGGCCGACAAAGCTGTGGTTTTACTGCGCAGTGGCACCGGCTGAGGGTGGTCGAACGCCCATTGTCGATGACCGAAGGCTCGTCGAGCTTATCGATCCGGCCATCAAGAAGAGATTCGCCGAAAAAAAGATCATGTATATCCGCAACTACGGTCAAGGTGTCGATCTCACCTGGCAGGAGGCGTTTCAGACCGAAGATCGCTCGGTCGTCGAGGAGTACGCCCGCAAATCCCGAATGCAGTTGGAGTGGCGCGATGACAATCGGCTTTGTGCTCGGTCCGTCCGGCAGGTCTTCGCGACTCATCCCAAGACAGGGCAAACCGTGTGGTTTAATCACGCTCACATGTTTCACTCGTCAAATATGCCAGCTGCAGTCCGCGAGGCACTACTCGCGGAATTCTCTGAGGATGAGCTTCCCAGGAATGCCTTCTATGGTGATGGCAGTCCGATCGAAGGCTCGATTCTCGGCGAGATTCGCGAGCTCTACGAGAAGGAGGCGGTCCGCTTCACCTGGAAAGAGGGTGACGTGATGATGGTCGACAACTTTCTCGCTTCTCATGGTCGCGAGCCGTTTACAGGACCCCGGAAGATTCTGGTCGCGATGGCTGAGCTCTATGAAAACACCGACCTCTAACCGGGCGGTAACTCGATCCACACGGAGCATGTTCCCGGACGAACGGTAGAAACGTCTCACAGAAAGGGTTTGGAATGGATTCACGAAGTGGTAGTAGCCGGCACACGTACATCATTGTAGGCGCTGGGCCAGCCGGTCTTCAGCTCGGATACTTCTTGGAAAAGGCCGGCCATGACTACTTGATTCTTGAGAGTAACGAAAGGCCTGCATCTTTTTTTGAGCGTTACCCTCGGCACAAGACGTTGATTTCTATCAACAAACGATTCAACGGCTATCCGGAAACGGAATTCAATCTGCGGCACGACTGGAACTCGCTGCTCAGCGACGACGAGTCGATGCGTTTCACGGAATATTCGCAAGAGCTCTTTCCGTCGTCCGAAGATCTCTGTCGTTATATGGCTGACTTTGTCGAACGCCACTCGATCAAGATCAGGTTCGAGACCCGGGTAGCAAAGATCAGCCGGGATGCCGACACGGGCATCTTTACCCTTGTGGACCGAGCCAGCAGTGCTTTTAGCTGCGAGCGATTAGTGATCGCGACCGGTGCCGTAAAACCCAACATCCCCAGAGAGATCGAGGGGATCGAGCACGCTCTGGGATATGAGGATCACGACATCGACCCCACTATCTACGAGAATAAGCGTGTGGGCATCATCGGCCGCGGTAACTCTGCATTTGAGGTTGCCGACCATTTGGCCGGATCTGCGGCGATTGTTCACTTGCTTGTCGGCGAGCCGATCAAGCACGCATGGCAGACGCACTATCCCGGCGACCTGCGAGCGATCAATAATACGATTCTGGACATGTATCAGCTGAAGTCCCTGCATGCCATGGTCGGATTCCGGCCCAAGAAGATCTCCAAGACGGAGGATGGTCGTCTCAAGGTGATCATGGAAGAGGACTATCCGCACTGGGACACACCTGGTACGGGCACGACGACCACTTACTACGATTACATCATTCGATGCACGGGTTGGCGTTTTATCGACGAGGAACTCTTTGACGATAGCTGTCGGCCCGAGTGTATCAAGGAGGGGAAGTACCCTCAGTTATCGAGCTCATGGGAGTCGACGGTGCCGGACATGTTCTTCATCGGCACGGCTATGCAGGCACGCGACCGGAAGGCCGCATCGGGTTTTATTCACGGTTTTCGCTACAACGTTCGGACGTTATTCAATCTCATGGGAGAGCGCTACCATGGCGTTGCGTTGCCGTCGAAAGAGTTTCCTCTCCAGAACGGTGAACACCTCGAAGAACTGGCGAGCTTTCTGATTGGCGAGCTCAGTACGACATCGTCTCTGTTTCAGCTTTTCGGATTCCTCTGCGATGTGATTGTCGTGTCGGCAAGCGGCGAGGCGAAAATATATTTCGACTTGCCGAAAGACTATGTGCTGGAAAGGGCTGAGTTCATGGATGAAGAGCAGGTATTCTTAATGACGTTGGAGTACGGCTTTCACAAGTATCCCAAGGGTGTTTCGACGCTCGACTTCATCCATCCGGCAGACGCATCAAATAACGCGTGTAGCGCCTATCTGCATCCTGTCTTTCGCTACTATTCCCGCGGCGAGTTTGTCGACGAGCAGCATCTGGGCGAATCACTGGTGGTCCGCTATGACGAGTGTGATTACGAAGAGAATGTCCAGAACATGTACAAGAACAACATCAAGACAATCTTCAATGAGAGGTTTAAGCTGACCGACGAAGAGTTCTCGGCGGATGCCTTTACTCCAGAGCAGCGGGCGGAGGTTTTTACTCCTTGGTCAGAGGAAGTGGTCGAGGAATGGCGCAAGAAGATGAAAGAACAAGAAGATGCCCAGTGCCAATTCGTGATCTGAGCTGTGAAGCTGCCCCGAACGGCGGCTGACGCCGCCGCTTCTCCGCCGGTGACGGGTCAGACCATTCGGCCGGCTTCGAGCTTGATCTGGCGGTCGCCGAGGTGGTAATAGCGATCGTCATGGCTGATGACGATCGCCGTCTTGCCCCGGCGCTTCAACTCGGGGAGAATTTCGCAGTAGAAAATCTCTTTGAAGATCGGATCTTGATCAGCAGCCCACTCGTCGAAAATGTAGATCGGCCGATCTTCGAGATAGGCCGTGAGCAGGGCCAGGCGCTTGCG
>JAJCXQ010000300.1 GCA_029263355.1 Acidobacteriota bacterium | reverse complement strand
GGCTTTCGACCTCAGCGCGGGTTGGGTCTCCAGCTTCCAACGCGACCCGCGCCAGCGCCACTTGGCTGTCGGTGATGCGGCGGCTCTCGTCGAGAGCCTGGCGCAGCTCGAGGGCTTGCTGGTGGGAGGCTCGGGCCTCGTCGATGGCGCCGCGATCGAGCTGTACGCGGCCGAGGACGTGGAGCGCCTGCGCCTGCGCTGACCGGTCTCCGACTTCTTCGGTGAGGGCGACCGCCCGCTGGAGGTGAGCCTCGGCGAGTTCGAGCTCACCAAGATCGTGCAAAACGTCAGCGAGATTGGTGAGTGAGGTGGCGACGCCGCTCTTTTCGCCGGTCTCTTCGCGTATGGCTAGGGCTTGCTCGTGCAGGCTGCGACTCTCCACCAGGTCTCCCATGAGATGACGCGTCGCCGCAATGTTGTTGAGACTATAGGCCAACCCACTGCGGTTACCGAGCTGTTGCCAGACGTCCCGCGAGCGTTCAAACATCTTGCTGGCGTCGGTGAGGTGGTCGCGGTCGACGAGCAGTACGCCGAGATTGTTGAGGGCTAGCGTCATCGCGAGCTTGTCGCTGGTGGCCTCGAAGATGCCGACGGCTTCTTCGTAGAGAGCGCGCGCCGCATCGAGATCGCCGCGGCGTTTGAGCACCATCGCCAGATTGTTGAGGCCAGATGCGGTTGCGTCTTGATCTCCGAGCCGGCGATAGTCGTCGATCACTTGGCGATAGCGGTCGGCGGCGCGGTCGAGCTCGCCGCGATCGAAGTGGACGTTACCGAGGGCGGTCAACGCCTGGGCGGTGCCCATGCCATGACCAAGGTCGGAGTAAAGCTGTTGCGCGGCGCCGGCAGCCAAAGCGGCATCGTCGAGTTGGCCGAGAGCGCGGTGAGCCTGGGACTCGGCGAGTCGCGCCTGCGCCACCAGTAGGCTGGCGTCGATCAGCATCGCACGCTCACCAGCACGTTTTGCGGCGGCGAGTTGACGGGCAAAATCCGATTCGTGTCCGGCTGCGGAGGCTTCCGCTAGATCGATACGGGGGTCTTCCGAGATCGGCGCCGGTAACCGGCGCAGGCTGTCGATCGTTTGCATGGCGCTGCGGGTGTCCCGCTGCGAGGTGTGGGCCGCCACTAGACGCAAGCCGTATTCGAGGTCGTCGGGGAAATAGTCGGATAGCTCTGTATAAACCTCGATCGCCGCCGGCCAATCTGCGGTGGCTTCGCGATAACGCCCTTCCACCGCCAGTCGATCCTCTCGCGGCAGCGGGGAAGACAGTTCGAACGCACGCTCTGCAGCTCCGGCAGCTCGCTCACCATAACCCTCGGCCTCCCAGGCTTGCGACAGCGCTGAGAAAACCAACGCGTTTTGGGGCGCCAAACGGGCAGCGCTTTCCAATTTCTCGCGTGCGGCCTGGGGATGCGACTCCCGGAGCTCGTCGAGGGCGACAGCATATAAGCGAGCAGCTTCGGGCTCCGCAGGCAGGCCCCCCAGGGGGTCGTCGGCGCCGCCTGTCTCGTCGACTCCCAAGTGTCTTCGAAGCTCGCTCCCGAGGTCGGAAACCATGGCGAAGAGGTCTTCCTGGCGGCCATTGCGGGCCAAGGACGCGATCTGGGTTCCGAGTGCGGCGTCCATCAGCCGGACGTCGAGGCGGATTTCTTTCGACGACTCCCCCAGGGTCACGAAGCTACCATGCACCAGGAAGTCACATCCGAGCATCGAACGAATTCGGTTGAGGTCGGCGTCCTCGAGGGTCGCGTCTTCGCGAGGCACGTCTTCGCGAGGCACGTTTTCGTGAGGCACGTCTTCGAGAAGCACGTCTTCGAGAAGCACTGTGGGATCGAACTGCATCTGCTGGCGTACGCGAGCGACGTTTTCTCCCGGGATGGTGCGTAGTGCCTCACCGCGTGCGAGCTCGGTGGTCAGCATCTCGGCGAGGCCGGTCGCCAGCCAAGCGTCGTTCTCATTGGCGGCCAAGTTCTTGAAACCCAGGACCGCAACCGATCGCCTGGGGGTGATGCGGCTGCGATCGAGCTCACGATCTCGGTTGAAGTAAAAGAGTCCGGCCGACAGTAAAGACACCAAGATCAACACGACCCCGAGCACCAGGCTCCGGCTCTGGGGAGGCTCGCCAGCAACCACAGCGGAAGCTGTCTCCGGTGACGGATCGGCTGGCGTGAGAGGCTGGACTGTCGGGGCGGCGACCGGCGTTACGGTCGTCCCAAACGGTACTGTCTGATCGTCCTCCGGAGCCACTTCCTGCGATCCCGTCAAGCCTCTACCTCCTGCAGGGCGTGTTGGCGCCTGGAGTGCGGCGACCACCTCGTCGGCGGAAGGGAAGCGCCTCTCGGGATCTCGTTCCAGGCAGCGCAGGATGGCTTTCTCCCACCAGGCTTCGAGATCCGGAACATGGATGTGAGGCGGTGGCGGCGGCTCTTTGAGCCGTTTGACCGCGGTGGTCAATGGGTTGGATGACTCGAAAGGCAACCGACCGGTGATCATCTCGTAGATAACGATGCCGAGAGCATAGATGTCCGTCGCCGGGGTGATCGCTCCGCCTTCGACCTGTTCGGGCGCCATATACGCCGGGGTGCCGACGATACCGGCTCCGGTCACTTGCGCCGCGAAGCGGTCGCTGTCGCCGCCTCGAGCCACACCAAAATCAGTTACGACCACTCGCCGGGTAAGGGTGGTCGGCGGTGGCTCCCGCGGCTCTAGGAAGACGTTCTCACTCTTGAAATCACGATGAATCACCTGGGCACGATGGGCGGCACTCAGGGCGGCTGCCATCTGTTCCACCAGGGGGAAGGCCTCGCGGACCGTCAATCGTCCACGGCGTTTGAGGCAGTCCGACAACGTTTCGCCTTCGAGCAGCTCCATGGTCAAGAACGAGACCGGAGGCGGGGGGACTTCTCCAGTAGCCGCCTGGGGGTGATGTTGCCCGAGATCGAAGATGCGGCAGACATTGGGGTGAGTCACCGATCGGGCGAGGGCGATTTCACGTTTGAAACGTTCTACGGCAGCGGAGTCCACGTCGCCAGCATGAACACTGATCGTCTTGAGCGCCAACGTCTGTCGGAGCTCGAGATCTTCCACCTCGTATACCTCTCCCATGCCGCCCTGGGCCAAGAATTGAATAATGCGGTAGCGTCCGGCGGCGAGATCATTCGCGTTGAAAACCGGGGCGCCTCGACGGGTCGGGCGAGTGGCGGCAACGGTCTCCTGATCATGGCTCCCGGTTGGCGTTGCCACTCCTGGCATGAGGGCTGACGGCTGAGGTGTGGCCGGCGTCAAGCTGTGATGGGCCGTCGAGCGCTGAGGTGCGGCTGGCTGAGGTACGGCCGCCTCAGGTACGGCCGGCTCAGGTACGGCCGGCTGAGATGCAGCCGTCGGAGACGCCGCCGGCTGAGGACTGGCGGTTTGACGAGGTCGCAGTCGGTAGCGGGCGCCACAGCCAGGGCAGACGATCCGGAGGTCGGGGGCTTGGGTAACGTCGTCGGGAATCTCGATTCGGGTCGAGCACTGCTTGCAATTCAGCTTCAGCAAGGCTGGGCTCCATTCCAACTGGCCCGGTCCGTCGTCGCTTGTCGCGGGTTCTGGTGGTCGTCCACGATGGACGATCCATACCCGGCGTGCCATCTGTACTCACGCGTCTGGTTTATCTTAGTACGATCCCAGCTCAAAAAATTCTTGCCAGAGCAACAGGCTCTTGAGCCCCGCCCGAGCCAAGAAGCGCGTGGCGTCGAGAAAGGGTAGGATAGCGGCCCAAGTACGATGTTGACTTAGCCGGGGATCGAAATCATGGAAACTCCTTTCACCTTGCCGTTCGAAGCTTTTTGGAACTGGGTCGTCACCCACCCAAACTGCATTCTGCGGGCAGGGACTCCAGAAGCCGTGCTCTATGATGATGAAGATCTGCACTGGCATTTCGCGGCGGAAGGCGGCAGCACGCTCTTGGTTCAGGTGTTGCGGGGAAAGCGGCTGATGGGAGAGCTCCTGGTGGACTCTGAACAGACCACCTATGTTCAAGCGGTTCAGGGGCAACACGACGACGAGCATCTCTTCGAGCTCATTACGGAAACAGAAAAAGATCGTATCGTCGGCTGTTTCTTCGTACTCACCCACGGTTACGAGGACGAGTCCACGATCAGTCCCGGGCGGGTGCACTAGCAGGGATGCGGCGTCTCTTTGCGATTCTGACCGGGGCCGTCATTGCCGCGGCTTTCCTCGGACCTGGCACGGTGACGACGGCGGCTCGGGCCGGTGCTGCCCACGGTTATCGCCTGTTGTGGACGTTGATCTTCGCGACCTGTGCTTGTTTAGTACTGCAAGAGGCAGCGGCGCGCCTGACGATCGCTTCTGGGCACAACCTTGGCCAGGCGTTGCGGCAACGTTTCCATCAGGGCACGGCCGCGGTTGTGATGCAGGGGTTGGTGCTCGGCGCCATCGTTCTCGGCTGTGCTGCCTACGAAGCCGGCAACATCCTTGGCGGCGTCGAAGGCGCCACCTTGGCTACAGGTTGGTCCCGTCCGATCCTGACGGTGATCTCAGCGACCCTAGCCGGAGTCCTGCTCTATCTCGGCTCAACGCGAGTCGTAGCCCTGGTTCTAGGCGCGCTGGTGGCGGTCATGGGAGGGGCGTTTCTGGTCACCGGATTGATGTTGCGCCCGCCGCTGGGCGAGGTGGTTGCCGGGCTGTCGACCCCGGCAATACCTCCTGATGGAATGCTTCTGGTCCTCGGATTGGTCGGCACCACCGTCGTACCCTACAACCTGTTCTTGGGTTCCGGCATCGCCCGTGGACAGCGACTAGACGAAGCGCGGTTCGGCTTGGTGGTGGCGATTGTGCTGGGAGGACTGATCTCGATGGCGGTGGTGCTGGTCGGGGCTGCGGTCTCCGGACCGTTTTCATACCCGGAAGTTGGGCGGGTGTTGTCAACTCAACTCGGCTCTTGGGCTGGCGGACTGTTTGCGTTCGGGCTCTTCGCCGCCGGGTTTTCTTCGGCGGTTACCGCGCCATTGGCCGCAGCGATCACGGCGCGGAGTCTATTCGCTACTGGCGACCAAGACCCCCGCTGGGGAGAAGGGTCGTTGCGATACCGAGCGATTTGGCTAGGAGTGCTGCTTTCGGGGGCAGCTTTCGGCATCGCCGAGGTTCGACCGGTACCAGCGATCATTTTGGCGCAAGCGTTGAATGGTCTGCTGCTGCCGGTGGTAGCGGTGTTCTTATGGCTGGTGATGAACGACCGCAAGCTGTTGGGTAAGGAGGCGGTCAACGGCATCGTCGCCAACGTTGCCATGGGGCTGGTGGTGGCAGCCAGCGTCGCCCTTGGCCTGCGGGGGATCGCACGAGCGGTCAGTGCTGCTTTTTCTTGAGCCTTCGAAGCAGTTTTCGACGTTGCTTCTTGGTCAACGGGGCCAACACCGGACAGGTCTTGCAGCCCCTTCCCTTCTTCTTGTAGCTCTTGCAGCAGGTGGACTTGAGCTTCATGGGCGCTGGCTCCCAGGCGGTGCTTGCTGATATTCCTGCTGATGTGCCTGCTGCCGTCGAGCTTCATAAGCAGCGATCGCGACGGACGTTGAGAGATTGAGTGATCGTACCGGACCCTGTTGCATTGGGATCGCCAACAGTCGATCACTATTCCGCTGCCGGATGTCATCCGGCAAGCCGGTGGCCTCACTGCCGAAGATCAAGACCGAGCGGGTCGGAAAATGGATGCTCCAGAGGTCACGTTTGGCCTCGCTCGAAAAGAAAAACGGTTCACCCAGCTGATCGACACCGGCTTCGAATTCTGACCAGCTCGACCAGATGCGTGGGCGCACATGACGCCAATAGTCGAGGCCGGCGCGCCGCAGATAGCGGTCGTCTAGAGAGAAGCCCAATGGTCGCACGAGGTGAAGTTGGGCTCCAACGGCCAGGCAGGTACGTCCGGCGTTTCCCGTGTTCCAATGAATCTGGGGGGCGACAAGTGCGATGTGAAGATCGCGCGGCAGGCCCCTTGGAGCCGATTCGTCCTCCATGATGTTCACTTTAGGGCTGTGCTTCAGGCTGCGTTTCAGGCGGTGAGGCGGTTTGATCGGTGCGGCCGTCTACTCGAGACGAATCGAGACGTCCCCTTGCCCGACCACATCGACATTGATCTCCGCCTTGCCTGAGCCGCGCCAATCGATCGACCGCGGCCAGCCAGTGCCTTGGACTCGGCCATCGCCGAGCCACAGGTCTGCTTTGCCGAAGCCGACGTCGACGTTGACCAAGCTGGTACGTTCCCGGACGCCCAGCACATCGACGTCACCGCCCCCGCTGTTGACGTTGATATGAGACCGCAGGCCGGTGAGGTAGATGCTGCCGCCGCCGACGTCGACTTCGAGTGGCACGTCGTGGGGCATACGGACCTTCAACCGCGCCTTGATTCCGCGAAGACGCGCCCGCGGCGTCCGTTTGAGTCGGATCTGGAGATCGCCGTGTCGGGTACGTGGCGCCAACTGGACGCGGTCTGCTCGCTTCTTACAAGCGTCCATGTCGGTTCGCGAGCACTCGAGGACAAGCTCGACCTCTGCGGTGCCGCCCGCGATGCCTTCGACGGTTACGTCGCCGAAGGAAAGATCCACATGGACCTGAGTGGCATTGTCGAGAACCAGATTCTGTTTCAGGGTTCTGACTTCAACCTGAGCCTCGAGGGAGGCGGCTGTCGCAACTGCGGCGCAAACGGCGAGCATCAACGGAAACGGTTTCAACATAAGGGGCACTCCAGGAAGGGCGGCTTAGGTGACGGCATCAAAGTGTATACGTGCCTGGCCATGTCGCTGTTTTCTTACTCTTCGGGTCTTCCAGCACTTTTGAGTCTTCGAGGCGGAGGTGCGTAGCAGCCCAAAAGCGAGGGCCGTTTGGCGGAGAAATCGCCACCACTTGGTTAGACGACAACAGGCTCAAGGTATCATAGCCAACCGACAATGATGCTCGGCGCCTGCTCTTTGGGCGCCGAACTTGGAGCGTCGTATCGGAGACCCAGGATCGTTGGGGCGAGTCGGAGGTCAGAGAACTGAGTGATTTAGAGTTCACTGGGGAGCGTGTCATCCCCGGTAAAGTTGAGTCTCCACTATGGTCGGAGCACGTGAGTCGGTACGCATTTGCTGCCAACTTTGTGCGCGGCCGGCGGGTGCTCGATTTCGGCTG
>JAJCXQ010000299.1 GCA_029263355.1 Acidobacteriota bacterium | reverse complement strand
TCGAGAAGTCGGCGCGTGATCCTGGGGAGGTGACACACGTTTCGAGAAGTTGGCGCGTGATCTTGGGGAGGTGACACACGTTTCGAGAAGTTGGGGGAGGTGACACACGTTTCGAGAAGTTGGGGGAGGTGACACACGTTTCGAGAAGTTGGGGAGGTGACACACGTTTCGAGAAGTTGGGGGAGGTGACACACGTTTCGAGAAGTTGGGGGAGGTGACACACGTTTCTAAATGGTCGGCAGCGCTGTCGACTTTGGGCATGTTTTGGTCTTTCTGACCGAAATGACCCTCAAAAGTTTTGCCCAAGACCGTCCGGACCGTCCTGAGCGCGTTCGGTAAAATGACATCTAGCATTCTGACCGTCCGAAACGCGTTCGGTAAAATGCCAGGAACCTCACGGACCGTCCGAAACGTCTTCGGTAAAATGCCAGGAACCTCACGGACCGTCCGAAACGCGTTCGGTAAAATGCCAGGAACCTCACGGACCGTCCGGACGGTCTTTGGTAAAACGTCATTAGACTTTCTGACCGTCCGTGCCGCTTATTGCAAAACTTTTGAAGGACTCCGGACGCTCTGAAGCGTTGGTTCAGAACCAAAAAGTTCAAGAAAAAGCCGCGCTCTGGAGCTGTCACTTCGCTCGCATGCAGGGCAACCGTGGCATCACAGCTCCACTCTTTGGGTAAAAGAGTCACTGAGGAGAGCCTTGCGTTAACTTCAAGGATCCTTTCAGGTGCCTGGCCCTGGTGAAGACAAGTGGCCCTCACCCGGCGAATCAGATCGAGAGTGAGGACCCGCGTCCTGGGCAGGAAACGACGGTGTCAGTTGCAGCCGATCAGTTTGACCTGGAGGGCTTCCATGCGGCGGCTTTGGCCAGTGGTGCCGGCGACGGCGCCGTTGCGTACCCAGTCCAGCCAGCCATCACCCTTGACGTGAGCACGGTATTCGACCTCACAGCCGACCGGTGCGTGGTCCAAGCTGATCTGGATGGCTTCCATGCGACGGGCCTGGCCGGTGGTGCCGCCGGTAGCGCCGTCGCAGACTTCGTTGAGCCAGCCTATTCCCTCGACGTGGACGCGGTAGCAGATTCGCATATCCGGCCCGGGGTTGAGCAGCTTGATTTGGGCCGCTTCCATCCGCCGGTGCTGACCGGTGGTGCCCGCGGTGCCGCCATTGAGCATCCACTCGAGCCAGCCCAGGTTCTTGACGTGGGCGCGGTAGGTGACGTGCAAACTTGGATCGAGGACGGTGATCCACCGGACCTCTTCGTCCCAGTTGGTGCAGCCGTTTTGTACCGCCAACTTCACCCGGTAGACGGTGGGCACACCGATCGCGTCCGAGAAGTTGTAGTGGTTGGCGAGGTTTTCGGTACCGACTTGGCCAGCGAACCAGCCAGACCAGTAGTTGTCCACCACGGTGTCGCTGGCGACCGCGTCGGTCTGGTAGACCTCGAGAAAGTAGCGGTCTTCGTTATCGCTGGCGGCGCCGTCGAGAATCACTGATGAACGATCATCGGCGGTCGCAGGCAGGCTGAACGCGGCGGTGGCCTCCCTGCAGTCGCACATGCTGAGCGTCACCGACAGGGCATCACCGTCGTCCTCCGCCCAATGGGTCGAGTCGAAATAGTCCTTGGCCCAGAGACTGGTGATCTCGGTGCCGCGAAAGATGGTCCCCTTGGCTTTCTTCTTGTTCGATCGGACCACGTTGACTTCGGCATGACTTTCGATTTCACACGAGGGGTCTGTCCGTAGGACCGAGGCGCGGGCGCCGATCAGGTCGGCCTTGGTGCGCTTCCAGCCATACTGACCGTGGCGCTGGTTGACGGTGCGGACGCCGATGGACGAGTAGTAGCCGGCGGTGGTGATCCACTTGTCGATCTTCAACCGGCGGGTACCTCCTGGGAAGGTGTGGATCTCTTGTTGGCTCCAGGATCGGCGGCAGCAATCGCCGCCACCGCCGCGCGGATCGAAGGTTACGGTGTCGTCGGTTTTTACCGGGATTCCCTGCCGAATGAGATCGAGAACCTCGGCGTTGCGACCCTCGATTTGGTAGGTGCCGTTCGGGTGGTGGCGGTAGATCGTGTTGCCGATCATGATCTCGCTCTGCGGATTGAGCACACCACGTAAGTATGGGTCGGCGATGTGGTGGTTGTCGGGGTCGCTCGCGTCGTCGAAGCCGCCATCGGCTTCGAGGCGGGCAGCCTCGGCCTCGAGGAAGATCAACAACGACTCGAATCCGATGCTGTTGGCGAAGTCCTGAAAGGCAACAGCATCGCGATCGTCCTCGTCCTCGTCTTCGTCCCCGGTGGGTATGGCGTCGAGGGTTTCTTGTTGGGCGATCAGGTCGGACATCACCGCGTCGAAGTGCGCTTGATCGGCGAAGACCAGCATGTCGAGGTCGATGGCTGGCAAGGATACTCCTTCGCCGCCGGCATGGAGCGCCAGCGGAGTGAGCAGGATGAGGCCTACAAGCAGGCTAATAGAGGTGCGGAACATTCTTAGTTTTTCCCTTTCGATTTGGGTTGGTCAGTCAAAAAGTCACGGTAGGGTTCTTCTTGGGGGCGAGATGACGACGCCGGTTCCTCTCATCGCTTACCAGGGGGTGCAGAGTCCGCGCTGGCATTCCTCGCCCGCGAGGCAGTCGTTGTCGTCGTCGCAGTGGGGGTATTCGTCGCTCCACGGTACGATCGGTGGGGCCGGCTCGAGATCGAAGTGAGCATCATCGAGGTAACCGAAGAGCTGGCCGATGCACTTGCGGTCGCCGTGAGCGGAGGTGTCACACTTGGCCTTGTCGTCCGGCCGGTCTTTGGCCGCGCATTCCCAGCCACAGAAGTAGGCGAACTCGGGACCGGGCACGTTTTCGGACCAAAACTCCCGATTCAGGCCATGACCGAGGTCGAGCTCGGTGAAGACAAACGGCCGCTGGCTGTTGGGATCCGGCTCGGACTTGAGCGTCCCGTCGGTCCGCAGCCGCTCGGGCTCACCCAGATTTTGTGGCGTCGCGATTTCGAACAAACCGTCCGTTGCGCCCGCGGCAAAACAGGTTGCGAGGCTGGCGTTGGTGCTATCGCAGTAGCAGTCGTCGACACAGACGGTGAATAGACCGACGTTCAGGCCCGAGGTGTCGGGTCCGCAGCCCGAGGAATTGAGGAACAGGAACTCGCTCAGGAAGGCCCAAGTGATGTAGGAAGCGTGGCTGTTTTGGCTGACCGCGACGACCGGTCGCGACACCCCGAGCCGGGCCGCGACGGCGCCCAGCTGCTGACCGTTGGCATTTGTCGGATCGGTGCCGTGGTGGCGGTAGACGCCTCCGGTGATGGTCCAGGTGAGGAGATCGTTACTCCTCAGGGTGTAGCTGACCCGTTCGACGTCACCCTGGTGGCCGCCGATGCCAAAACAGTGCTGGCAGTCGTGGGGGTACAGGAAGTAGTAGTGGATCGTGATGGTGTGGCCGCCCGACTCGTTGGGCCAGTCACGAACCCCCCAGCCGCTCGGCCGGACTTGGGCGAAGTCCTGGCGGGGGTAATGCTCGGGATCACCACCGATTCCCGCGGTGCAGCTCTCGTCTTCGTCGTAGAACAGCACGGGGGCGGCCAGGTCGGCGAGCTCGTCCTCGAGGGCGTCATCGAGGCAGTCGCCGTCGCTGTCACCGGGGCAGGTCCGGCCACCGACGAGAGGCGCCGACAGCGGACCAATGGTCAGAGATTGTGCGGCGGCGCTGCCGGCCCAGCCGAGCAGCAGGCAGGCGCTAAGGGCGGCGGTCAGGATCGTGATACGCCGAGTCGTGGGTTGTTGGTCGGGTCGAAGGCTCATGGGATCTCCTTGCAGTTCGCGGTCTGCCGCCGCCTTCGCGGGTCGAAGCACCGGTCGGCTCAACCTCCATAAGCGGGATCGCTGACGCGAACCCATCACGATCCGGCAGATGGACCTGCGCGGTGCGCGCCGAGGGCCAAGATCTGGCGCCGCTATCGAGCCCAACGAAGCGCAGGTGGATTCGTCGTCCCTGCACCCGCGGGGGTGGCCTTGGTCGGCCTCGCTACCCTGGTTCCCGCGACCAGGATCCCGTGTTGACCCGATGGTCGCTCTGCGTCACGAGTCGCCAGCGGTCCCTAGTTCGATCGCATCCAGAAACAGCATTTTCGAGTCCGTGAGGTTGTGCTGATGGAGCGAGCACAGCCGAGGATGTTTGAGCAGAACACAAGCACCTGGGCCACAAAGCATTGTAAACAATCAAGTTGGAAGATTCGACCCTGCCAAGGCGAGTTACGCAGCGCTGCGCGCAGCCCATCAGCGCGACCGGCAGACGGTCATTCTTGGACGGAAACTTAGTTCGTTGACTGACTAAGTCGCTGGCTTATAATCTCATCAGGTGTTGTATGAATGGGATGAGTCGAAGAACGCCGCCAATCAGATCAAGCACGGCGTCTCTTTCGAGGAAGCCAGCGGTCTTTTCGAATCTGGCGCTGAGTATCTCGAGCTTTTCGATTCGGCTCATTCAGAAGACGAAGATCGCTTCATAGCGATCGGCCCAATACAACGCGGTGTTGTTCTGGTGGTCTGGACGGAAAGTAGCGAAGACGTCATCAGGATCATCAGTGCCCGGATGGCGACTCGCCAGGAGTCCCGATTCTTTTTCGAGCGAAAGCGAGGCCGCTCATGAGTGAAATTCCAGAGCTAACCCGAAATGATTTGAAGTCTGCGATTCCGGCCAGCCAGCGCCGTCGCCTGATGCAGGGTAAGTTCGAAACCGGCGCCGACATTTTGGCCCTTCGCCGTTTCGTCGGTCTGTCTCAAGTTCGATTCGCAAGAGCTCTCGGCATCAGCGTTCACACGCTTCGTAACTGGGAGCAAGGTCGTCGAGCTCCTGTTGGACCGGCTCTGGCTCTCTTGCGAATTGCGGCAAGGCACCCGCGGATCATTCACGAGAACCTGAGGCAGGCGGCTTAATTCGCGAGGTGACTCCACCTCCGCCTCCGCCTCTGGCTCGCGATGGGTGCGTCCGGGTCGAGATCTCGACGGCCGGACCTGGGCGGCAAGTTCGTCTTCGCCGGCCATGCGGCAGACCTCTTCGAAACTGCGTGCGGTGCGCAGGAACGCGTGATCGTAGGCTTTCATGGCGGTGCGCTTGGCGATCAGGCGTTCGTCGAAACGGCGCTGGAGATCGTTGAGCCGGTCGAGGTCGGCGCGCAGCTCGGCGGCGGCGGTGGCGAGCTCTGTGGCGTGATGCCGCGGATCTAGAGCTTGGGCGAACGGTGAACGGCACTCGGCGCCCCTTGGGTCGTGGCACTTCAGCCGAGCTCGACGCGGACTAGAGTAATCAGCCGGCGCAGGGCGTTTTCCACCACTGCGGTCTCCGGGTGACGGAGGATGACGAAACCCTCACCCTCGTAGGAGCTCGTGGGAGACTGCCCAAGCTTGGGGAGATTGGTTTCCACGACCAGTTCGCCGATCTCCTGCTGTGCCTGGGAGAGACCGCGGATCGCCTTGACTCGGCCCTGCCCCTGGCCGCGGAGGAAGGCGGCGCCAGCGGCGAATCGACGTTGCGGGGGATCGAAGGTGTTGTCGATCATCAGCCGAGCCCAGGCGCGGTAGAAGTCGAAGTCGTGGGCGTAGGAGATGAGTTTCGAGATCTGGGCGCCGCCGGGACGGGCGCCAACTTCCGAGATGGCGATGCTGCCGTCGGGCCGCCGGAACCACTCCAGGTGAGACACGCCGGTGGTCATGCCGAGGGCATCGAGAGAGCTGGCGGCGGAGGCACGGATATCGTCGAAGCTCGGGTCGTCGACTTCTCGTGGCAGCAACACACACCATTGGATCCAGGGATTGCGGACTACTTCGAGGGGCGTCGGGGTGTAGTGGGTGAGGGAGTGCCAAACCAGCTTGCCGTCGATTGAGACGCCATCGAAGGAATGTTCCGAACCCTGGACAAATTCTTCGCCGAGCAACGGACGCTGTGGGTGCGGTGGGTTGCGGCGCAGCGCGTCCTGCAGGGTTGCTTCGTCCTCTACCGAGAAGGTGCTTTTAGCGCCGGAACCGTCCGGTGGCTTGATGACGATCGGATAGCCCACCTCGTCGATGAAGGCGAAGGCGTCAGCTTCGGTGGTGATCGTGCGGTGGCGGGCGCAGGGTAGCCCGGCGTCACGCAAGACGTTTTTCATGCGCGCCTTGTCGCGAAAGTTCTCCGCCGCCTCCACCCCCATGCCGACGATACCGAGCCGCTCACGGACCTCGGCCAAAGGCACTTGCAGTTGCTCCAGGGTCCCCAGCAGCCGGTCTACCGAGCCCAGCTGTTTGGCGAGCCCTTCAACTCCGGCGACCAGGTGGTCGGCGTCGAGAGCATTCTCGACCCGCCAATGGGCCGCCAGGCGTTGGCGTAGCTCGGCCGGAAACTTTTCCAGTCGATCCTGGCTCAAAATCGCCAGCCGGACGCCCGGGATCTCAGCCGCCGCGTTGACGAAGCGCAAAGTGGTTTCGAAGGAGAACGGAGCGACAAAGACGACATTTGGCATCGGATAATCCTCGTTTTTAAGAGTGAGGGAGTGTATCCCGGAATGCGCTGGTATCGGTATTGGCGTTCTGGCCTGTGGAGCGAGCACGGAGCCGACTGTTTGAGCTGCGAGCCCAATCCGCATCGGCCCAAGCCTGTGACATCACGAGAGCTGACAACGGCACGCAAGAGCTCATGCGAGTTGGGCACCGCGCGGAGCCTACAGGCCAGAACGCGCCCTCGAGTTAGAGTTCGGCGGGGATCGGCCTGATGACTATGGTTGACATGGCAATAGTGTGGTACTACCGTAATACACCATGTTGAGGATCGACCCATCCGACGCCATACCGATCTGGAAGCAGATCGAGGAAGGGGTCCACCGTCTCATCGCAACCGGCAGCTTGGGGCCGAACGATCCCGTGTCTTCGGTGCGGGAGCTAGCGCGCGAGTTGCGGGTCAACCCGTTGACGGTGTCGAAGGCCTATCGGCGGCTCGCCGATGCCGGGGTGTTGACGGTCCGTCGCGGCGAGGGGACTTACGTTTCGGCACAACCTCCGACGATGGCGGCGGACGAACGGCGGGTCAAGTTACGGGACGCGGCGCGCCGTTATGCCGGCACCGCACGAACGTTGAGCGCCGATCTCGAGGAAAGCTTAGCGGCGGCGCGCGATGCGCTGATTGAGCTCAACGGAGGGCACAGCAGAGGAGGAACAGGCAGCGGACCTGCGAGCGACGCCAACCCTCGGAAGAAAACACCATGAACGAGTCCACAGAACCAGCGATCGACATCGAAACCCTCGACGTGCGTTACGGCAAGACGATCGCGCTGCAAAATGTGTCCCTGCGCGTGCCGCCGGGGGCGGTTTATGCTCTGTTGGGCCGCAATGGAGCCGGCAAGTCTTCCCTGGTGCGCTGCCTGCTCGGACATCGCCGACCCTCCAGTGGCCGAATCTCGATGTTGGGGCTTGACAGTTGGCGACACCGAGCCCAGCTGATGGAGCGTATCGGGGTGGTGCCGGAAGACCCGGACGCGCCACCCAACATGACCGCGGATCAGCTCGGGCGTTTCAGCTCTCATTTGTATCCCCAGTGGGATGCGACAGGTTATGCCTCGCGCCTGAGCCGGTTTGAAGTCCCTCGAGACATCGCCTTCGCCCGGCTCTCGAAAGGCCAGCGAGCGCAGGTGATGTTGTCTCTCGCTCTCGCCGCCAAACCGACGGTGCTGATTCTCGATGATCCGACACTGGGTCTCGATGCGGTTGCCCGGCGAGCGGTCTACGAAGAGTTGGTGGTTGAGCTCGCCGATCGCGAGTTGACCGTGCTGATCACCAGCCACGACCTTCCCGGCATCGAGAGCATCGCCTCAAACATCGCGGTGTTGAAGGCGGGAGAGCTGTTGCTCGACGAAGGTTTGGAAAGCCTCAAACAACGCTTCCGCTATGTCGCCTTCGGCCGCGTCAACGGCCACGGTGATCGCCGCGATGACGGCTCGGATTTACTCGAGGGGCTGGAGCCATTGGCGGTGAAGTCGCGGGGTCGCGGCGTCGAGGCACTGGTGTCGCGATTCGACGAGACCATCTTCGAACGACTCCGAGCGACTCCGGATATCGACAGCATCGAGACTTGGTCGGCGACCCTGGAAGACATCGTGATCGCGTTGACCGATGGGGGGAGCCACTGATGAGAGTCTTTTGCGCGCTGGTGTGGCGGGAATGTTTCGAGCGCCGCCTGTTGCTGTTGGCGAGTGCATTCCTGGGGATTGTGCCTTTGCTGATGCCGTGGATGCCAGGCAACGCTCATATCGAGCCTAAAGATCTAAGCCTCGCGGTGATGGTGGTTCTGACGCTGCTCTTCGGTGGACTCACGCTCGTGATCCTCGGCAGTACGATCGTGGGTCGTGACCTGAGCGAGGACCGACTCGGCTTCTACTTCTCGCGTCCGATATCTTCCTGGATTCTGTGGTTGTCGCGGATTGTGGCAGCCTATGTCTTGCTTTGCATCTCACTGTTTCTCTTGGTGATGCCGACCTTGGTGGGGGATTTCGGGTTGTTGGTGGAGCGTTTCTCCAGCCGTCGCTCCGGGCACGCCGTTCCGCTACTCGGATTCAACGAGGTGTACTCGATTAGGAATGTGTGGAATAGCCTGCCCGAACGACCGCAGTCGGGGCTCCAGCTGGCAGGCCTGCTGCTGGTGTTGCTGGTGCTTTTGGTCCTGACCCATGCGACCTCGACCATCATTCGAGGCCGCAACGCTTGGGTGCTCGCGGACCTGGCAGGTTTGGCAATCGTCGGTGTCCTCGGTTGGAGTGCGCGAAACTTGATGGTGCAAGAGGAGGCGATGGGAGCCTTGGTTTGGTCGGAGTGGCTGCTTATTCCTTGGATCCTCATGTCGGGTTTGATCGCAGGGGCGGTGCAGCTGGCCCGCGGTCGAACCGATCTTGCCGGTGGTCATCATTATCTTTCGGCGACCTTGTGGTCGATGTTGATCCTCGGCGCCCTCACTTTCAACATTTACGCTCGCTACGTTGCGTCGAGCAGTCTCGGCGACCTCGAAGACACAACCTTCGTCAGGCCCTCACCCAATGACGAGTGGCTGGCCGTGGGTGGCCCCGTCGTCCACCGTGCTCGTGCCGAGGCTGCGTTTCTGGTCGACAGCAAGTCGGAACGCTCCTGGCGCCTCGGTAGCCTGGGAACGGTCTACGCCTCGTTGAAATTCTCAACGGACAACAGCACCGTGGCGTGGGTGCGCTGTAAGAGCTTCAGTGTGCTCGATTGCAGGGTGTGGACGAAGGACCTCAACGATGCGGACAGTCCGCCGCGGCTGACCGATGTTCCGTTCGAGTCCAGGTCGGAAGGCCTGGCGATCAGCGACGATGGATCGCGGGTTGCTTACACCCAAACGCGACGGTTGGTGGTCTACGACGTGTCCTCGGGTCACCTACTGGCGGCCATTGATGCCGAACAACCCCATGAGGTCTCTTTCGACACGGTGGATCGGATCCGTTTCCAGGAGTTGGTCGACGATCCAAACAGACCCCGGCAGCGAATCATGCAGCTCGATATCGCCAGCCGACAGAAAACAGAGCTTGGTAGGCTTCCGCCAGGGCTTCGAACCTTCCATAGCCCACGGGACGGACGGATCCTCTTCACACAGATCAATCCTCCCGGTTTTGGGCTCTACGACAGCGCAATCGGTGCACAGATCGGAGAGGTCCATGCTCGTGGGGTCCTTCCAAGGCAGAGTTTGTTCTTGGTGGACGGCAGGGTTGTGTTGATGTTTCGTGATGAGTTCGCCGCGTCCTTGACGGTGCTTTCCAGGGATGGAGCCGAGGAGTTTACGATCACCGGGCCAACAGCCGTGTCGGGTCGATTCGGTGGTGAGCTCTCGGCCGGCCGTGTTTTGGTCGGCTTCAACGAGCCTTTATCAGGCGAGACTCCAGTTCTCTCTCTAGGGCCCGGGCTCCGGATCGGCTGGACAACCTACGTGCTCGATCTCGAAACCCAGCAGCTCGATGCGATCGGCGTCGGCGTGATGCCGCTCGGTTCTCCACTCGGAATGCCGTCTCACCGTCTTTTCATGGCGAGTGGCAGGACGATCATTCGCTGGGATCCGGAGGCCACCGATTATCGAACGTTGCTCGGGCCGTTCAGGACCCTGCGGGAAGGCGACTTGGTGTTCGATCCGTCGGCTAACCGTCAGGGGTAGTAGCCACTCAGCGTTTTAACGGTCAAACTCTTGTCCTCGACTTTGAGGTCGACGGAGCGAAAGTCCTGATCGTCCTCGGTGTTGGTCGACTGATAGGCGATCAAATACTGTGACCGGAGCTCGCGTTGGATCAGCCCATAAATGGGTTCGAGCTCACCGATATCTTGGATGTAGAAGCTGCGTCCACCGGTTTCGTCGGCCAGACGGGACAACTTCTGACGGGCGCCAAAATCGTTCAGCCTGAAGCCGATGGAGTAGATGGTGATGCCGGCGCGGCGGGCGTATTCCAGCGTCTCGCTGAACTCGAAACGGCTCGACTCGTCGCGACCGTCGGAGAGCACCAGGATGGCGCGTTGGCCCTTGATACCCGTGAAGTAGTACAGGGCGAACATAACGCTGTCATAGAGCGCGGTCTGGCCTTCTGGAACCAGGCCAGCCAGACCACTGCCGAGGGCGCTGCGATCGTTGGTCAACTCGACCGCCAAATGCGGGAAGCTGTTGAAGGTGATCACCGCGGCGCGGTCTTTGGGCTGGATCGCTTGCTGAAAGAAACCAAGAGCCGCCTTACGCACCTCACCCAGGGTGCCGACCATGGACGCCGAATTGTCGATCAGGATGCCGACGTGAATCGGCAGATTCTGGACCTTCTCGAAACGCGCGATCGCCTGCCTGGAACCGTCTTCGAGCACATCGAACTGTTCTTTCTGCAGGCCCTCGACCGGTCGCCCCTGTTTGTCGAGCACCGTGGTGTAGAGCTCGACAAACTGAATCTCGAGCTCTTCGAGGTAATCCGGCGCGTTGATGAAGACGAGATCTTCGGTGGAGTTGCCGTCCGGCAGGTATGCCACCGCCCGCACATACGCCACGGTTTCGTTCTCTGGCAGCACGATGGGATGGATGTAGGGCTCTTGGTAAAGCGTCGCGGCCAGGGTTTCGTTGAGATAGAACTCCACACGTTCGAGGGTCCGCCCGGCGGGGAGACCCACTTCCGCTCGCGCGCGCAGGCTGTTGGCGTAACGTTTGCCCTTGCGCGGCTCGACCAGCTTGATGTCGAAGCGGTAACCACCGCTGTTGATCAACAACTCGTCGGAGGCAACCTCTTCGCCTGCCTCGTTCAGGGCCTCAGCCCGCAACGTATGAAGATCGGGATAGGAGCCCAGGTCCATCTCGACGCTGAAAGGACCGCGGTTCCTCGACAGAACAAATTTATCGTCCAGATAATAGCGGACCCGACGGATCTCGGTCCCCGAGACCAGGGTGTCGAAGCGTACCAAGCCGGTCAACAGGCCGGTTTGCGGCGGGATCAGGCGCAAGGAGGTTTCCCCGGCCTCGATCGCCGCCGTCGCTTCGGCGAAAAGCTCATCGGTGCGCGGGTCCTGGAAAACCGGCAGGTCGTAAACCTCGTCGACGGACGGCACCGTCAGCGCGACCTCTCGGCGCAACACGTTTTTGGAGTTGAGATCCTCCAATTTCAGAATGAACCGATAGTCACCAGGGCGCAGGAAGCGCTGGAAAGCGAGGGGGATGGTTCCCGGCGCCTGCTGCTCCGGGAAACCAAATTTGTAGCGAAAATTCTCGAACAGCTTCTCGCCCCGCAATACTTCTCCGGTCAGCAGGAAGTCATGGGAACGATAGCTCGCGTATTCACCCACTGCGGCGTCCTGGACCGCCACCGAAACGACCCCTTGGACGACGGTTCGAAGCTGGTTGCGACCTGGGAATGCGAAGTCGATGTTGCCGTCGAGGGGAACGGCCCCGTTCGGCATGTCGGTTGA
Source organism: Acidobacteriota bacterium (assembly GCA_029263355.1). Taxonomy (GTDB): domain Bacteria; phylum Acidobacteriota; class Thermoanaerobaculia; order Multivoradales; family J023; genus JAAELT01. Next base: position 7,654 of record JAJCXQ010000299.1, on the reverse strand, counting down.
GTAGGCGACAAAAGTATGCACCCATTCCTGACTGCGGGGTTTGGGCTTGGCGAGGTAACGCTGCAATGTACGAACGTAGCTGTCAAAGTTGGCATTCACCACGCTGACCAACTGTTGCAACCGGCTACCGTTGATACAGGCGCGGGAGCGCCCGATCACCTGCTCGACAACCAGCCCGCCGCTTGCCGGATTCCAGACCGTGGCTGCGGATCTCGATCGTGGCTTGAGGAAGATGAGAACACCTGGCTCCCGCACTTGATCGCTACCGTCGTAGATCCACACCTCTGCTGGGATGCGTGTTTTGGTACACATCACTTTGAAGCCGCCGACCGGTGAGCCGTGGATGAGCAGGATCCGAGCTCGGTCGTCCCTGAGGGACTGATATTTGCTTTTGACCTCAGCGAGGCGCACCGGCCAACGTTCTTTGAGCTCGTTGCGAGAGGTCTCGGGGAACGGATCGCGCACTTTCCAAAATTGGTGAATGAAAGCGTCGCGCTGGTAGTCCTTTTTGAGCGAGTTGAAAAGCATGCGCTCGTTGGCGCTGATAAGGGGTGTCACCTCTTCGAGCCAGCGGGCATGGCGCTCCGCGACGGTTTCTGTGGCGGCATCCAGTGTGGCCGCCGGCTCTTCCTCGGAAGGCGCCTGGCTGGCGGTTGTCGGGTTCGATGCATCCGACTCCGAAGTCGCGTCTGTTCCTGCCGCGTCTGTTCCTGCCGTGTCTTCCTCAGCTGCGCCTTCTCCGACCGAGTCGTCCCGAGGCTCCTCCGCCGAATCGCTGGTCGGATTTGGGTTCGCTGGTTGAGCCTGGCCGTCAGCAGTGAATCCGACGCTGAATGCAAAAACGATCGCTGTCGTGATCCAGAACAGGGTGACCGACTGTGAGGCGCTCCAAGGTCGCTGAGGGAACAAAGTGCGGTGGGGCTCCAAGGGTGAGGTTTCGATCATCGAGGGTCTCCGTGGCATGCGCGGTCACTGAAACCTACGAACCGGCCAGCCTGATAGTTTGGAGTCTACCGCCGATCGGAACCCCTGAGACGCCGGCCATCGTCAGGGTGTGACGAATCGCCTGTTTGCCAGGCCAGGACTACAGCACGGTTTCCCGAACAACCTCTTCGATCGTCGTGACGCCGTCGCGGATCTTCTGCAAGCCGCTCATGCGCAGGGTGATCATGCCATTCTCCATCGCTTTCTCGCGCAACTCGATGGAGCTGGCGCCGGAAAGGATCAGTTCCCGCATTTCGTCCTCGATATCCATCACTTCGTAGAGTCCAACACGACCTTTGTAGCCGGTATCGCCGCATTGTTCGCAACCCCGGCCCTGGAAGAGCTTGAGCGTGCGGGATTCGCGTTCGTTGAAACCTGCGCTCTTGAGGGTGGCGGGTAAGGCCTCCACCGGCTCTTTGCAGAAGCTACAAACCCTTCGCACCAGTCGTTGAGCAACCACCAAATGGACCGACGTCGCCACCAAGAAAGGCTCGATCCCCATGTTCATGAGCCGGTTGATGGTCGACGGAGCATCGTTGGTGTGGAGAGTCGAGAGCACCAAGTGGCCGGTCAACGCCGCTTTGATCGCGACCTCGGCGGTTTCGAAGTCGCGTACCTCACCCACCAGGATCGTATTGGGGTCCTGGCGCAAGAAGGAGCGCAAGGCGGCGGCGAAGTTGAGGCCAATCGATTCCTTCATCTGGACCTGATTGATGCCGGTTAGATTGAACTCCACCGGATCCTCGGCGGTCATGATGTTGGTCTCGGCGGTGTTGAGTTTCTGCAGCGCCGAATACAACGTGTTGGTTTTGCCCGAGCCGGTTGGACCGGTTACCAGCACCATGCCATAAGGTTGTGCGATGGCATCTTCGAATTTGGTCAGAGACTCGACCTCGAAACCGAGCTTGGTCATGTCGAGCATCAGATTGTCTTTGTCGAGCAGCCGCATGACGATCTTTTCGCCAAAGATCGTCGGCAGCACCGAGACGCGATAGTCGAGCTCTTTGTCTTTGTCGCCCACCTTGGTCTTGATCTTGATGCGTCCATCCTGGGGTAGGCGCTTCTCGGCGATATCGAGCTTGGCCATGATCTTGAGGCGACTGGTGATCGCCTCGCGCAGCCGCAGCGGCGGGTACATGACTTCGTAGAGCAAGCCGTCCACCCGGTAGCGGCAGCGGTACTTCTTTTCATAGGGCTCGATGTGGATGTCCGAAGCACCGCGTTTGATGGCGTCGGTCAAGATGATGTTGACCAAGCGCACTACCGGCGCCTCGTCCGACTCGTCGGCCAGGGCGTCGATATCGAACTCTTCGAGCTCCTCGTCGAGCACCTCCAAGGATTCGGCGGAGTCGTCGTCGAGGTCCTCCATGACCTTCTTGAGCTCGAGGGCGTGGGTCGAGCCGTAGTACTTCTCGATCGCGGCGCGGATCGCGGTCTCCGAAGCGATGACCGGCTCGACGTTGTAGCCGGTCATGAACTTGATGTCGTCCATGGCGAAGACGTTGGTGGGATCGAGCATCGCGATCGTCACCTTGGCCCCCGCCTTCGACACCGGCATGATCGTGTACTTGCGCGACACATCGGCGGGGATAATTTTGACGACAGCTTCGTCGATCTCGACCCGGCTGAGGTTGATCGCTGAGACTTTGAAGTGCTTGGAGAGGAACTCGACCAGTTCGGGCTCCTGGATGAGACCCATCTTGACGAGGTTGGATCCTAGCCGCCCGCCTTCTTCCTTCTGTTTGTCTAACGCCTCGCGCAGCTGGTCCCGCGTGATCTGGCCGGCTTTGACGAGAAGATCTCCCAATCGTTCGCTCATGAACGTTCCTCTAGTAGTGGCTTGGCTTCAGTGGCTGAAGATCGAATCGCGGTTTCAGGGCTTTATATTCTATACATTCCAGGCGATCTAAAGGTCATCTGGCGTTTTGGGCGATCGTTTTGGGTGATGTTGCCAGCAGCTCGAGAGCGCGCGCTGCGACGTCTGCAGGAGTGATGTTGAGCAGGCAGGCCTTGGGTTCGTCATAACGTTTGTAACAACAGGAGCACGGTAGCCGTTTCCAGATGACCCGCTCCGGGGCGCCGTAGGGGCCGTTGCGTTGCGGGTCGGTGGGGCCGATCAAACACAGCACCGGCGTCCCCAGGGCATGGGCCAGGTGGATCGGCCCGGTGTCACCCCCGAGTACCAGGCAACTGGCGCGCAACAACGCGGCGAGGAAGGGGAAGGGCGCGGCATCCACCGCGCGTGCCGCGCCGGAGCTCGCCGCGACCACCGATTGTGCTAGCTCCTCCTCGCCAGGAGCGATCGGTACCCAGGTGTGGATTCCGGTCCGTTCTTTGATCGCGTGGGCGACGTCACCCCACCAAGCCGCGGGATAGGTCTTGTTGGCCCAACCCGCCCCCGCCTGGATGGTGACGAAGGACGGGCGACCCTCGAGGAAGGCTGCGGCGGCTGCCGGAACTTCGGTGAGGATCTTGTCGCCCCCAAAGTCCACCGGGGCGCCGTCTACCCGGGCACCGTCTACCGGGCCGCCGGCCTGATTGAGCCCGAGCCCTTTCAGGATCGTCAAGGATCGATCGACGGTGTGAGGATCGGGCGCCGCGACCGATTCGCGGATCCAGATCGCACTCGATCGCTCGCGTCGAAAAGCCCGGGCGGCGCCGACGATACGGCGGGCGCCGCTAACCCAAGCCAGCATGCCCCCCTTGTGATTGCCCATGAGCTCGAGGGCGATATCCGGGGCAAATCGTCGCAGGGCGCGACGGGCGTCGGCGATCTCATTCAGAACCGAAGGTGACAGGAGGTTCTTGCGCCACTCCCGCAGCTTCACCGTGATCAGCTCGTCGATGTCGGGATGTCCCGCCAGCAGCGGCGCGAACGCTCGCTCCACCACCCAGGCGATTTTTGCCTGAGGGTGCGACCGGCGCAGGGCGGTCAGCACCGGCAGGCAATGGATAATGTCACCCATGGCGCTGGTGCGGATGATCAGGATGTTCAAGGTTGATGGTCTCGCGAACGTCGAATGCCCGTTGGATGTTAGAGGTCGCTGGATCTTAGAGGAAGGTCGAGACCGGCAGACCGGCGAATGGCCTAGAATTCAATTATGTCCTCGATGTCAGACCCCTCGATCGGCGCCTTGTTGCGTGGAGCACGCAGCAAATTGGACCGGGCGAGCTTCGACGTCTCGACCCGCGAAGGCGCCCTGCTGCTGTCTCACGTGTTGGGTCGAGGGGAAGCGGGAATACTGGCCCATCCTGAAGAAACCGTGCCAGCTGCTGCTGCGTTGCGGTTTCAAGAGCTGCTCGAGCGCCGAATGACTGGCGAGCCGGTGGCCTACCTGTTTGGAGAACGGGAGTTCTACGGTCGGCCGTTTAACGTCGATCCGCGAGTGCTGATTCCGCGGCCCGAGACCGAGCATCTGATCGAAGCGGCCTTGGCGTTGGATTTGCCGCCGAAACCGTGCATTCTCGACATCGGTACCGGTTCCGGTTGTATCGCGATCACCCTGGCTCTCGAGCGTCCCGATGCGCGGTTGGTGGCGACCGATCTTTCCTTCGCGGCGCTACGGGTCGCACAGTCCAACACACTGCGCCATGGCGTCGCAGATCGTGTCACCCTGGTCGGTTCAGACCTGGCGACAGGCTTGCGTCCCGGTCCGATCGATCTAGTGGTGTCCAATCCTCCTTATGTTGATCAAGGGGAACAAGACAATTTGTCGATCGAGGTGCGAGGCTTCGAGCCCCACCTCGCCTTGTTCGCCCCGGGTCGCGGCGCTTCCATGCTGGCTCGTCTCCTCGACGAGATGGCTGACTTGCAGCCGGGCACCCACCTGGCGATGGAGATCGGCTACGACCAGAGCGAGTGGCTGCAGGCCGCGACCAACGTCCATGAGGCCTGGGAGTTGGTCAAAATCGTCGAGGACTACAGCTCGATTCCTCGCACCGCGGTGCTTCGTCGCTTAGCTTGATCCCGTCCAGTTTTGCCGTTATCGACTCAGGGAGGGAGGCCTCGTGGAGCGAGCAAGCAGCGAGCGTGTTTGAGCTAAACGGATAATGGATTCTCGTATCAGGTTGTTAAATATTGACTTAAGCGCCTCGCAAGAGGCCCGGCGAGTTCGGAGCTGCGGCGCAGCCCACGAGGCCGACCGAGCTTTCGATGCGTTTCTGGATGGGATCTAGCTTGAATCCTGGCTCGCGCAGCCCACAGACCCGGACGCTATGGGCTGGTAGTGGGTGGGATTGCCTAATCGATCGTCGCGTTGAGGAAACTACGCAAATCTTCTTCGTTGTTTGCTGGTTCGCCGGGGCTGACGTGATCGAGCTTGCCGGCCTGGAGCCAGTCTTCGAGTCGGCCAACTTCATGAAACAGATGCTCGAACGAATCGACAACGAACAAGAGCGGCTGGTAGTGATCGATCTCGAAGACTTGATTGATCACCCATTCCAGCTGGAACGGGAAGCGTTGGACCGTGGGCGACTCGAGTCCGTGCTCGAGCTCACCGAAGGAGCTCAGGAGGCCGGAGCCGTAAGCGCAATTCTGGTCGGCTTGCGTCCCACTTGTCGCACGGCGCATCAGGCCAAACTCGACGGTGAACCAAAAAAACCGTCCCATCGCTTTGATGTTGCTCTCGACTATTTTGACCCGTTCGGACTTGGTTGGGATCTCCACTGCCCGCTGCGCTGCCAGCCGCGCAACATTGCCGAAGCGCACCAGGACATCCGAGAAGTGGCGATCGGTGTGCATCGGCACATGGCCGGCGATGTCATGGAAGATATCGGGCTCGGGTAGGTAGTCGAGGGTCTGCTTGTCTCGGACCGTAATGGTGGTGGGGAATTCACGCTGCCGAAGGCAATCAAAAAACAGGTAAGCAGGCACGTAGCCGCTGACTGCTTTACATTCGAAGCCGCTCAGCGGCTCGAGGAATTTGTTGATCTCTTCCAGGCGTGGAACTCTTTCGGCGTTCAAATCCAGGGATTCGAGACCCTGGAGAAACCGCGGATTAGCGAACTTCTGCCAGCGTGGAATCATCCGCTGATAGAGACGCTGCCAGGCCTCCTGGTTATCGCGGCTGTAGAGCTCGTAGGGCTGTTTGATAAACAGATCGCCGCGGGTTTGAGCTTCTTCGATAAACGGCGCCCGGGTTGTCGTCAGATCGTGACCGAGGGTTGTGGTCATGGTCAGGCTCCTATGCAGAATGCAGACTGCGCGAGCAGGCTGTATGAATTGAGGACATGAGTCGAGGTGCTATCCGGAAGAGGGACGCCTCTGGAAAGTATCGTAGTTGCCATATCTATCCAAGATCGCCGCGAGGGTGAAAGCGGAGTTGATATCCTTCCGGTGGCCTCGCAACGTTCTCTTCGAGAAATGAGCCAAAGTGCATTCCATCAACAAAACCCTGGCAGGTTTGGCGAGCGCTCTTTTTCTGCTCTCGGCCTGCCGGCCAGCCTCGAATCCCGACTTCCAGGTCGGTGAGCCGATTCCCGACTTCACGCTCTCAACACTGGATGGTCAAGTCGTCTCGAGTAGCAATCTGCTTGGAAATCCGGTGGTCTTGAACTTTTGGGCTACCTGGTGTGGGCCGTGCGTGAAAGAGATCCCGACCCTCAAGACGTTGGCGAAAGACTCCGACGCGCAGGTGGTGACGATCGCTATCGACGACAACGGCGCGGCAGCCGTGAAACCCTTCGTCGACAAACATGACATCGAGTACACCGTTCTGCTTGGCGATTCAGCTCTGTTCAAGCGCTTCAACGGTTGGGCTATTCCCTATACCTTGGTGCTCGATTCCTCTCTCCAAGTGGTCAGCTTTCACCGCGGTTACGTCAGCCTGCGCACCCTCGAGCGCGAGCTTCGTCGAGCCGAATCCTGATCTCGACAACGTGGAATCCGCGACCGAGACTTACCGGGTTCGCTCCTACGAGGTGGATGCTCACGGGCGTCTGACCATCGCCGCTCTGTGCAACTACTTGCAGGAGTCGGCAGGTTTGCACGCCCGGGATCTGGGGGTTTCGGTACCGCAACTCCAAGACCAGGGCATGACCTGGTTTCTGTGGCGCTTACACTTGCGGGTCAGTCGCTGGCCGAGTTGGACGCAGACAGTCGCCATCGAGACCTGGCCAGCGGCCCTGGGACGACCGGCCGCCATCCGCGACTTCCGTATCTGTGAGGGCGAGACCGAAATCGGTATCGCAACCTCGGCCTGGTTGTTGATGGACACGGAACGAAAGCGACCGATTCGTCGTATCCCAGCCCGGATTCGTGATCTCCATCCCGAGCCTCCCCGCCGCGCTTTGACCGATGGCTTCAAACGGCTACCCAGGCTCGAAACCGAGGGGATTGGCCGTGAGCTCGTGGTGCGGCGTGGTGATCTCGACCTCAACGGCCATCTCAATCATGTTGCGACGATCAACGCGCTGATCGAAACTGTAGAGCCGGAGGTTTTCTATCGTCAGCAGCTGACGGCGTTGGAAGTCGAGTTCATGGGTGAAGGTCATGACGGCGATGAGTTGATGTCCTGCTGTGAATCCGTAAGCGAGAGCTTGCACCACAGCTTGGTGCGGCGTGCCGACGGCAAAGAGATCGCTCGCGGACGCAGCCGCTGGTCACGTTGATCGCCGTCCAAGCTGGGGGACACGCTGAGCGTTCCCGAGGACGTTAGGGCTTGGACGGCCG
>JAJCXQ010000298.1 GCA_029263355.1 Acidobacteriota bacterium | reverse complement strand
TTCGATCCTGCTGCACCGAATTCCCGGCGTAGCGCGGGTGATTTAGCTGCGGCCATCTCGAGAATGGGTCGAGGTGGAGTTGGACAATTCAATTGCTGAACGCGGCTTCGCGCCCTGCCAGGCACCCAATAACAGCCACTTATATCGAAAACCGTCGATCTCGAGAAGTGATCACGGCGGCCTCGCAGACGTTATGCGCAAACCCAAATCTGTCTCTTGTCGACCGATCATCCTCGTCGAGGCGTTCGAGGAGACCGAGCCGCCGACTCTGCTCTGTCGCCTCATGGTCGGCGACCTACAGCACCGAGTAACTGTAGGCCTTGCCCGACTAACGCGGACCGGTGAGAGTCACCACTGGCAGCTTGCTCGAGAGTCGGTTGGAGATGACGGCGGATCATGGCGTCTTGAATATTGAATATTCAATCTGCAAGAGTGCGGGATGCGTCAAAGCCGTGGGCAGCACTGTCGAACCCTTCAGTCCCCCCTTTGGTTTATCGTTCCTCAGCCCGAGTCATCTGTACTGTAGCTAGCAGGGTCGAGCGCGAAGATCGAGGGGGCGAAATGTCCCCAATCGGCTGCAAGAGTCCGTGTAAACCCTAGACGTCACATCGCTGCCCGTCCTGGTCCAGGCATGACATCGCGTCCGGTCTTGACCAAGGAATTTGATCACGGTGTAATCTCGACCCTGCGCCGTGCAGAGGATGGCCTTTACCCGCGGAGCTTGGCTCGTGTCCGCGACCGGATGGGCAAACCCCTGGTCAAACGAGTTTCGAACTTCGTCAAAAAGCCTGACGACCCGGTAATATCGCTTTTGTCGGCCGACATATCCAATATTACCGGGTGATATCGCTTTTGTCGGCCGACATATCCCGATTCCCCCAGGTAAAGCCGCTCTTGTCGACCGACGTTGTCCGTTCTCACCCGGTAATATGGCTTCTGATTTCGGGCAGAATTGAAGATTCGCGGGCAAAGTAGGGGGCGAGCGGCCGGAATTCAGCGACTCTGCACCGCATCGCTGCGCTCCTCATGCCGGCCCCAATAGGCGCCGCTCAGAGGCTCTGATAACGATCCGATAAGATATCTCGCTATGTTGGGAGTGATTGAAGTGACAAGCATCGTTGGACTCGCACTCGGCGAGACGGCAGGACGGATGCTGAAGAAGGCCGCAGAGCGCCACGTTGAGACGTTCTTCGGCGATCGGATCAAAGGTCTCGCCAAGCCCCGCAAGAAGACGGCTCGATCCAAGCGATGGAAAAGGCGTGGGACGAGTGCCTTGGACTGATCCTGCGCGAGATCCAATACCTCGGCGACTTTGAAGACGATGACCCGGACTTCCGCGCCTATTTCGAGCCGCTGAAAGCTTACGTCGAGCGCGACGACGTCGGCGCGGCCTTGTTGAAGCCGCTGTTGGGTATCGACGAGGAAGCGCCCGATCCGGACGACTTGAGATTCGGCTGGGAGTACCTCGACGACGCGCCCGAGATGCCGGAGGGTTTTTCCTGGGGCCGGATTGCCGAACGCTACCGCAAGAGCCTGAGGGCCGAACGGATCCTCTCGCCGGAGCTCCAAAAGCAATTCAACGCAAAAAATCTCGACCGCATCGCCGAGCTGTTGCAGGGCCAGTTCGGCGTCCAACCGGAAGCCGACGAGCGACGTTATGCGGAGCGCATGCGGGAGAAGTACCGGATTCTCGATCTCTCGGCGATGCTGCCGCCGACCAGTGATCAACGCGGCGACATGCTGCTGCGCAAAGCCTTCGTACCGCAGAAGGTGCGGGAGGATCCCCGCCGGTAGAGCTACCGCGGGATCTGATACAACGGCTGGTCGAAGAGGGGTCGCAACTCGCGTCGGACGACGAGCACACGGCCTGGCAGCTGGAGAGGCTGCGCGAGAATCACGCCCAGCGGCCAGTGGAACCGGTATTGGACGCGGTGGCAGCACCGGCGAATCGCAAGATCGTGCTGATCGGCGGACCAGGATCGGGCAAATCGACATTGACACGCTACCTGCTGCTGACGGCGCTCGACCGGACCCCAGCGACCCAGGCTCAGCGCACCGTATGGGCCCAAGGGCTGCGCGACCATTTGCCGCTGCTAGTGGAATTGCGAGAATACAACGCGGTCTACGTCGACAACCGCTGCCACGACTTCCTCAGCTATCTGCACCATCTCGGCAAAGCCGAGAAGTACAACCTCGACCAAGCCTGGTTGCATGAGCGGCTTCGCGCGGCGCCCTCGTTAGTGTTGTTCGATGGTCTCGATGAAATCTTCGTCGGCCAAGACCGCGACCGGGTGAAGCAAGCCATCGTCGGTTTCGCCGGGGAGTATCCTCGAGCACGGGTGGTGGTGACGTCGCGGCCGGTGGGCTATAAGGACGGCATCTTGCAGGCCGGCGGTTTCCGGCACTACGGCATCGAGGATCTGGACGACGATCAAATCAAGACCTTCGTCGATGGCTGGTTTGGGCATCTCTTCCCCGATCGCCCGAGGGAGGCGGACCAGCGCCGCCAGCGTATCCTGGGTTCGCTACAGAAGTCGTGGCCGGTCCGCCTGCTAGCCGGCAACCCGATGCTGCTCACCATCATGGCGCTGATCGCCCAGCTGCGAGAGCTGCCGAAGGAACGCTGGCGGTTCTACGATCACGCCGCCGAAGTGTTATGCCACCATTGGGACGTAAATCGGCATCTCGAAGCCGAGGGGGTTGACGACTTCATCGGTTTGGAAGACAAGAAAGATCCGCTGGAACGTATCGCCGCCTACATGCAAGAGGGAGATGGCGGCCTGGCGGGCAATGTGATCCAGAAAGCCGATCTGCGGACG
>JAJCXQ010000297.1 GCA_029263355.1 Acidobacteriota bacterium | reverse complement strand
GACCGCGACCCAGCTTCCCGCTCCATCGTTGGTCACATCCGGCTCGAAGTCGGCGCCGCCGTCGGTCGCCGCGTCCGAGTTCAGGGGATGAGGCGCCGTCCAGGTCAAGCCGTTGTCCATCGAGCGCGAGATCAGGAGATCGAGGTCGCTACCGATCGTGCCGCTGAAGCTCTCGCCGGACGGCCATACCGCGACCCAGAGCCCCGAACCGTCGGTACTCACCGTCGGATCGTAGTCGCCTCCGATGTCGGTCACCGCGTTTGTGTTCAGCGGCGCGGGCGCGGTCCAGTTGGCCCCCGCATCCGTCGAGCGGGACACCAGCAGGTCGGGGTCGAGGGCAAGGATCCCGTCTAAGTCCTCGGTGGAGCTCCAGACCGCGAGCCAGTTCCCGGCACCGTCGGTGCTCACCTGTGGGGAATAGTCACCCCCGATGTCCAATGCCGCATTCGTATTCAGGGGCATGGGTGCCGTCCATGTGGCCCCGGCATCCTCTGAGCGAGACACCAGGATGTCGAGGTCTGTACCGATCGCCCCACCGAGGCTCTCGCGGGATTCCCAGACCGCGACCCACCTCCCGGCACCGTCGGTGCTTACCTGTGGGGAGAAGTCACCCCCGATGTCCACCGCCGCGTTCGTGTTCAAAGGGACGGGGTGCGTCCAGGTCACCCCGGCATCCGTCGAGCGAGACACCAGGATGTCCCGGTCAAACCCGATAGACCCACCGAGGTTCTCGTTGGTTTCCCAGACCACGAGCCAGACTCCGGCGCCATCAGTCGCGACCTGTTGGTGCTTGTCCCATCCGCTGTCGGTCGCCGCGTTCGTGTTCAGCGCCTCGGGCGCCACGAAGACCTGGGCGGAGGCGAACAAGGGGACCACGCCGGGCAAGGCCAGGATGATCACGAGGAGGGAGCGGCGGATCGACAAGAACCCCGATTCTCCAGCAGACTGTTTCGGAGGCAGGAAGAGGCATAGTGGACCCTAGAACGCGGCCCGCCTGCAACCAGAAAGAAGTCCTTCAGCAGGACGCTCCCCCTTTGGGTGTGCAGAATGCGTTGCAAGGCGACGGTCCCGATAACGATTCGCGTGAGGACTGATCAAGGGCACACCAGGGGGGCCCTCCTTGCACCCCAGCCAGGCCGGACCCAGCAGCGCGATTCCCCGGAGCTGAGCGCCTGAGGGCGTCGCGATCGACCCAATCCCAGGGCCGGGAACCCCAACCTGATCGGCCAGCCGACTGGATTGGATGGCGGGCCAGTACGATCGAAAAACCCCCTCGGCTCCGACCGATTGCGGACCGGAACCCCTTGATTTTGCTGGACCTGGGCGGCATTCGTGATATGGTCAACAAACGGTCGTTTTTTGACCGACTGGGGAGGCGTTCGATGGGTCAGAAGGCAGCTCTCTACGCCCGGGTGTCGACCCGGGATCAGAACCCCGAGGCCCAGCTAGACCGTCTTCGGGAGTGGGTGGAGCGCCAAGGCATGGACGCAGTGGAGTTCGTGGATCGAGGCGCCTCCGGCCGCAAGACCTCTCGAAAGGCGCTCGACGCGCTCCTGGCGGCCGTTCGGGCGAAGGACGTTGACACGGTTGTCGCAGTGAAACTAGACCGCCTCGCCCGCTCCACGCGCCACCTTTGCGACCTGGCCGACGTGTTCGAGACGAACCGCGTAGACCTCGTCTGCCTGGATCAGTCCGTGGACACTCGAACAGCCGCAGGAAAGCTCCTGTATCGAGTGCTAGGGGCAGTCGGCGAGTTCGAGGCCGATCTCATCTCGGAGCGGACTCGCGATGGACTGGCTGCTGCCCGACGCCGCGGCCAGAAGCTCGGCCGGCCGCGAGCAGACTTCGACCGCAAGCGCGCCCGCAGGCTTCGCAAGAGCGGTCACTCGGTGCGATCGATCGCCGAGCAGCTCGAAGTCTCGTACGGGGTCGTCCAGGCCGAACTCGCCAGCGGCTGACACGCCCCCACCCCCAACTTTCGGGACCGGGACCCGGTTGGGACCCCGCCCCCTTCCCCCTTTGTCCCCCTCCTCTGGGACTCGCAGCTAGGCACTGCCGAGCAACAGGCGACAGGTCCCCTTCGCCTGACCGTTGCTGCCGACTCTTGTGCCGTGGGACTTCGTTACACGCCCCTCGTGAACGTGGAAGTAGTACGTACGCCATCCAACAGACCAGTGCGGCTCGAACACGAGCGCGCAGAATGCCCAGCCGAAGCTTCCATCACCGAAGCCCAGAGGAACCCCCGGGATCGGCGGGGCGAGGATGTGGACGAACGCAGCCTCGGGATCTCGGAGTTGATTAGCGAGGTACTCGCGGACCACTCTCTCTGGATCCGCGGGCCTCGTCCCGAAATCTCCGAGAACTGCGTCCGGCGGAACTGAGTTCGCGCAGCCGGTCAGGAGTACGAGTGCCGAAATCGCTCTGGCAATGACCTTCACAGACCGGTCCTCCTAGTCGAAACCCAACAGATCCCTCGCGCCATCTACGAGCAGAAGAAGCAGCAGCCCTACCAGCTCAAAGAGCCCCTCCAGGAAGTGACCGACACCGCGCTTGACCTCCTCGCACGTGTGGAATGACCCACCCTCCGAGACCTCTCGCTCCCACGGCCAGCCACGTTTATCCATCGCGATAAGCGCACCAGCGTCGCATACAAGGCTGTCCTCGAACTCGTCGGGGAGAGTTGCTGAGGCAAGCCCGCCAGGCGCGTCCGGCCAGAAGAGGGTTGCTTCCCAGTAGTGTCGATGCTCGAGCGGTCCGCAGCCAGCCAGCAGCACCATGAACGGCATCGCGACGGCCAGTCGATCAAAGGACTTGACGGCACGCACCCACCCAGTCTGGCACAGAAGCCGCGCCGACTCGCTCCGTGTAGACTGGTCGTACATGGCACGGCTCGCTCCCGCCCTCGCGGCCGCCGGACTCGCGCTCGGATGCGCAAGCTCCAGTACCGGCGTTCTGCCCTACGGCCCGGACACGTACATGATCTCCCGTACCGCGCGCTCCGACTTGCAGACCGGCGAGGGTGCAAAACGAGATGCGATCCTGGAAGCCAACGCCTACTGCGAATCGCTAGGCAAGGTGATGATGCCGGACACGATCAAGAGCGCGCCTCGCCCAGTCTTTGGCGGAGCGCTGCCCGGAACCGAGCTTGTATTCCGCTGTCTCGCCGAGGGCGACCCGGACCTCCGCCGTCCAGTGATGCGCTCTGTGCCGGACGTGGTGATCGAGGACAATCGCTAGGGCCATCGCGGCGTCCGCGCGAGGGCCTCCAACCGTCCCGCCTAACGACAGCCGTAGTCGATCGAGGTGCCGCCCGGCGTATCTTCCGGGCAGCGAGCCATCACTCCGAGCGCCACGGCGAGCTGACCCGACACGGTTCTTACGACTTCGATCTGCATCGAGACGTTCGGCGACGAGAACATGGTGGTCTGCTTTCCCTCGATCATCTTGATCGCGGTGTGGATGCCCGAGAGGACCCCACCTAGCAGGTCCGACTCGGGTGCGGTGACTAGGACCTTCAGCGGGTTTGAGGGGTGCCTGGAGATCTTCGCGGTCTCCCAGAAGACCTTGAGGCCGGCGTTCGATGCGTAGCGATACTCGAGCGGCGGCTGCAGCGGGTTCCCCGAATAGACTCCGTATCCAACATCGTACGTCTCGCTCAAGCGCTTGACGGTCTCGTGCGGAAGGATGCTCGCCAGGGCTTCGACCTGAACCTCCGGCGCCTGCACAAGCTTCTTCAGCTCGCGCACCTCCTCGGCTAGACCTACCAACCTCTCACTGACAACACCGAACTCG
>JAJCXQ010000296.1 GCA_029263355.1 Acidobacteriota bacterium | reverse complement strand
GCCCCAAGCCGGTACCGGTATCGTAGGTCGAGAAATAAGGTTCGAAAATCCTCCGCAGCAAATCAGGCTCAACTCCTGGCCCGGAATCGATCACCCGAATTCGGGCGGTTTCGTCATCGGTTTCCAGAGTCAACTCGACCTCACCTCGTCCTTCACTGGCCCGCAGAGCGTTCTCGAGGACGTTACGAACCGCTCGCCCGAGTAACTTGGCGTCGAAGCGTGTCTCGAGGCGCCCCAGCTCACAAACGAATCGAATCGCTACTCCGCTGCGCCCCGCATCGCGGTAACCCTCGACCAGCTCCTGCAGGTCCTGCAGCAAGTCTCCTGGCGCCATTACCGCGCGCGGGATGCGACTGTAAATCGAGAAGTCTGAAGCGATGTCCGCCAGCTCCTCGACTTGCTTGAGGATATTGGTTGTACAGCGTTCGAAGACTTCGTCGAAACGCTCCCGATCGTTACGATAGACCTGCCGCATGTGATCCGCCGACAGGCGTATCGGGGTCAGTGGGTTCTTGATCTCATGGGCGATAATGCGAGCCATCTCCGCCCAAGCTTCGAGTCGCTGACCGCGCAGCACTTCGGTGGCGTCCTCGACCACCAACAAAGTGGTGCGATCCTCGGCGCCCGGAATCGGAACCCAGGTCAACGTCCATTCGCGGGACTCCCCCTCCTCGTCCTGGAGGCCGAGAGTCGTCTGCTCGAGATCATCGCCAACGGACAGCAGAAAGTCCTCGACGGGCTTCAGGCGGCGATTGTCGGCCATTGACTGGTCGATGCCAACACCGATCTCGGTACCGAGCAGGTCGGCGGCAACACTGTTTTGCAACAGCACTCGCCGGTGCTGATCAAGCGACAAAACTCCGGACGTGATATTCGCAACGATACGCTCGACAACTTGCTTCTCCAGCACCAACTTGCGCCGCCCTTCAGCGAGGCGTCGAGCCATGTCGTCAATCGCGTCTGCCAGGGATTCGAGCTCGTGCTCGCGGGGCACGACATCCAAGAAGTCTGCACCGGCAGCGATTCGACGGGTGCCGCCAATCAGCTCCATGATCGGCTTGGTGAAGCTTCTCGCCAACCGGCTACCGACTGCGAAGAGCAGCAAAACCAGAGCCGAGGTCACCAACGTCGCGCGTCGCCGCAAAGCTTCGAGCTCGCGGGCGACCTCCTCCTCTTGCTCGAGCAGCGGGACCGAAAGAAACAAACCCTTGGGCGACATGTTGGCGCCGCCAACTTGCAAGGGTGCATAAAGCTCGAGATATCCAACATCGCCGCGGTGCTGGCGGAAGCCCATCTCGTAGCCGCTGAGCGCGAGGCGAGAGTACACCTCACCAGGGATACGACGCGGCAACAGACCCGACGTGAACAGCTCCTGCTGGCTAGACGCGAAGACCTTGCTGTCCCAGTACAGGTTGACCGGGTGTTCGACCACGCTGGCGATCCACTCCATCAACGCTCGGTTGACCTGCGTATTGAGGTCGAAACCTTGCTCGAGACCCCGTAGATAGTCGAGCAAGAAAACCCGAGCCGAGCTCAGCGCGCTCTGTGCATTGGCCCGCTGCTCGTCTCGTTGGCGATCCGCGAAGCTCTGCAGTAAAACTAGATTGAGGGCGATCAGTGGCAGCAGCAGCAATGCTGCATAAACCAGAATCATACGCTTGGAATAAGACCGGACTGTACGTTCGAAGAGGTCACGAAAAGCCACCCATGGTAGCCCGAAGACTAATCCCAAGAAAGCGATGACGGTGATCCAGGTGAGCGATCCCAAGGCATGGATGCCCACCCGCTCGAGCCCGGCACGCGGCGTCAACTGCGCTAGATAAAGCAACTCGATGCCATCAGCTCCGTCGTGGCGCCACACCCAAGAGCGACCGTCGGGAGTATCGATCGTTGCCAAAACGGGCCTCTCCTCCGCCTCTTCGTCTTCCTCCCACAGGGCCAGCTCAATCGGGGGCGCTTCGCCCCAAGGGCTCGAAATCGCCCGCCCTTCATTATCATAGAGGCCATAGAGCACACCTCGTGGTAAGCCATCGAGCGGCTTACGGCGGTCCCCGCCGCGCAACAAGGACTCCTCCAGCTCATCGACCTCGCTCACTCCGAGACGAAAACCGGGGCGCGGTACCAACCAATACCTGGCCAAGCCCCAACTCTGCCCGTCCAGCACCAGCTCGACCTCACCCACAATCAGCGATTCGGTCCACTCCGCCACCGGCGGCACGCTCCAACGGTCAGGTGGCTGCGAGAGCACCAAGTTTTCGCCGATCGATAGCCCAAAAGTGAACTTCGAGATCTGTCCATCAGGGGTCTCAATCGCCAGCGCCGACAGAGCATCGAGCTGCGACAAGGGCGAGTCTCGCCACAGAATGAACGCGACGTCCTGGGGGTCAACCGGACCGGCTGCGAGGGGAGCAACCGCGTCTCTGAATCCCCCGGTATTGAAGTAATTGTAGATGGTGACGTTTAGATCGTTGAGCTCGTCGCCTATCGGAGGGCCGATACGCGGTAAGTAGTCGTGCTCGATTTGCTGCCTGAAAAC
This sequence comes from Acidobacteriota bacterium, assembly GCA_029263355.1. Taxonomy (GTDB): domain Bacteria; phylum Acidobacteriota; class Thermoanaerobaculia; order Multivoradales; family J023; genus JAAELT01. Next base: position 6,416 of record JAJCXQ010000296.1, on the reverse strand, counting down.
CTCACGATAGGCGGTCTCCCAACTGCTACTGCCGGCCAGTGCCGCCAAAACCAACAAGCCGGTCAGCGCCGCCGGGCGCGCGTTGAAATCGACCCCGGCGATCCACTTGACGATCGCCGCCCCCGCCAGCCCCAGCAATGGCAAGGCCAACCAAGGGAAATCGCAGACCGAGGCGCTCGCCAACAGCATCAAGGTCGCCCACCAAGCATGGCGATCGCTGGGCTCGACGGCACCACGTGGCGACACCAGACCCAGCAGACCAAGGGCAGATAGACACCACACTAAGCACAGTGCGAACAGTTCGGGGCCACCCGCGGTGGCCGACGTCACATCCGCGGGGCCGGTCCAGCGTTGATAAGCATAGGCCGCCGCAGCCAGGGCAACCAAGGTGATTCCGCCGCGTAACGCTCCCCAACCAGCATCGACCGTTGGAGATCGCGGCCGAATCAGACCCCAGGTCGCCAAGCCGACGCTGACCGCCAAGGCAACAGCCAAGGGGTCATCGAAGCCGGCAGCAGACCCCAAGGCGGCGGCTCCCGCAACCGCCACCAGCGGCAGCCCGGGAGGCGGTCGACGTCGCGGATCTTGCGGCAACAATCGCGAGCCGACTGTACGCACCAGAACCAGCGTCAGCAGGGTGAGACCAACCAGCCCAACACCGAGACGGTAAAGCAAGTCCGCGAGCCCACGGGGGCGACGCTCGACGCCCGCAGGGTAAGTGATGAAAATTGTCGGCCCTTGATCCGCCATCAGACGAAGGGCGCCGGCGGACGGCTCGACATCGCGTTCCCCTACCGTCCAACGGAGGCTGTCGTTCAGCGATACCACCAACGTCTCGAATGGCAATCGGTCGGCGGCCAGGCTACGACCCGCGACCAGACGCCAGGGCCGAGCATCCTCGGACAGCGGCGCCACCGCGAACACCGTCGACGCCGAGTAACCACGACGATAAGCGAAGCCCGAAAGCGGTAGATCGAAGGCGACAGGCGCGTGCAACAACCCCTCGCCGGCCCAAGCAACGGGCTTACCATCCGGGGCGAGCAGCAACAACGTGAGGTCGAAATTGCTGCTTTCGACCCAACTCTCGAGCCGTTTGAATTCTTCGAGATGCCCGCCACCGCGGGGAGGCGGTTCCTCGAAGCGCGCCGCGCCGCGGTCGACGATCGCCCTCAGGTCCCCCCAGACGTTAGCAAATCCCCTCTCCAGCTCGGCCACCCAGCGTTCCTCCGACGGACCGTCGATGTGACGCACGACTATCGAAGCGAGAATCGCGACCACAGCCAGAGTCAACGTGACGCCGACAAAAAGACGTTCCTGACGCGGTGGTCGCGCCACGATCCACAGCCCAACCAGACCCACCAACGAACCGAGTGCCGCGGCCATCGGCAACAGCAATGCAAGGGCGCTGGCGAGCAGAATCGCGGTCTCGAAGGCTGGCCGGACCCTTTCCACTCGCGGTTGACTCATGCTGTGCTGGCGAACATTGCTGTCCCGGCTAACCGGAACCATCCGCCCCGGAAAGACCGAGACGGTTGATTTTCATCGCCAAACCGTTTCGCGACAATCCGAGCTGACGCGACGCTGCCGACTTGTTGCCGTTGGAGCGACGCAACGCCTCGCGGATCGCAGCCCGCTCACAGTCCGCAACCAGCCGGTCGAGATTCAACTCCGAAGTGGTTTCGGGCCGCAGCCCTTGGATCTTGCCGAGCCGAACTTCCTCCGGCAACATGGAATCATCGATCGGTTGCCCGGAGGAGCACAGGTAGACCAACCGGCGCACGATGTTCTCGAGCTCAGGAAGATTCCCTGGATAGTCATAGACTGCCAAGGCCTCCATCGCCTTGACGGTGATGCCCTGGATCCGTTTCGAAGTCTGATGACAGCAGCGATTGACCGCCGCCTGGATAAGTAACGGCAAGTCCGCCCGTCGCTCACGCAACGCCGGCACATCAACGGTAAACTGCGCCAGACGGTAGGCGAGATCAATCCGGAATTTGTCCCGTGCCACCTGGGCCTCCAGCGGCTTGCGGCAAGCCGCTACCAACCGTACATCAACTCGGGTCGACGACAGGCTCTCCGTGGGCTCCAGTTCCCCGGAGCGGATGAACCGCACCAAGCGGTCCTGCAGCTCCAGCGGCAAATACTCGATATCCTCGAGGTACAAGGTGCCTCCATCGGCCAGGAGCAGCTTACCCTCACGGGTCAATGGGCCATGCTTGCCTGCAATCTCGGCGCCGAAGAGTCCCGCCTCAATCTGATTAAGCTTGGCGCCGGCACAGGACACGGTGACAAACGGACCGTCGCGGCGAGCACTCGATAAATGGAGCGAATGCGCCAACAGTTCTTTTGATACCCCTGGCTCGCCTCGCAGCAAAACGTGAACCGGAGGGTCGATCGCTGCTTGTAGCTGAGCCAGTGTGCGCTTCATGCTCTCCGACTCACCAGCGATCAGGCCGGTCGCCATCGTGAGCCCCATCTGCTCGCGACGCCCGAAAAGAATCGGCTCGAACTGACCAACGTGGTGGACCAAACCGAGAATGAGTTGGTCGCCAAGGGTGCGCAAAGCGTCCAGAGGTGACCAGGGCTCCCTGTCGGAACATTGCTCCTCTTGGAAACGTGGCAGCGCCATAACGAACAAGTAGGGTCGGTCGAGGGCACGGATTGACCGATAGGCCATCCACGCCGGCTCACCTGCCAGCTCAGCGGTTGACACGGCGACAACCTCCGAGGATTCGAGATCGCCCTGATGGTCGCCGACTTGACGCAAAACCTCGTCGCCCGAGCCGAGCCAACGCTCGTCGGTCGCCACGACGAACTTGATACCGCGCGAGTCGGCGTCCCCCTGGAACAGGAACAGCACTCCACCACCGAAATCGCTGAGCAGAGCGATAACCAGCGACTCGAGAGTCGTAGCGCTCGACGAATCGGCCAACACCCATTGTGAGATCCGCGCCAGGTGTTCGAGCATCCGTGGCGGATCGATTATCGGTTCCCCTGTCGGTTCAACAACGGCGCTCACATCATCGTCCGAATCCGCTTCGGGCACCACATCTTCGAGCAACAAGGCGATTGATCCCAGCCGAATCTCATCGAGCACTTCGAGCCGGGCTAGCCGCACACGTTGCCCGTTGACCACAACTCCCTTGCGGCAACCGAGGTCCTCGATCTCTACCTGGTCGCCGCCGGAACGCAGCCGAGCGTGCTGACGGCCGACACCAGCATAGGGCAAGCGGATGTCACAGTCTTCACCACTGCCGATCAACAGCTCGCTGCGGTCAACGGCGAAACGTCGCACACCATTCTGTGCATATGCCACTAGTCGATGCATGCCGGGATCCTATCGCAAGCACCCTCGACTTGCCGTCCACGTGAACCATCGTCCTCCTAACCTGCCGTCAATTAGAACTGTCGTCCTCTTGATCTCCTCCTGATCAGGCCTTTCTCCTGCTCAACCTACCGTCAGCCCAAACCTTCATCGACTCGAACTGTTGCATGCACCTCTGGTAGTCTTCGCGCCATGAACGATCTTTTCCTGAGAGCTTGTCGCGGCGAGCCGGTAGAACGTCTCCCAGTGTGGATGATGCGGCAAGCTGGGCGTTATCTGCCCGAATACTTGAAAGTCCGAGAGAAAGTCGACTTCCTGACCCTCTGCCGGACTCCCGAACTGGTGGCCGAAGTCACTCTCCAACCTGTTGACCTGGTTGGTGTCGACGCTGCGATCATTTTCGCGGATATCCTGTTGCCGCTGGAAGCGATGGGCGCCGAGCTGAAATTCGTCAAGGGTGACGGTCCGTGTTTCCCTCAGCCCGTCCGCCGAACGGAGGACATCGAGCGCTTGATCGACCCCGATGTCGACGAGACTCTGGGGTACGTCTTCGATGCCCTGCGTCTAGTGCGACGCGAGCTCGATGGCCGGGTACCGCTGATTGGCTTTGGTGGCACACCTTGGACCCTCGCCGCCTACCTGGTAGAGGGGGGTAAGTCCAAATCCTTCGCCCACTTGCTGGGTTGGAGCTATCGCGACCCCAGCGGCCTAGGACGATTGCTGCAAAAACTAGCCGACGTCTCGATCACCTATCTGCAAGGGCAAATCTCAGCCGGCGCCCAAGCCATCCAGATCTTCGACACTTGGGCCGGCCTACTCGATCGTCAGCGTTTCCGCGAGATCGCTTTACCGTCCCTGCGCACCATCCTGGACAATCTGAAGGACACCGTTCCCTTGATCTACTACGCCAACGGTGGCAGCCATCTCTTGCCCGAGCTGAGAGAGCTACCCGTCAACGTATTGTCGGTCGACTGGCGGTTGCCTCTCGACGAGGTGCGACGACAAGTTGGCGACCGCTTCACGTTGCAGGGCAACCTGGACCCAACCGCCCTGCTCAGCACCCCGGCGGACATTCGCCAGCGCGTATCCCGGCTGATCGAGCAGGGCCGGGGCGGAGGCCATATCGTCAACCTCGGGCACGGTATTTTGCCGATGACTCCCGTCGACAATGCCCGAGCGTTCATCCAAGCAGCTCAGGAGCTATCCTCAACAAACGGCTGACACCGCGCGTTCAGGCGGCGGATGTCCGCCGGATGGCGACCGCGGTCGAGTCGTCGTCGAAGCCGGCGCCATCGTTGAAGGCCGTCATCTCCCCCCCAATCGCACGCAACAGATCGATCGCTGCCCCGGTAAGGTTTTGGCGCAAGACCTCTTGTAAACGCTCGGTGCCAAATTCTTCGTTCGATTCCGACATCAACTCGGTCACACCATCGGTGTAGAGCAACAGCGTGCTGCCTGGAGGCAGATCAATCCGCCGGCTGGTGTATTTGACGTCGGGCACCAAACCGACGATCGGTCCCGTCGGCATGAGCTCTTCCATGCCTTCTTCGGTCGCCAATATCCCAGGATTGTGCCCACCGCTGACATACTCCAATGTATGGGTCGCGGGATCGAGCTCAGCATAGAACACAGTTGCAAATCGATTGGCCGGCGAAATTGCTAGCAGCGCTTGATTAAGCTGAGCGAATAACACGTCGAGCTCCGACACCGTCTGGATCAAAGCCCGCAGGGATGCCTGGAGCGACGCCATCAACAGTGCCGCTCCCACCCCCTTGCCTGCGACGTCGGCGATCACAATCGCCAGTTTGCCATTACTCAACTGGACAAAATCGTAGTAGTCGCCACCGATTTCGAAACAAGGTCGCGTCGCGCCATAAATATCGTAGCCCTCCAACTGCGGACTCTCGGAAGGTAAAAGACTGCGCTGAATCTTGGTTCCAACCGCCAGTTGCTCTTCCATCCGCCGTTTCTCTATCTGCTCTTCGAGCAGATAGACATTCTCCAGCTTGACCGCCGCCATGTTGGCAATCAGTCCAACCAACCGCAGGTCGCGGGCGGAGAAGGTACGGCCGGTAATACGATGGTCAAGGTAAACCAGGCCGATGACCTCATGGTTGTTCCACAGCGGCACGCAGATCAAAGAGCGGACTCCTTCGAGCTGGATGCTGACCGCCTCGTCGAAGCGCTCGTCAGTTTGTGCGTCGAGGGTCAAAATCGCCTTCTTGTAGTGCGTCACCTCGTCGATGATCGTTTGGCTGATCCCAACCTCCTGATCACTGGCGAACCCGTGAAATGCCCTCACCTCGAGTTGAGGATTGTCGCGCCGCGATCGCAGCAACACCGCCGCTCGCTCCGCATTGACCGCGTCGAGCACCAACCGCAGGATCCGCTCCACCAATTCAGCCAGTGGATAGTGGGAGATCAGAGCTGCGGCCGCCGCGTTCAGAGCCGGTAGCAGGCTAGCTTCCTTCTCGCTGGCGACCATTAGCGTTGGCGCCTCTTGATAACGCTCGAAGACCAGGTCATCTGTCGACAGCACTACGGTGCTGTCACCGCCGAAACGGCGCGCCCCAGCAAAGCCATGGCGTGCTGGCGGATTTTCGTAGTAACGCAGCTCGATATCCCCGAGCATAATGATGTCGCCGTGGGCGAGCGTCTGCCGCTCCTTCAGCAGGGCACCCCGCAAGAAGGTCCCGTTTCGGCTCTTCAAGTCTTCCAAGTGATGTCGATCGTGCTGCCAGGTTATCCGGGCGTGAGTCCGCGACAACCACGGATCCCGAAAGTGGAGCGCATTACCCGGACCGCGCCCGATATCGAAATCCTCGGCTCCGAGCTCAATCTCGTAAGGGGACTTCTCGCCCCGCTCGATGCGCAAGATCGCCATCAGTACTTCTCATCGGGATAGGAGTGGCACTCAGTTTGGTAGAAACTGAAGCAAGCATCGCCGTAGCAGCGATGGTCAGCTCGGCGCCAGGCGTCGAAGACCTCGGGCAACTCAACTCGCCGCGAATGCTCCACAACCAGCTCGCCAGATGGCTTCAGCCACGGCGGTAAAGCACCCAGAAGGGACTCATAGTCCGGGAACTCATAG